>JBLMXM010000419.1:0-11968 GCA_050257775.1 Hyphomicrobiales bacterium
TCGGCCGGACAACCCGGAGGTGTTGGCGGCCCAGCGAGCTTCGATCCCGGTAATCCCCCGGGCCGAGATGCTGGCCGAGCTGATGCGCCTCGGCCACAATGAAATCCCCCTTTCCGAGCACGGCATTGGTGCCGACGCTTATCAGCTTGCCGCCGATGACCACCGTGGGGTCCAGGCCGCCGCTGACCAGCACAGCCGCCACGATGGAAGTTGTGGTGGTCTTGCCGTGCGCACCGGCCACCGCCACACTGTACTTGAGGCGCATCAGCTCGGCCAGCATCTCGGCCCGGGGGATTACCGGGATCGAAGCTCGCTGGGCCGCCAACACCTCCGGGTTGTCCGGCCGAACCGCCGAGGAGACCACCACGACATCGGCGCCCTCGACCCGGTCGGCAGCATGGCCGATATGAATGACTCCCCCGAGCGCGGCAAGGCGGTCGGTGATGTCGGAGGTTTTCAGATCCGAGCCGGACACCCGGTATCCCAGGTTGAGCAGCAGTTCGGCGATGCCGCTCATCCCGATGCCGCCAATGCCCACGAAGTGGATGTGGTATTTTTTGAGGTACATGATCCGGTCTACCGTCCTCCCGCCGGCCCGTTGGCCTACTGGCCGGTGGTCCGCCCTAACGCCTGTTGTCCGACCAGACGATAGCATTCATCGACGATTCGCCGGGCGGCGTCGGGTTTCCCCAGCCGCGCCGCCCGCTCGGCCAGGCGTGCTAAAACCTCCGGGTGGGCGGCATAAAAGACGATGCGCTCGCCCAGCTGCGCAGCGTCCAGCTGCTCCTCGGGGATCATTTCAGCCGCGCCGGCCTCGACAATTCTCCGGGCATTGAGACGCTGATGATCGTCCGCCGCAAAGGGGAACGGAATGTAAACGGCCGGTTTCCCCAGGGCCGTGATTTCCGCCACAGTTGTGGCCCCGGCCCGGCAGATGGCCAGATCGGCCTGGCGATACTGAACGCCCATGTCTTCGAAGAAGGCCTGGACTCGTGCGTTTGTCCCGGCCCGCCGGTAGGCCTCGCGGACTTGTGCTTCGTCCGCCGTCCCGGTCTGGTGGATGAAGAAAAACCGGCTCCGGTCGCAGAGCCGATCCAAGGCGGCGGCCACGGCCATGTTGATGCTGTGGGCCCCCTGGCTGCCGCCGATCACCAGGACCGTGAACGGCCGGTGCGGAGCGACGGGCTCCCCGGGAATGCCCCGTGCGGCGGCGCTTACAATCTCGCGGCGCAGAGGGTTGCCGGTCCAGAGCACCCGGTGCGGATCGAGGCCGCCGGTCTGTTCGAAGGAAGTGAAGATCCGGTCGGCCAGGCGGGCCAGAACCCGATTGGTAATGCCGGGCAAAGTGTTCTGTTCGCACAGGGCAATCGGAATCCCCAGCAGCCAGGCGGCTATGACGACCGGTCCGGCCGAGTAACTGCCCAGCCCGATCACCAGCTCGGGCCGGAACGCCCGCAGGTGGCGTGCGGATCGAGCCACGCTCCACGGCAGCTGGAAGAGCGCTCGCGCCTGGTTCCTCAAGCCGCGGCCCTTGAGCCCCTCGACGGAAATGGTTTCCAGTCGGAATCCGGCCCGGCCCAGAGCCGCTCGCTCGAATTCGTTCCCGCGGCTGACGAAGAGCGCCCGGTTGCGGGAGTCGCGGGCGCGGATTTCCTCGGCCACGGCAATCCCCGGGAAGAGGTGACCGCCCGTGCCGCCGCCGGCGAAGACCACTCGCAGGGGCCGGTCGCTCTCCAGCCGGCCGGTATCCGCGGCGGTCTTCGCCACCGCAGCCGGATCGACCGGCCAGGCCAGCTGAAAACACAGCGTATGCATGCAGCCGCCTGTTTTCATCCGAGGCCTCGCGCGGTTTTGCCCGATGCACCGATGTTCATCAGAACTCCGATCATAGCCATGTTCAGCACCAGCGAGGTCCCGCCATAGCTGACGAAGGGCAGCGTCAGCCCCTTGGTCGGAAGCAGTGCCAGGGTGACCCCCATATTGATGCAGACCTGCAGTCCCAGGGCCACCGTGAGACCGATGGCCAGGTAGCACCCGAAGAGATCCGGCGCTCGGCGCGCAATGCGGATGCCCTTCCACACGATCAAGACATACAGCAATACGATCACCAGCACGCCGGCGACCCCCAGTTCCTCGCCGATCACGGAGAAAATGAAGTCCGTATGCGGCTCGGGCAGGTAGAACAGCTTCTGGTAGCTCTTGCCGATGCCGGTCCCCCACCACCCGCCCGAGCCGAAGGCCATGAGGGAGTGGGTGGCCTGGTATCCCTGGTCGGCACTGAATTGCCAGGGGTCCCAGTAGCTGTCCCAGCGCTTCCGGCGGTAGCCGGCCGATGTGATGTAATACCAGCCGAGCAGCACCAGGGCCGCGCAGGAGCCGCCCAGATAGGTCAGGCGCACCCCGCCGATGAACATCATAATCCAAGTCAGGAAGGCCAATATGGCCGCCGAGCCGAAATCCGGTTGCCTGAGGATCATGACGGCCAGGATGCCCATGACGACCACATGGGGCATGAACCCGATGGAAAAATCCTTGATCCGGTCCGCCTTCTTTTCCATGGAGTAGGCCAGGTACACGATGAGCGCGAAGCGGGCCAACTCGGAGGGTTGAAACTGCACCGGCCCCAGGCGCAGCCAGCGGCTAGCGCCGCCGGCCACTACGCTCAAGGGCGACGCCAGCACGGCCCAGAGCAGCCCCAGCCCGACGGCCAGCAGCGGATAGGCCAGGGCCCGGTAGGCCCGATAGGGCACATGCCGGCAAAGGACCAGAGCGCAGATACCGACCAAGGCGAACAGCGCCTGCTTCTTCAGGAAGTAATAATCCGAGCCAAACTTCTTTAGGGCCAGCGCTGAGCTCGCACTGTAGACCATGACGATGCCGATGCCCACCAGGAAGAGCACGGGAAAGAGCAGTTGTACGTCATAGGTCGTGCTCGGTGCTCGGGATGCGCTTGCGGCGGTCGCGATGGCCACGGCGGTTTGCCTTTTCCCCCAACCGATTTCTGGTTAATCGTTACATGTTAAATGTTAATCGCTGTAGTTCACCCGTTGCCCGTTACTCGTTACTCTTCTTGAGTCTCAGGACTTCACGGCGAAAATCATCGCCGCGTTCCTGGTAATTCGCATAGAGGTCGAAGCTGGCGCAGCCGGGGGCGAGCAGGACCACATCGCCGGCGGCAGCCATCTCCCGGGCCGCCTGGACGGCCTCGCGCATGGACATTGCCTCACGCGTCGGAACCAACCTACCCAGCGCCGCGCGGATACGATCATGGGTCCCTCCCAGCAGGATCAGGGCGCGGCCCCGGCTGCGAACCGCATCTCGGAGGAGTCCGAAATCACCGCCCTTGTCAACCCCTCCCATGATCAGGACCACGCCGCCGCCGAAACACTCCAGCCCGCGGCGGACGGCATTCACGTTGGTTGCCTTGGAGTCGTTCACATACTTGACGCCATCGACGGTGGCGATCGCTTCCAGGCGGTGGCGGGCGGGCGCGAAGGTGTCGAGCACCCGTTGGATCCCCTCGGGACCCGCACCGGCAACCAGGGCGGCCAGCGACGCGGCGGCTGCGTTCTCGGCGTTGTGCGGGCCGGGGAGTTTGAACGCCGCCAGGCTGAGTCGGACGGGATCCCGGCCGGGCAGGCATAAGGTCAGCGTGCTGCCAGCAACGGCGGCGCCGGCCCCGGCTGGCTCCGACCGACTGAAAAAGAGCTTGCGGCTGCGAATGGCGGCGGCGCGGCCGCCGATGACGGGGTCGCTCCCGTTCAGGACCGCGATGTCCCGGGCACGCTGGTTTTCAAACAGCCGCATCTTGGCTGCCGCGTACGCGTCAAAGTCGGGATACCGGTCCAGATGGTCGTCCGTGATGTTGAGCAGGACCCCCACCGCCGGACGAAAGCCGGTGATGGTGTCCAACTGAAAGCTGCTGACCTCGGCGACCACTACCTCGACGCTCGCGCCGCTGTCGACATGACCGATCAGCGGGGTGCCGATGTTGCCGCCCACGAACACCCGGCGGCCCGAGGCCGCGAGCATCGCCCCCACCATTTCGGTGACCGTGGTCTTGCCGTTAGTCCCGCTGACCGCCACGATGGGCTCCCGAACGAAGCGGCCGGCGAGCTCCATCTCGCCGATCACCGGAATACCCTGGGCGCGCGCCGCTGCCAGCGGGGGAATCGTGTGAGGGACCCCGGGACTGACCACGATCAGATCCGCCGAGGTGAAGGACTCCGGTCGATGGCCTCCCAGCTCGAGGGCAATCCCCATCTGGCCCAACGCCTTCACCTCGGGCGCCAGCCGGTCTTCAGTCGCCATATCGGTCGCCCGGACGAGCGCCCCCCGGTTCCGCAGGAAACGCGCGGCGGCAATCCCGGTGCGGGCCAGGCCGACGACTAAAATGCGTTGGTTGCGGAGATCCATATCCTGAGTTACGAGTTATGAGTAACGAGCAACGAGTGACTATAAACAAGTAATGAGTCAGAGTGATGAGTGATGAGTGATGAGTAAGACTCTCACTCATAACTCCGACTCATAACTCGTAACTCAATTTTAGGCATTTTAGGCACTTTCCTTTCCTGTCTGACCTTTGGATGCAACCCCGCCCGCTTCGCCCGGAGCCGGAGGAGGGCAGTCGCCAGCCCCGGGACGAAGCCGGACGGGATGCACACCCTGATCGAACCTAAATTGAGCGACCGTATCGCACTGCGTTTAGACCCCTCCGGGCCTATCCGCATGATTCTATAATAAAGACCGCTCAGATCAGATCGAACCTTACCTCAACTTCAACGTACTCATGGCCAGCAGCGCCAGGGCGATGGCGATGATCCAGAACCGCACGATGACCTTGGGCTCCGGCCAACCCTTCAATTCAAAGTGATGATGCAGCGGCGCCATGCGAAAGATCCGTCGGCCGCGGGTCATCTTGAAGAACCCTACCTGAAAAATCACCGAAAGGGCCTCGATCACGAAAAGCCCGCCGACCAGGGCCAGAAGGATCTCCTGCTTGGTGATTACGGCGATGACCCCCAGGGCCGCCCCGAGCGAGAGAGACCCCGTGTCTCCCATGAAGACCTCAGCCGGAAAGGCGTTGAACCATAGAAACCCTAGCCCGGCTCCGGCGATGGCCCCGCAAAACACGGTGATCTCCCCGCAGCCGGGAACGTAGGTGATCTGCAGATAATTGGCGATTTTCACGTTGCCGGCGACATAGGCGAAGATCATGTAGGTGGCCGCCGCGATGCTCATCGGCCCAATGGCCAGACCGTCCAGGCCGTCGGTCAGGTTGACGGCGTTGGAGGCTCCGACAATGACCAGTATGGCGAAGATCACATAGCCCCACTTTAGATCCGGGGTCACGTCTTTGAAAAAGGGGACCGTCACCTCGGTGGAAAAATTGGGGATCGCGCAGACCAGGACCCCGGCGACAAGGGCGAGCCCGGTCTGCAGTGCCAGCTTGCCGCGCACGCTGAGTCCCTTGCTCTGCTTCTTGATCTGCATCAGATAATCATCGATGAAGCCGATGAGGCCGAACCCGAGCAGCACCAGCAGACCGATCCAGATGAAGGGATTGGTCAGCTCGCTCCACAGGAGGGTGGAAACGGCGATCGATCCGACGATAAGGATCCCGCCCATGGTGGGAGTCCCGGCCTTTCCGAGGTGGCTCTTGGGCCCATCGTCGCGGATGTACTGGCCGACCTGTAGCCGGGACAGCCGGTCAATTACCCAGGGCCCCAGAAAGAAGCAGATGAAGAAGGCCGTCAGGCTCGCATAGATCGTCCGGAACGTGATGTACCGGAACACGTTCAGGACTGAAAAGACGGTGTGCAGCGGATAGAGCAGATGGTACAGCATGCCTCAGCTCCTTCGGCCTTCCGCCCACTGCTGGATGATGTCGACGATGGCTTCCATGCCCATGGCGCGAGAGCCTTTGACCAGCACCCAGTCGCCATTCCTCAGCTCCCGCAGCAGAATCGCGCCGATGTCGGCTTGAGAGCCGGTAACGATGTCGACCGGCGCCATGCCATCCTCGCGGGCGCCGTCCCCGATAGCCGCGGCGAAGTCCCCGCACGCCAGCAGCATGGAGACGCCGGTACGCGCAGCCAGGCGGCCCATGTCACGGTGCCGCGCTGCTGAATCGGGGCCCAGCTCGCGCATATCGCCGGTCACCAGCAGACCCCGGGCATCTCCGCGCAGGTGATTCAGCGTGGCTATGGCGGCCTCCATGGACGCCGGGTTGGCGTTGTAGGTGTCGTCGATCAGATGGATCCCGCCGGCCAGCGCGCGCACGCTCATCCGGCCCTGAACAGGGGTGAATTTCTCCAGCCCTATACGAATCTCCTCGCTGCTCAGACCGAGCAGTTGCCCCACCGCCGCCGCTGCCAGGGCGTTGTGCACCATGAAGCGGCCATGCGCATTAAGGTGAACGGCCGTCCGCTGCCCCGGAAGAGCCAGCTCGAAATCGATCCCTCGAGCGGTTTCCTCGATCCGCTCCGCCCGCACGGCCGCGTCGTCGGCCAAGCCGAACAGGAGCGTCTCGGCGCCGCATTCTCCGGCCAGGCGCCGCAGGAGCGGGTCGTCCGCGTTGAGCACCGTGCGACCGCCCGGTGCGAGGCCAGCGAGCAGAGCGCCTTTTTCGGCCAGAACCCCCTCCAAGGAGCCGAGGCCCTCGAGGTGGGCCGGCCCGATGTTGGTGATCAGCCCCACATTCGGGATGCACATCTCCGCCAGCCGAGCGATCTCACCCGGCCGGTTCGTGCCGAGTTCGAGGACCGCCCAGTCGTGCCGCAGCGCAAGTTCGAACAGGGTGAGGGGAACGCCGATCTGGTTGTTCAGGTTTTTGACCGGCTCCAGGACCGCAAACCGCCGGGAGACGACCTCGACGGCCATCCGGCGCGTGCTGGTCTTGCCGTTGGAGCCGGTGATGGCGATCACTTCGGCCCGCGAGCGTCTGCGGTGGTAGACCCCCAGGTCCCCCAGCGCGCGGGTCGTGTCGGCCACGGCCACACAGGCGATGCGCTGGCCCTGGTGCAGCCCGGAGGGCAGCTCGCCGACGCGGCTGCGGCCGACGACAAGGCCGCGCACGCCGCGGCCGAGGACCTCCGGAATAAAACGGTGTCCGTCGTGCACCTCCCCGCGGATGGCGATAAACAGCTCGGCGGCGGCGATGCGGCGCGAGTCGATGGAAATGGAACTGAAGCGTTGATCGCGCTCGCCGGCCACCAGCTCGCCGCCGGTGGCCTCCAGGATGTCTTGAACCGTCCACATGGTCAGTGACGAGTTATGAGTAATGAGTAAAAAGACACAATCAACACGTAATCAGTTATACGTTAGTCAGCTTCGCGTTTTCTTCCAGTTGGTCCAGCACGCGTGCCGCTTCTTCGCGGTCGTCGAAATGGATGGTTTGCTTACCGATGACCTGGTAGGCTTCGTGCCCTTTGCCGGCGATCAGCACCGTGTCCCCAGGCCGCGCTGCACGGATGCCGGTCTCGATCGCCCGGCGCCGATCAGGCTCGGCCGCGAAGGCCTTGCCGGCCGAAACGGACCCCAGGTGGTCGGCGTCGACCTGCATCAGACCCTGTTCCCGCACCCCCGGCAGGATCTGCTCGATGATGGCCCGAGGGTCCTCGGTGCGCGGGTTGTCCGAGGTGACCACCGCCAGGTCGCTCAGACGTGCTGCAATCGCCCCCATGATCGGCCGTTTGGTGCGGTCGCGGTCCCCTCCGCAGCCGAAGACGCAGATGAGGCGTCCGGTGGCCAGCTCCCGCAGGGCGTGGAGGGCATTCTCGAGGGCGTCCGGCGTGTGGGAGTAATCCACGTAGACGAACCGCCCGCTGCGGGTCGCGACGCGCTCGAGCCGGCCCGGCACACAGGAGAGGGCTGCAATGCCGCTTCGGATCGCCTCCGGCGGCAGGTCCAGAGCCGTAGCCGCGCCGACGGCGCAGAGGATGTTTTCGACATTGTGGCGGCCGACCAGCAGGGAGGCGAAATCCATGCGCGCCCGGCCGAGCTCGAGGACCCCCCGGATGCCCTGCAGGCTGCAGGTCATGTTCGCACCGCGAACCGTGCAGCCTTCGCCCGTGCCGACGGGGATCACCCGGGAAGTCAACAAGGCCGCGAGTTCCCGGCCGTGGGGGCTGTCGGTGTTGATGACGGCGGCGACCCGGCCGGCCTTGGGGCCCGCGGCGAGGTGCTCCGTGAAAAGCCGTTTTTTAGTCTCCCAGTAGGCCCGCATGGTACCGTGGTAGTCGAGGTGGTCCTGACTCAGGTTGGTGAAGACGCCAACGTCCATCCAGCAGCAGTGAACCCGGGACAGATCGATGGCATGGGAGGAGGCTTCGAGCACCACGTGGGTCACGCCCGCCGCCAGCATGTCCGCCAGGATGCGTTGGAGGTCGAGGGACTCGGGGGTCGTCACCGGGTTCGCGTAAGCCTTGCCGCCGTAGCGGTAATTGATGGTCCCGATAATACCGGCGTGGATCCCGGCCTGGGCGAGAATACTTTCGATTACGTAGGTCGTGGTGGTCTTGCCGTTGGTGCCGGTTACGCCGATGACCGTCAGGTGCTCCGAAGGGCGGCCGTAAAAGACGGCCGCCAGTTCGGCCAGCGCCTGGCGTGCGCTGGGGACGGCGATGACGGCCACGCCGCGGCCGACGGGTTTTTCTGCAACCACGGCAACCGCTCCGCGGCGAAGCGCGTCGTCGATGAAGTCGTGACCGTCGGCCGCCTGCCCTCTCATGGCCACGAAAACTCCGCCCGGTGTGACCTCCTGGGAACGGTAATGGAGCGATGCCACCTCCGGCCCGTCACCCTCCAGACCGGTCACGGCGGCCGGTTGCAGGCCTGCGATGAGGCGCGCCAGTCTCATCCTCGATCCCCGCTGTCCATGGACACCCTCAGTTTTTCCGTGGCATTGCTCGGTGGGATGTTCAGATAGTTGAGGGTGGTCTGGGTGATTTTCTTGAATACGGGGGCCGCAATGGCGCCGCCGTAAATCTGGCCTTTGGGCTCGTCGATGACCACCAGCACCGCGACTTGAGGGCGTTCCACCGGCGCAAAGCCGATGAACGAGGCCACGTGGCGTTCGTTGGAATACTGGCCGGTTTCGTCCACCTTGCGGGCGGTGCCAGTTTTCCCGCAGGCGGTGTAGCCTTCGAGCGACGCGTTGACCCCGGTGCCGCCGGGCAGCATCACGGTCTGCAGGATGTCCTTGAGGGTCCGGGCGGTTTGAGGCGAGACCACTCGGCGGATGTCCTCCGGCGGGAACTGACGCAGGATCTGACCCTGGCGGTCGGTGACGGCTTGCACCAGGCGAGGTTTCACCAGGACGCCGTCGTTGGCGATGGCGGAGACGGCGGTGATGAGCTGGATGGCCGAAACGGAAACGCCGTGCCCGAAGGAGATGGCGGCCGTGTCGATGTCCGCCCAGTTCTTGGGGGGCATCAGCAGACCGGGGGTTTCGGCCGCATTGTCGATACCCGTCTTCTGCCCGAAGCCGAACAGGCGCAGGGTCTGGTAAAGTTTTTCCGGCCCCACTTTTTCGCCGATCTTGGCGGCCCCGATGTTGCTGGAGAACCGGATGATGTCCTGCAGCGTGAGCACGCCGTAACGATGGATGTCGTGCACGGTGTATTTGCCGATGCGGTAGGCGCCGTTTTCGCAGTTGAAGGTCGTCGTGGGCGATAGATGAGTGAACTCCAGCGCGGCTGCGGCGACAAAAATCTTCAGCGTCGACCCGGGCTCGAACGGGTCCGTGATGGAGCGGTTGCGCCACAGGGGCTTCTTGAACTCCTCGTAGGCATTCGGGTTGAAGGTCGGCGCCAGGGCCAGGGCGAGCATGGCGCCGGTCCGCGGTTCCATGACCAGGGCCATCCCGGAGCGCGCCCGGGTGGATTCCACCGCTTCCGTGAGGGCGGCCTCGGTAATGAACTGGATGTTTTGATCGATGGTCAGCACGATGTTCTTGCCGGCACCCTCTTCGTCGGGGGGCAGATCCGACTGGAAGCCGTTGCCGTGGGCGTCCTTCAGCACCTTTACGCTGGTGTCCGCACCCTGCAGATCCCTGTCGTAGAAGTACTCGATCCCTTCGAGGCCCTTGCCGTCGAGGCCAGTGAACCCGAGCACGTGCGCGGCCAGGGACCGGTTGGGATAAAAGCGGTTTGACTCGGCCACGAACTCGACCCCGGGCAACCGTAGCTGCCGGACCGCCTCGGTTTCCTTGGGGGTGGCCTGGCGCTTGATCCACACGAAGGGCTTGCTGGCCGTCAGCCGTTCCCTGATCTCGTAGGGTTTTTTCTTCAGCGCGCGGGCCAGCTCTTTGACCGTCCCCTCCACGTCCTTGACCTGATGCGGACGGACGGCGATGGAGGTGACGTCGATGCTCAGAGCCATCTCACGGCCGCGGCGGTCGAAGATCGTACCGCGCTTGCCTACGGTCTTCAGCGAATCTTCGATCTGGCCCGAGGCCTTCCGGGACAGCCAGGACCCATCATAGACCTGCAGCCAAAGCGCCTTGCCGCCGATCACCCCGAAGCTGGCCACGAAGGCCAAGCCGACAATCCATATGCGCCAGCGGATGTATTTTGTTTTCATAACCGTCAGGGCATGACCATCATCTGTCTGGGCGCGGGCAGCGTCAGCCCGAGCCTTTCCTGCGCGATCTTGGTGATGCGCTGGGGTGCCTTCAGGCGCGCCAGCTCCACCTTGAGGTTGGCCTGAAGCTCGTTCAGACGCTGCTGCTCCTTATTCAATGTGGAAATCTCGTAGCCGACCCGCACGCACTGGACCCGCACCCAGGTGTAAACCAGCAGCTCGGCGATGAACACGCACAAGAGCGACAGCCACAGCGCGAGCATCCTGGGATTGCGGCGCCTGGGTCCGGGTGTGCTTCGGGTCACGGCCTTGGTCCGCTCCTTGTCCCTGTTGCTTTAGATCCGCTCCGCCGCCCTCAGTTTCGCGCTGCGGGCCATGGGGTTGGCCGCGAGTTCCGCGGCCCCGGGCCGAACCACCTTGCGGGTCAGGATCCTCAGTTTACCTTCGGCTTCATTCTCCGGCGCCCCGGGCCCTGCTCCGCCCCGGCGGCCCTTTTCCAGGGCCTTCAGCCGTTGCTTGACCACGCGGTCCTCCAGCGAGTGAAACGACAGGATGCACACGCGCCCGCCGGGGTTGAGAAGCCCTGGAAGCCGATCCATGAATTGCTCCAGCCGCTCGATCTCCCGGTTGACCGCGATGCGCAGGGCCATGAACACGCGCGTGGCCGGGTGAATGCGGCTGCGGCCGCCTCCGGGCACCGCCTCGCAGACGATGCGGGCGAGCTCCGCGCTGGTTCGGATGCGCTGCCGCCGGCGGGTCGCGACGATTCGGCGGGCGATCCGCCCCGAGAAGCGCTCCTCGCCGAATTCCTGAAAAATCCGTTTCAGGTCATCCTCCCGCAGGCGGTTGACGAGGTCCTCGGCCGTGTCGTTCGAACGCGTATCCATGCGCATGTCCAGCGGCTCGTCGCGCAAAAAGCTGAATCCGCGGCCGCTGACTTCCAGCTGGTAAAGGGATACTCCGAGATCCAGAAGAATCCCGTCCGCTGCCGTGAGACCCAGTCGAGCCAGAACCTCCGCCAGCTGGGCGAAGTTCGCGTGCACGAGCCGGATGCGGCCGGCGTAAGCCGCCAGAACGCTGCGGGCGTTGGCGATGGCATCCCCGTCCTGGTCGAGGCCGATCAGAAGCCCGTCCGGCGCGCTGCGCTCCAGAATGAACCGGGCGTGTCCCGCTCCGCCCAGGGTGCCGTCCACGTAAACTCGGCCCGGCCGGCAGTCGAGATACTCCAGCACCTCGCCCCGCATAACCGTAATGTGGCGGTACGCCATGGGCTCAGATGCCGAGTCTGGCGATTTCGTTTCTGGCCTCCAGGTTCTTCAGGTCGTTTTCCAGGGCCACATCTTCTTTCTCGTAGTTATCCCGGGACCAGATCTCAAAGTGATCG
>JBLMXM010000420.1:0-7423 GCA_050257775.1 Hyphomicrobiales bacterium
GTTTCAATGTGACCGAGCGGCCGTTCCCGTTGATGGTACCGGGCACACGCTGATCGAGCAATCGGCCGGTGGCATCGATGACCGGCAGAATCTCGACCTGCTGGATCCGGTAAAAGGCGCGCGCGCGATCGACGTTCAAAGCCGCTGCGCGCAGGTCGCGATTGTTCTTGAGACCGGTTTCGATCAGGATCTGCAGTCGCGGGTCGGGGAAGTAATCACGCCATGCCAGGTCGGGCGCCGAGAGCTCCGCCGGCGCAGCTGCCGGCTCCTTGTATGCAGGGCCGGTAGGCCATTGCGAGGGGACCGGTGGCTCCGGGCGGGTGTATTCCGGGATCATTGTGCACCCGGCAACCGACAATGCAACTACGGCCAGAACTATTGAGCGCTTCCCGATCATGTCAGTGGGCCTCCGAAGGGCTTTCTGTGATCATACCCGGTTCCTCCGGCTGAGTGGATTTTTTCCTTCCGAACAACTGAACCACCGCCACGTAGAATAGGGGTATGAACGGGGTCGCCAGGAAGGTCGCGGCAAGCATCCCGCCCAAGACACCGGTTCCAATGGCGGTTTGCGCGCCTGCGCCGGCCCCGTTTGCCAAGGCCAAGGGGAGAACGCCGAAGCCGAAAGCCATGGAGGTCATGACGATCGGGCGGACCCGCAGCTTCGCACCTTGGAGGGTGGCTTCGATCAGTCCCGCGCCCTCCTGAACCTTTGCCATGGCAAATTGAACAATCAAAATGGCATTCTTGGTCGTCAGGCCTAAAACGGTGAGGAGTCCAATCTGGAAATAGACATCGTTGGGGAATCCCCTAAGGGATGACGCCACCACTCCCCCGATGATCCCCAGCGGCAGTGTCAGCAGGATCGAAATGGGAACGGTCCAGCTCTCATAAAGGGCGGCCAGACAGAGAAAAATCACGATAATGGAAAAGGCATAGAGCAGGGGCGCCTGGGATTTTGCCATCCGTTCCTGGTACGACAATCCGGTCCAATCAAAACCGATTCCCCTGGGCAGCTTCGCGGCGATTTCTTCCATGGCCCGCATAGCCTCCCCCGAGCTTCTCCCCGGTGCCGGCTCCCCCCAGATATTCATGGAAGGGAAACTGTTGAAACGCTCGAGCAGGGGCGATCCATAGAACCAATGCCCGGTTGCGAAGGATGTGAAGGGCGTCATCGTGCCGGAATTGTTCCTGACATAAAGGCGTTCCAGGTCTTTGGGAAGCATGCGGTAGAGGGCGTCCGCCTGGACGTAAACCCGCTTGACCCGTCCGCCCTGGATGAAGTCGTTCACATAGGCACCGCCGAACCCCGCCGAAATGGTCGTGTGGATGGAATCGATGGGGACCCCCAAGGCACCTGCCTTACCCCAGTCCACATCGATTCGGTATTGAGCCACATCCTCGAGCCCGCTGGGTCGTACCCGGGTAATCCGCGAGTCCTGGGCGGCCAGGCCGAGCAATTGGTTGCGCGCCGCCATCAAAGCCTCATGCCCCAGTCCGCTCCGGTCCTGCAATTGAAAATCGAACCCGCCCGCTCGCCCGAGTTCCATGACCGCCGGAGGTGGAAACGCAAATACCCTTGCGTTGCGGATCTTCGAAAACCTTGCCATGGCGCGCCTGACCAACTCATTCACTTTTAGATCGGCCCGGCGGCGCAGGTCCCAGTCCTTGAGCTTTACAAATGAGAGGCCGACATTTTGCCCGCTGCCGGAAAAACCTCTGCCGGCCACGGTAAAGCAGGAGGCTACTGCTTCCTTTTCATCCACCAAAAAGTGGTCTCGGACTTGATCCATGATTTTCTGGGTCTGCTCCAACGTAGAACCCGCGGGCAGGGTCACCTGGACGTACATGATGCCCTGGTCCTCATTGGGCAGATAGGCGGTCGGCATACGGTGGAACAGAAACGCCAATCCCGCCACTATCAGGATGTAGACCAAGAAATAGGGAAGCTTTTTTGAAATAATGTGACCGACCATGGCCACGTACCGGTTCCGGGCCTGTCGGAACATCCGGTCGAACCACCGGAAAAAAGGTCGGAACAGAAAGAAGCCGGTCTCAGCCGGTTCATGCCCTTTCGGCACCGGTTTAAGCAGCGATGCGCACAGTACCGGGCTTAAAATCAACGCCACTACTACCGAAAGCAGCATGGCGGCGATAACGGTCACGGAAAACTGACGATAGATAACCCCGGTGGAGCCGCTGAAGAATGCCATGGGGCCGAAAACCGCCGAGAGCACCAGCCCGATGCCGATCAATGCGCTGGTGATTTCTCGCATGGACTTGCGAGTCGCCTCCTTGGGCGGGAGCCCCTCCTCGGACATGACCCGTTCCACGTTTTCGACCACCACGATGGCATCGTCCACCAGAAGACCGATGGCCAGCACCATCGCGAACATGGTCAGCATGTTGATGGAAAATCCGAATAAACCCAGGACGGCGAAAGTTCCCAGGATCACCACGGGCACAGCCAGGGTGGGGATCAGCGTCGCACGGATGTTTCCGAGAAAAACGTACATCACCAGGAAGACCAGCAGAATGGCCTCAAGAAGAGTTTTCACCACCTCCTCTATGGCCACCTTTACAAAGGGCGTTGTATCGTAAGGGTAGATGACCTTCATCCCCGGCGGGAAATACCTGGAGAGTTCCTCCATCTTAGCCTTGACCGCATCGGCGGTAGACAGCGCGTTGGCGCCGGGAGCCAGCCGTACGGCAAGAGCGGCCGAATGCTGGCCGTTAAATAGCGTTTGAGTGTCGTAGCGCTCGGTGCCCAGCTCCGTCCGCCCCACATCCCGCACACGGACGATGGATCCGTCGGGATTGGTGCGCAGCGGGATGGCCGCAAATTCCTCCGGCGTCCTGAGCAGGTTCTGGACGATGACCGATGCATTCAGACGCTGGCCTCCCAATGCCGGCGCCCCTCCGAACTGCCCGGCGGAAATCTCCACGTTGTAAGCCTTAAGACCTCGGATGACGTCATCCATCGTCAAATGGAATCCCACCAGCTTGTCCGGATGCAGCCAGATGCGCATGGCATACTGAGAACTGAAGGTTTCGACTTCGCCGACCCCTGGTACGCGTGCCAATACTTGCTGAATGCTGGATTGAGCGTAGTCGCCCAAATCGTAGTCATCCATGCTGCCGTCTTCCGATGTCAGCCCCACGATGATCAGCCAGTTGCGGGTCGATTTGCTGACTTTGACGCCCTGGTCCTGAACCACCGTCGGCAGGCTCGCCATGGCGAGTTGGAGCTTGTTTTGCACCTGAGCCCAGGCGAGGTCCGGATCGGTCCCGGGAGCGAATGTGAGTTCGATCCTCCCCGCGCCCGACGCATCACTGGTGGCAGACATATAGAGCAACTTGTCGAACCCGATCATCTTCTGTTCGATGATCTGAATCACGCTGTCTTCCACCGTTTGAGCAGAGGCACCGGGGTAGAAGGCATCGATGGCAATGGAGGGGGGGGCAATGGGAGGATATTGGGAAATGGGCAGATTGTGAATGGCCAATGCGCCCGCAAGCATCATAATGATGGCGATGACCCACGCAAACACCGGACGGTCCAGAAAGAAGTTCGACAACATCAATGTTCTCCCTCAATTCGATCCCGCAGGCGAATGCTTCGAATCCAAGCCCTGCATGCCGGGGTTCTGATTGGTCCAGGGGACAGCTTTTACGGCCGCTCCGGGCCGCACGTTTAACATTCCTTCCACGATTACCTGGTCTCCGGCAGAAAGACCGGAAGAAATGAGCCACTTGTCCCCGATAGCACGATTGAGTGTCAACATCCGCTGCTGAACTATTCCGGAATCATCCACGACCAGTGCAACGGGGTCCCCTCTTCGAGTGCGACTCACTCCCTGCTGGGAAACGAGGATGGCCTGTTCGGCAATCCCCTCCTGCACGACGGCGCGCACAAACATGCCGGGCAGAAGTGTCTGCTCCGGGTTCGGAACCACGATTCGCACGGTGTAAGACCCTGTGGTCGGATCGACGGTGACCTCGCGAAATTGAAGCTTGCCTTCTATGGGATACGGTGTTCCGTCTTCAAGGAGGATACGGACAGCCTTCCCGTTTTTCTCGTCGGCGCTGAGCCGGCCGCTTTCAAGGTTGCGCTTCAGACGCAGCAGTTCGGCAGAAGACTGGGTCACATCAACGTAAATAGGGTTAAGTTGTTGAATCGTGGCGAGAGACGTAGGCTGATAAGCCGTTACCAGCGCCCCGTCTGTTATGCTGGATTTCCCGATGCGCCCTGAAATGGGTGCGGTGACCTGGGTGTAGCCCAGATTGATACGTGCCGTTTCAACCGCAGCTTTCCAGTATTCGACTTCAGCCCGAGCCTGCTCCAGAGAAGCGGTTGCGTCATCATAGTCTTGTCGGCTGACGGCATTCTCCGCGATTAGTTCCTTGTACCGTTCGACTTTCAGCTTGATCGAGGGTAAATTGGCTTGCGCTTTGGCCAGGGACGCCTTCGCGGAGGCATGTGCAACCTGGAATGGCGCAGGATCGATCTGGTATAATAACTGACCGGCTCTTACATCCGACCCTTCTTGAAAAAGGCGTCTCAAGACAATGCCGTTCACCTGCGGGCGTATTTCGGCAATGCGGTACGCTGAGGTGCGGCCAGGCAATTCAGTCGTCAGTTCAACCCGCTGCGGCTGGATGGTGACAACGGCCACTTCCGGCACTTGAGCTGCTGGCTGTGCTTCAATCCGGCGATCACATCCTACCAGCCAGAGACCGTTCAGCACAGCTGCGCCCAAAACAATATATCGGAAAATCCCAAAGCCGATTTTATTCTGTTGCATTAAAATATTCTCCTCGCAGAAATGCCTGAAATGAATTGAAACTTCTTGAAATCAGGCGAAGCTCAGGGGTTGACCAATCCTTTGAATAGAATGTTCAATACGGTGTCCGGCTCCTCCGGATAGGGATGTCTTTGCGGGTCTTCGAGCCAGTGAAAAAGAAAGGCCGTGACCATGCTGTCGAGCGCGATGGCCAGGTGAAACGGGGCGGCGATCCGTCGAAAGCGTTTTTGATTCATTCCATGTTCGAAGACGGAGGCGAGGGATAGCATCGTGTTTCCGCGACGTTGGCGAATTTCCCGTTCGAGGCCGGCCATGGCGTTATAACTTGCGCCCCGGGTCTCCGCGAGATACAGTCGAATAGCTGCAGCGTTGTTGCGAAAAAGTTCCCCCTTTACCCGGACATAGGCTCGCAGCTTTTCTATTTCCTGTGCGTCGCCCTCGATCACCTCTGTAAGCGCCCCGTGAAAGCGGTCACTGAGTTGCAAGATAAGTCCCTTGTAAAGGTCCTCCTTGTTTCGAAAGAACTTATAAAGTGTTCCGATGGCAAACTCCGCTTCCTTGGCTATCTCGTGCATGGAAACGTTATGGTAGCCTTTCTCTGAAAAAAGGCTCAGAGCGACATCGAGAACTTCTTGCCGCTGACGCAGCTTTTCGCGTTCCCGCCGGGGTAACCTGCAAGCCTCCATAAGGGGATCCCTCAGTGTCATCATATTATACAAAATGAATGTAGGTTCATTTATTATATTTTTATGTCCAAATGTCAAGAACAATACTGACGCCATGGCTTTAATCGGACCACATAGACCATCCGCTTTTAAAGATGGGGAAATTAGATTCTGGTTTTGATATGAGGATGACTTGAGCAACTCGATAATCAGATTCTGTGCCTTAAGGTGAAAGGAGATGAGGCGGCCGAAATTGCAGGTTTCCAAAAGAAATGTCGATCTTAGCTGAGCTTTAGACAAACTCTTGATCGGCGAAAGCCGACCGGGACTTTTCCTGGACGACCGCCCACTCAGCGGGGTTGCCTGACATTAAACCACTTCAGTGAGGCTTTGCCGCTTGCTGGGTTGGTGCCGAATTTCTAAGCGGAGGCTTTCAAAATCCGCAGGAACCTTCCATGCCCACCATCGACAGATGGCGGGCCGTACGCCCATAAATATGATTTACCCGGAGCCACTCCTTCAATTCAGCCCACGAAAAGGCCAACAGTCTTTCCATCCTTCAAATTCACCAAGCCTTCCTCGCAGATCCGCAAATAGGGGATGGCTGCGCCCGTCAGGGTGATCAGCGACAGCAGCGGGTCCGGGAACGTCACGCCCAGCCGGGAGGCCGCCTGCTTCAAGGCGTCCAGCCGTTGGGCGAGCGTCTCAATGGGAAGGTCGCAGGCGAGCCCGAAAATCGGCATAGGGATTTCAGTTAGGATGCGCCCGGCTTCGCAGAGGACAGCTCCGCCCTGCAAGTCGGCGATCCGATTAACGGCACAGGCCATGTCTTCGCCGTCGGCTCCCACCGTGACGATGTCCGAAGTGTCCCATGCGGCGCTGCAGGCCATGGCACCGCGGGTCATCCCGAAGCCGTGGATCAGGCCGGTGAACAGCCTGCCTGGAGCGTGGGTGCGATCCACGGCGGCGATTTTGCAAAGGCCCCGGCCGGGATCAGCTTTCAGCTCCCCCTGCGACACCGGCAGGTCGAGATGGCGCTCGGCCGTGACCAGGTCGGTGACCATCTCGATCACTCGCACCCGCGCGGTGGCGGCGCCTTTCTGCGTACGGATGATGAAATCCGAAGGGGTCAGGCGGCGGGGAAGCTTGATCGTGGCCTGGCTCGGCGCGGAAAAGCCATGCCGTCGGGGTGTCTGGAGAAGCCGGCCGCCTGCAAAGATGAGCTCGCCGTTGCAGATCACCGCCTCGGGCTGAAATTCGGCGAGGTTCGGGACCAGCACCATGTCCGCCAGCCGGCCGGGCGCGATCCCGCCCAGAACGCCGTCCAGGCGGAAATGTTCGGCTGCGTTCAGGGACGCCATCTGGATCGCCTCGACCGGGGTGAACCCGCAGGCCATGGCTTTGCGGACCACGAAATCCATATACTTACCCTGCATCAGGTCCTGCGGGGAGGCACCGTCGCTGGCCAGAACCATTCGCCGCAGGTCGACTCCGGATGGGCGGATGCGGGAAATGGGCTCCAGGTCCCTGCGGATGCTGCCTTCCCGAACCATTACGTGCACGCCGAGGCGCAGGCGCGATAGCGTCTGCTCGGCATCGATGGGTTCATGGCACGAGGAAACTCCTGCGGCCACATAAGCTGATAGCTTTTTCTCGCTGGCCCCGGCGGTGTGTCCCTCGAGAATCTTGCCGAATCGATGGGCCAACTGGAACGCCGGCAGATAGGTCTTGGTATCCTGCAGTACGGCCTGCCAATAGGATTCCCCCAGGCCGAGAATGTCTTCTCTCTTCATCAGCAGCCCGAGGTCATCGGTAGAAATCCCTTTGGCCGCGGTACTGATGGAAACCATGGCGGGCGCAGTGGCCAGGATGCGGATCGGCTGCCCGCGGAATGAATCGAGAAAGTCGAGGACGCCGGCAACCCCGGCCATCGGGAACGGCTCGAGGGTTTCGGTC
>JBLMXM010000421.1:0-5838 GCA_050257775.1 Hyphomicrobiales bacterium
CAAGGGGTTGTTCAGCTGGTGGGCGATCCCCGAGGCCATGATGCCGATCGAGGAAAGCTTCTGCGCCTGGACGAGTTGTTCCTGGCGTTTCTCCAGCTCGGCGATCATCCGGTTGAAGGCTTCCATGACCCGCTGGGTTTCATCCCGGGGTTTCCCGACCGACAGCGGAGTGAAATCGCCCTGGGCGATCCGAAGGGTTGTTTTTTCAATGGTCCTCAAGGGGCCTACGATCTTGGCACCGATAAGAAAAGTGACGACTCCGCCCATGCCGACCAAGATGGCGAGCGAGACGATCAGGTTGTTCTCCAAAGATCCCAGGATCTGCAGGATCCGCGCGCGTTCGATTTTGACCAACAGCTGGGACAGCTCCACCAGTTTCTTGCCGCTTTCCCGCACGTGCTCTTCCAAATCGGTGCAGTCGGAAGCGGGCGGCCCGGCGCAGGCGGCCCGGCGATCCATGAATTCGGCGTATTCGCGCAACTGCTGGCCGAGGCGGTTGAGTTCCGGCGCAATGCTGAGGGTCTTGATCTCCGGCAGGATACCCGCAAGGGATTCGGTGGCCTGCTGGATGTAGCGCCGGTTCTCTTGCAGGTCCTCCTGGGAGGCATACAGGAGATAGTTCTTCTCGTAGCGTCGGACTTCCAGAATGAGGTTGCTCAGATCGTCGGCGATGGCCACGACATGCTGCTTGGTTTCGATGGCGATCAGGTAACGGTAGGAAAGCCCGCCGATAAAGACGACCGACAACAGGCTCACGGTCAGCCCGATGATGACTTTCTTGCGAATGCTGAGCGCGAATCGGTTTGGGCCCGGCATGGATGAGTTCGGACTCCTGGCGGTCGTTCAGCGGAAATGCCTGGCCATCGACAATAGATGTGCGGTTTTCTTTTGTCAAATTGATAATTTCGACATATTCGGCTAAGACCATTTTGCATGGATGCGCACGATCACCCTATCTGCCCCGCTTGCGGTGAACCCGTCAAGAAATCCTGGAGAGTGTGCCCGGTGTGTGAGACGTCGCTGGGCCGGCTGTCGTGTCCGGGCTGCGGGGTGGAGGTTAAGGACACCTGGAAGATCTGCCCGGAGTGCCATCAGCGCTTAATCTGTTCAACATGCCATCGGCGCATTCCGTCCGGAACATCCGAATGCCCGGTATGTCGTCCGGCCCAGCCGGAGGGGTCGGGGGACGCCGTTTACATCGAGCCAGCCACCGGCATGGAATTCATCCTGGTGCCGGCCGGGACGTTTGAGATGGGGGATCTTTACGAAGTTGGATGGGACAACGAGACGCCGACTCGGGAAGTGGCTGTAAATAGGTTCTACCTTGGCAAATATCCCGTGACCCAGGGGCAGTGGGAGAAGGTGATGCCGGATAACCCTTCCCGGTTCAGGCAGGGCGGGCTCTGCCCGGTCGAGCAGGTCAGCTGGTCGGATGTCAATGCGTTCATCCAGCGTCTAAACGAGATCTCGGGCGGCGGCCGGGTATTCAGCCTGCCGACCGAGGCCGAGTGGGAATACGCTGCCCGCAGCGGCGGTCGAAAAGAGCTCTACGCCGGCGGGGACGACATCGCTGCGGTGGCCTGGTACGCTGAGAACAGCCAGGGCTCCACCCAGCCCGTCGGGCTGAAAGCCGCCAACGGTTTGGGGCTGTTCGACATGAGCGGCAATGTCTGGGAATGGTGCCAGGACATCTACATTCCCGGATCCATGGCGCCATCCGGCCGGGATCGGCCGGCCGCATCCACCGAAACCCGCGACCGCGTGATCCGCGGCGGCTGCTGGAGCCTGGACGACTGGAGCGCTCGCTGCAGCCGGCGCTTCGGATTTCGCGAGGATTATTTCGGTGCGGGTCTCGGCTTCCGCCTGGCCAGCTCACCCTGAAGCCGGCTTCCGGGCACATGGGCGGAAAGGAGCCGGACAAGTTAATCCGTTTTGAAATGAAAAAGTCCCTAGAGACCTCCCGTTTTCGGTTGACGGGCGCGGCGGTCTTTATCTATAGTCACATGAGCTTTTGACCTGGACCAGCGACGCGCGGCAACTCCTCAACCGACGACCATCGCATGACCCTGCTCCGGATTCAGAACCTGCAAACCTACTTCCGCACACCCCGGGGGGCCGCCAAGGCCGTGGACGGCGTTTCCCTTGACCTGGACGAGGGTGAGGTGCTCGGAATTGTCGGTGAGTCCGGCTGCGGCAAAAGCGTCCTGGCGTTGTCCATCCTGCGGCTCCTGCCCAGTCCGCCGGCCTTCTTCGCCGGCGGCGAGATTCTGTTCATGGGCCAGGATCTTCTCGCATCCAGCACCGAAGAGATCATGGGGATCCGTGGCAACCGCATCAGCATGATCTTTCAGGAGCCCATGACCGCCCTCAACCCGGTGTTCACGGTCGGGAATCAGCTGACGGAAGTCTTCCGGGTCCATCGCGGGGTTGGGGGGGCCGAAGCGCTCCGGCGTTCGGTCGACATGCTGGCCCGGGTGGGGGTTCCGGCTCCCGAGCGGAGGATCAAGGAATATCCGCATCAGCTCTCCGGAGGCATGCGGCAGCGGGTCATGATTGCCATGGCGCTCGCGTGCCGTCCGTCCCTGCTGCTGGCCGACGAGCCCACGACGGCCCTGGATGTCAGCATTCAGGCTCAGATTCTTGAGCTCATGCTCGCCTTGAAAGCGGAGCTGAACACCGCCATCCTGCTCATCACCCATGATCTCGGGGTGGTGGCCGAGGCCACCCGGCGCGTGGCCGTCATGTACACCGGCCGAATCATGGAAGAGGCCCCGACGGTGGACCTCTTCGAACACCCCTTGCACCCTTACACCCGCGGGCTGATGGCCTCCATCCCCCGCGCCGACGCCTCCTTCGAAACCGGGAGCTTGAACGAAATCAAAGGGGTCGTGCCGAGCGTGGCGGCGCTGCCGCCGGGCTGTCACTTCGAACCCCGCTGCCCGGAGGCCTTCGACGCATGCCGGGCGCATGCGCCGGCGCTGGAGGAGGTTCGTCCCGGCCACCGGGTGGCCTGCTGGAGGGTGGGTCGTGCCTGAGCTGCTCATGGTGCGCAACCTGGTCAAGCATTTCCCGGTGCGGCGGGGGTTTCTGGGCCGGCGCGGCGCGGTGGTCCACGCCGTGGACGATGTCTCCTTCAACATCGGCGAGAACGAGACGCTGGGGCTGGTGGGGGAATCGGGCTGCGGCAAGTCCACTACGGGCTTCAGCATCCTGCGCCTGATCGAGCCGACCGGGGGAGATGTCATATTCCAGGGCGAGAACATCCTGACTCTCGACCCGGAATCGTTGCGCCGGCTCCGGCGCAAAATGCAAATCGTATTCCAGGATCCCTTTGGTGCCCTCAACCCGCGGCTGACGGTGGAGCGCATCATCGAGGAGCCGCTGCTCAACCACGAGAACCTGGGCGGTGCGGAGCGACTCGAGCGGGTCGAGGAAGCGCTGCACCTGGTGGGGCTTCTGCCCGAGCACATGACCCGCTTTCCCCACGAATTCTCCGGGGGCCAGCGCCAGCGGATCTGCGTAGCCCGGGCGCTTGTGCTGCAACCCCGGCTTGTGGTGGGCGACGAGCCCGTCTCGGCCCTGGACGTTTCGGTGCGCGCCCAGGTCCTGAACCTCATGGTCAGGCTCCAGCAGCAGCTCAACCTGTCCTATTTGTTCATTTCGCACGACCTGGCGGTGATCCGCTACGTGAGCCACCGGGTCGGCGTGATGTACCTGGGCCAGATCGTGGAACTGGCCGATACCCGGACGATCTTTGCGCGGCCGCTGCATCCCTACACCTGGGCGCTCCTGTCCGCCGTGCCCGTGCCCGACCCGCGGCGGTCGCGGCAGCGGATCATTCTCAAGGGCGATGTCCCTTCACCCCTCAGCCCGCCGGCGGGGTGCCGCTTCCACCCCCGCTGCCCGGAGGCGATGGCGGTGTGCAAAGAGCAGGCCCCGCTCACGCGGGTGGCGGAGAACAACCACCTGGTGCGCTGTCATCTGTATGACAGCGCCGATGCCGCGAACATAGACCGGCCCGCCCCTGCAACGGGGGCCGGCATCCACTCAACCCAAGGAGGCAGTGCATGAAGAAGAAACGTATTTTTGCGGTGATGGTTATCGGGCTTGCCCTGGCGACGGCTCTCGCGGCCGGGCCGGCCGTCGCCAAGGACAAGGACACGCTGGTGGTGGTGCAGGAGGCCGAGCCCGTCGGCCTGGATATCATGCAGAGCTCGCTTCAGACCACCATGAGCGTCGCCTACAACATTCACGACACCATTTTGAAGCCCCAGGAGGACGCCACGGTCAAACCCGGCCTGGTGCAGAAGTGGGAAAAGGTGGACGACCTTACCTGGAAATTCGCCCTGGTCAAGGGTGCGACCTTCCATAACGGCGAGCCGATCAATTCGGCGGCCGTCAAGTTCTCCTTCGACCGCATCATGAGCGACGCGCTCAAGAGCCCCCACAAGGGCAAGCTCACCAGCTTCAAGGAGGTCAAGGTCATCGACGACCAGACGTTCACCATCTCGATGGTGCAGCCTTACGCGCCCGGCCTTTACATGCTGGCCCAGTACCTGTTCGTGGTCCCGCCCGAGTACGTCAAGAAGGTGGGCGATGCCGAGTACAACCTCAACCCCGTGGGTTCGGGCCCTTACAAGCTGGACAAGTGGGTCAAGGGTCAGGAAATCACCATGACGGCCTACGACAAGTACTACGGTCCCAAGCCGGCTTATAAGAAATTGGTCTTCAAGGGCGTGCCCGAGGAGGCCTCGCGCATTGCGGCGCTGCTGACCGGCGAGGCGGACGTGATCAGCGGGGTGCCCGTGCACCAGCGCAAGAAGATCCTGGATTCCGGGAAGGCCTATCTCACCGAACAGATGGGCTCCATGAACTACCTCGGCCTGAACACCTACGAGAAGCCCTTCAGCGACGTGAAGGTACGGCAGGCGGTCAACTATGCCGTCAATCGGCCCTTGATCAACAAGGCCCTGTTCAATGACAAGGCCATTCTCTGCGCCGGGCCGATCAGCCCGCGGACCTTCGGAGCCGATCTGAGCCTGAAGCCCTATGCCTACGACCCGGCCAAGGCCAAGCAGCTGCTCGCCGAGGCGGGCTACCCGAACGGCTTCGAGACGCGGTTGGCCTATGGCACCTACATGCCCCAGATCCAGGAGCAGGCCGAAGCCATTGCCGCGGACCTCGCCAAGGTGGGCATCAAGGTGGCCCTCGAACCGTATGAGCGGGCCGTCATGTGGGACCGATACAAGAACAAGCTGCACCAGATGTATATCTACTTCTGGGACGATGCGCCCGAGCCCGACCGCTACATGTACTCGCTGTTCCACTCCAAGAGCCGCGACTACTACTACAAGAACCCGCAGGTCGATGCGCTCCTGGACAAGGGGCGGACCGTCATGGATCCGGCCGCCCGGGCCAAGGTCTACAACGAGATCGACCGCCTCCTGTACCAGGATGCGCCGTGGGTCTATCTTTACGTGATCCCTGAGGTGTATGGCGTGGCGAACTCGGTGGACTACAAGGGGCTGCGGGACGGGTATCTCATCATGAACACCGCTAAGCCGAAGTGACCAGCCTTTTGGTGCGATAGATGGCTTCAGGGTTAGAGGGGTCGAGGGTCCAAGGGGTCAAGAGAAAAATCGTCTTATTTTTTTCTTGCCCTCGACCCCTTGGCCCCTTGAACCCTTTCCCGAAAACAAGAATTGAGGCCCTGGCTTAAGGAAAAGGCTTACTCAGCCTAAAGGCAGACAAAGAACCCCATCATGGGCCGCTACATTCTTAAGAGACTATGGCACACGGTCTACGTCGCCGTGGGCATCTCGATCATCAGCTTTTTCT
>JBLMXM010000422.1:0-2601 GCA_050257775.1 Hyphomicrobiales bacterium
CGCGCGGCGGTGACTGGCGCCTGGCGCGCGATGGACCGCAGGCAACGCCTCGTCTGGAACAAGCTCATCACCGGCGGATTCCGGGTGGGGGTGTCCCAGAAGCTCGTGATTCGGGCGCTGGCGCGGTTCAGTGGAATCGCGGAAGCCGTTATCACCCATCGTCTCATGGGGCACCGGGACCCCGACCCGGGCTTCTGGGAACGCCTGTTCTGCCCCCAAACCGCCGATGCCGACGTCAGCCGCCCCTATCCCTTTCTCCTGGCCTTCCCTCTGAATGCCCCGCCGGAAGACCTGGGCAGGCCGGCGGAATGGCAGGCCGAGTGGAAGTGGGACGGCATCCGAGCCCAGGTGGTCCGGCGGGGGCATCAGGCGTTCATCTGGTCACGGGGCGAGGAGTTACTGACTGAAAAATTCCCGGAAATCCGTGAGGCGGTGCAACTGCTGCCGGCGGGCAGCGTGCTAGACGGGGAGATCCTGGTCTGGAAAGACGGCCGACCGCTCGGCTTCGCCGCCCTGCAACAGCGCATCGGTCGCAAACACCTCAGCCCGCGCATGCGGCTGTCCGTGCCGGTGGTCCTGATGGCCTACGATTTGCTGGAGCTGGACGGGGTGGACGTGCGGCCGCGCGAATTGGCCTGGCGCATGGCCGCACTGGACGGACTCCTGAACCGCCTCGGAGATCCGCGGCTGCTGCGATCAATAAAGCTGGGCGCCGCAAGCTGGAGGGAGCTGGCACGGTTCAAGGAAGAGGCCCGCCGACGGGGCGTCGAGGGACTGATGCTGAAGCGGCTCAGTTCCCCATATGGAATCGGCCGACGCCGCGGCGACTGGTGGAAATGGAAGGTCGACCCCTTGAGCATCGATGCCGTGTTGACCTACGCCCAGCGCGGGCACGGCAAGCGTTCCGGGCTCTACACCGATTACACGTTCTCCGTCTGGGACGGCGACCGGCTGGTACCCTTCGCCAAGGCCTACTCGGGCTTGACCGACGCGGAGATCCGGGAGGTCGACCGCTTCATCCGCGTCCACACTCTGGAGCGTTTCGGCCCAGTGCGTGCCGTAAAGCCCGAGCTCGTTTTCGAGATCGCCTTTGAAGGCATCCAGCGCTCAACGCGCCACCGCTCCGGGGTTGCCGTGCGCTTCCCCCGTATCGCCCGCTGGCGTACGGACAAGACCATCTTCGAGGCGGACCGTCTCGAAACAGTCACAGGCTTGATATTTGACGGCACTCCAAGTAAGAATGCCGACGTCGTCTGACGGGGCTTCTAGCTGGCGCCCTGCATCCATCTGGATCAACAGAGGAGTTATCCGAACCTTGCGCATTCATCGGGAAAAATCTCCACCGCGCGTCGTGGTGTTCTTCACCGGCGGGACTATCACCATGCGGCCCGGGCCGGATGAACGCGGAGTGGTTCCCAGCAACGAATTTGACCGGCTGTTTGCCGAACTCCGGCCTTATGTTCGAGGTGTGGGTTTCGAACCGGTGCTTTGGTCGAACCTGCCCAGCCCCCACATGACCCCCGAACACATGTTCCGGCTGGCCCGCGACATCGATCGGGCGCTGGCCCGGTCTTCCGTGATCGGGGCGGTGGTCCTTCATGGGACCGACGTATTGGTGGAATCCGCCTATATGGCCGATCTGACCCTGCACTCGCACAAACCGGTCGTGTTCACGGGATCCATGCGCTATTACAGCGAGACGGGCTTCGACGGCATCCGCAACCTGCTGAACGGCGTCAGGGCCTGCCTCCTGCCGCTTCCGGAGGATACCGGGGTCGGGCTGCTCATGACCGACCGGATTTTCGCGGCCCGCGAGGTGATCAAGGTCAACTCCGTCAACATCGATGCGTTCGAGGCCCCCGAGAGTGGGCCGGTGGCTTACGTGGCCGGTGAAGACGTCCGGCTGACCCGAAGCTCGTCGTTCACCCCGGTGATGAAACGCCCCCTGATCCGAACGCGGCGGATTGAACCGAACGTGGCGATGATCTCCTGTTACACCGGCATGGACGGTACGCTGATCGACCGCCTCCTCCACAAGGGCTTGGCCGGATTGGTACTTGAGGGATTCGGCGCCGGCAATGTGCCGCCGGGAATTGTTCCTGCCGTGGAAAAGACGATCGGCCGCGGGATCCCGGTGGTGTTGACGACCCGCTGCCCGGAAGGAGGCGTTTGGCCGATGTATGCCTATGCCGGGGGAGGAGCCGACCTCCTCCGGAAGGGCGTCATCCTGGGAGGCCGGCTCTCGGGCCCCAAGGCGCGCATCCTGCTGATGGTCGCCCTGGGGGCCGCCCGCGGCCTGAAACGCATTCGGCAGATCTTCGCAAGAACCGTTTAGGTGGACCACATGAAAAGGACCTTGATCAAGAACGTGTTGAACAGCCCCACAGCCGTTGACCGGCTCCAGGTTAGCGGCTGGGTGCGCACCCGCCGCGATTCCAAGGGATTTTCCTTTCTTGAGGTGAACGACGGCTCCTGCCTCAAGAACTTGCAGGTCATCGTGGACGAAGCGGTCCCGGCCTTCAGCCAGCTCAAGGATGTGGCCACCGGCGCGGCCGTGGAGATCGAGGGGGCCCTGGTGGAATCGCCCGGCGCGGGGCAGAA
>JBLMXM010000423.1:0-7177 GCA_050257775.1 Hyphomicrobiales bacterium
ATCAGATCCTCCAAGAGGGGCTTCCTGCGACTCCTCCTGGTCTTTTGCCCGATTATCGACAACATCTATTGTAGGATTTAATGATTCTGTGAATGTTTCGCTAGGGGGTGGGGGTGATCGGCTCCAACAGCGCCGGCAAGACCACCCTGATGAATGCACTCTCGGGGCTCATCATCGACATGCGCACCAAGGAAAAGCGCCGCGGTGGAGAGCGCATTACCCTCTATGGCCGGATCCTCTTCCAGGGCGAAGACATCACCGAAACCCACCCCAGCGAGCGGGTGAAAAAGGGGATCGTGCTCTCCCGCGAACGCCACCCGGTGTTCCCGGAAAGCAGCGTCCTGGAAAACCTCCGGATCGCCGGCTACCTGAAGCCCCGCGCGGAGGTCAAGAACACCATTGCTTACGTCTTCGAGCTGTTCCCGCACCTGGCCCGGCTGAAATCCCGGAGGGCCGGATTCATGAGCGGCGGGGAGCAGCAGATGCTGGCCATCGGCATGGCCCTGGTCGTCCAGCCCAGGCTGTTGCTCCTGGATGAGCCACTGCTCGGTCTGAGCCCGCTCATGCAGCAGGCCGTCATGGAGGCCATCGTCAATCTGCAGCGTCACTACGGCATCACCGTGGTGTTAAGCGAGCAGTTCGCGCGCCCGGTCCTGCCGGTGATCCACCGGGGGTATGTGGTCGAAAACGGCATGCTCGCGCTTTCGGGCACGGGACAGGAATTGATGGAAAACCCGGAGATCAAGTCGGCCTACTTCGGAATATAAATGGCAGTTATGTCGGATTTGAGCACCCATTCGATCTACGCTGTGTTTGCCGAGACTGCTGAGCGTCGCAGGGAACATACGGCGGTGGTTTATCTGGGCAGCCGCTATTCCTACGGCCGCGTGAAGGAACTGGCCGAGGCCTTTGCCGCCGGCCTCGCCAAGCTCGGCATGACCGCCGGCAGCCGGGTGATGCTTTACATCCCCAACAGCATCCAATGGGTAGTGGCCTGGCTCGGCATCCAGCGCCTCGGTGCCGTGGCCGTGCCCATCACACCGATCTACACCCCTCACGATCTCATCTACATAGCCAACGACAGCGGCTCCGAAGCCATTGTCTGCGCCGACACCAACTTCGGCTATGTAACCAGCGCGCGACCTGATACCGGTCTGAAGCAGGTCATCATTGCGAACATGGTCGACCTGCTACCCGCCTGGAAGAGGGCCTTCGGCTACCTCTTCGATGCGGTGCCGAGGGGCAAGACCTCCGTCGGCGGAAGCACGCATGCCTTCCGCAGACTGATATCTGGCTCCGCCGGAGGTTCGCCTCCGGGAACGAGCACACGGTGCGGCGCCGCCACCGCCGAGATCCTTTACACGGGCGGGACCACCAAGTTCCCCAAGGGGGTGCCCATCTCGCACGCGCTGTTCCTGGTCTCCGCGGACGAGCAGATCCGCATCAGCACGCCGCTGTTTCCGCCGGAGGACAACGTGGTCATGGGCAACGCGCCCCTATTTCACATCCTGGGCCAGACCTGCAGCCTGGCTACACTCCTGGTCGGCGGCAGCCTGATCATCCAGCCACGTATCAACCTTGACGCGGCCTTCGATGCCATCCAGCGGTTCCGGGCCAAGACCATGATCGGTGTGCCGGCGCTCTACCGCATGATTCTTGAGCACTCGCGCCTGGACCAGTACGACCTCAGCTCTCTGGAGTACTGCTTCAGTGGCGGCGATGTTCTGCCGACGGATTTGGGGCGTCGCTGGCTGGAAAAATTCGGACGCCCCATCCGCCAGGGCTACGGTGCCACCGAGACCTGCGGCGGGGTCGCCATGTGTCCGGTGGACCGCGACACTCCCCCGAAAAGCGTCGGCCGGGTCGTGGCCAGCAAGAAAGCCAGGCTGGTCGACCCCATCGAACTCAGGGAAGTCGGACCGGGCGAACCCGGAGAACTTCTGGTGAGTTCGCCCCACATGGTGAAGGCCTACCTCAACAAGCCGGAAGAAACCGCAGCGGCCTTCGTTCAGATCGACGGCGAGACCTGGTATCGCACGGCGGACATCATGTCCATGGATGCGGATGGCAACCTCTACTTCGTGGACCGCACCGTGGACACCATCAAGCACAAGGGCTACCGCATCTCGGCCTCCGAGGTTGAGTCCGTGCTCCAGGAACACCCGGCCGTCATGGCCACGTGCGTGGTGGGGGTTCCGGACGCCAAGGTCGGCGAGCGCATCAAGGCCTACGTGGTGCTTAAGAGCGACATCAAGGGCATTACCGGCTACGACCTTATCAAGTGGTGCCGGCAGACGCTCGCCCCTTACAAGATACCGCATTACATCGAGTTCCGGGACATGCTGCCCAAGTCGAAGGTGGGCAAGCTCCTGCGCCGGGAGATTCGGGACGAGGAAAAGAGACGCCAGGAAGTCTGAGACCGGAAGATTGGAGGCTAGGCCATGAATATTTCCCAGCATGTTGAACGCTCAGCCCGATTTTTTCCCGAAAAGCCCGCTATCCTTTTTGAGGGCGCCTCCATCAGCTACGCCGAATTGAACGATAGGATCGATCGGCTGGCCAACGGGCTTAAAGCCAATTCCATCGGGCGCGGGACGTGCGTTGCGCTGTACCTGCCGAACATCCCCGAATTTGCGATCGGCTACCTTGCGGCTGTCCGCGTCGGTGCCATAGCAGTTTCCATAAACTCCATGTATAAATCCGAAGAGATCAAATACATCATCAACGACTCCGGCTGTGTATTGATGTTTACGACAGGTGACTTGCTGGCCAACGTTCCGTTCAGCGAATGCCCGACCTTGAAGCAGGTTCTGATCTGCGAGGGGGACCCGCAGGGGCACGCCACACTGGATGAATGGCTGGCCAAAGGCACGAGCATGCCTGCCGGAGTAGATATGAATCCCGATGACCCTGCCGCATTGCTCTACACGTCGGGCACAACCGGGTTTCCGAAAGGGGCAACCCTTTCGCACGGCAATGTGGTGTCCAACTCATGGACGACCGTGCATCATGCGGGGTTCACCAGGGACGATCGCATGATCTTGTTCCTGCCGATCTTTCATGTCTTCGGCCAGGACTTCATCATGAACGCCACCTTCCTGGCGTGCGGGACGCTGGTGCTGCATCGCCGGTTTGTGCCTGATCGAGTCTTGGATTCCATCCAGAGAGACCATGTCACCATGTTCTTTGCCGTGCCGACCATTTATATTGCTCTCTTGAACATGCAGCTGCCCGCCGATGTCTTTGCATCCATCCGGTATGAGTTTTCCGCCGCCTCCACCATGCCGCGGGAAATATCCTCCCGCTGGACCGAGCGCTTCGGCCGCCCGGTCTATGAAGGATACGGGTTGACCGAATGTTCGCCATTTGCCTGTTACAACCACGATTTCCGCCACAAGTTCGGCAGCGTGGGAACGCCCGTGGAGAATTTTGAAATCAAGATCCTGGATGGCAACGATAACGAGTTGCCGCTGGGCAAGTGGGGTGAAATCTGCATCAAGGGCCCTGGCGTCATGAAGGGGTACTGGAACAAGCCCGCCGAGACCCAGCATGCGCTGCGCAACGGCTGGCTGCATTCCGGTGACATCGGAATGCTGGACGATGAGGGCTATGTCTTCATCGTCGATCGGGTCAAGGATATGATCAACGTATCGGGTTTCAAGGTCTGGCCTGCCGAGGTGGAGGAATTCCTGTATAAACATCCGGCCATCCACGAGGTTGCCGTTTATGGCAAGCCTCATCCTGAAAAAGGTGAAATGGTGGTGGCGGCAATCGTCCTGAAGGAGGGTGCTACGGCGACCAGCGAAGAGATCACGGCGTATTGCCGCAACCACATGGCCGCCTACAAGGCGCCGGCGCTGGTCGATTTCATATCCGAGCTTCCCAAGAGCGCAACCGGCAAGATCCTGAAGCGGACGCTGAGAGACAAAGGCTGAGGCCCGAATCTATCCTATAGAAGCCGAAAACAATCGATCGGAGATCATTACAATGGATTTTTCGCTCAGCAAGGAACAGCAGGATATCGTCAAGGCCTCCCGCAAGTTTGCCGCCAAAGAGTTTCCGGACCGGGCGCGAGAGTTCGATCGGGAAGAGAAATTCGACCTGGGGCTCTGGAAGAAAGCGTGCGAACTGGGGTTTGTAGGGGTTTTCATCGACAAGAAATACGGGGGGCTCGGATACGGCTTTTTGGAGCACTGCCTGATCAACGAGGAGTTCTGGGCCGTTGAGCCCGGCATCGGAGCGGCTATTTTGTCGACCACCTTTGGCGCCGAATTGCTTCAATTGTTCGGCAGCGAACATCAGAAGCAAACGGTCCTGGCGCAGTTGGCGGAAGGTGAAGCCATCATCGGGACGGCCATCACCGAGCCGGATGCCGGCAGCGACGTCACCATGGCGACAACGACCGCGGTGAAAGACGGAAACGAGTGGGTCATCGATGGGTCCAAGATGTTTGCCACGAACGGAACCATCGCCACCTACATGAACGTCTTTTGTCTGACCGACCCGGAAAACCCTTCCCGGCACAAACGCCACAGTTTCATCCTCGTGCCTACTGCCACCCCCGGCTACAAGGCCATCAAAATACACGGCAAGCTGGGCATTCGAGCCTCGGATACGGCCGAGGTCGTATTCAAGGGTCTGCGGGTTCCGCTTGAAAACCTGGTCGGGGTCGAGGGGGAGGGGTTTTCTCAGCTGATGGCGTTTTTCAACCGGACGCGGCTGCATATCTGCGCCCAAGCCGTGGGGCTTTCCCGGGCGGCCCTGGAGGAGGCCATCCGCCACGTGAAAGGACGGGTGCAGTTCGGCCAACCCCTGGCTGGGTTCCAGTCCACTCAGTTCAAGCTCGCGGAGATGGCCACCCGGATTCGAGCATCCCGCAACCTGTACTACGAGGCGGCTTGGCGCGCGGACCGCGGCAAGCCCGACCACGGCTTGGTGGCCATGGCCAAATGGTTCTCCGGCAAAACCGCCGTCTATTGCGCCGATGAAGCCTTGCAAATGCATGGAGGCTACGGGTACATCGACGAATACAAAGTCCAACGGCTTTACCGCGACGCCAAAATTCTTGAGATATATGAAGGAACCAAGGAAATAGAGAAGACCATCGTGGCGCGCAGTCTGCTGCAATAGAAGCATAAGGACCACGCCGTATGCGTCCCGAACAGGAGAGCGCCCTCCTCGCCCGAATCCGGAAAATCCCCATCGTTCAGACGCTGGAGTTTCAGATCATCCGCTTCAGCGACGGCTATTGCGAAATGCGGATGCCACGCAGCCTGAACTACGACGGGGTCTTCGAGTCGTTCCACGGCGGCCTGCTGATGACCCTCGCCGACAGCACCGCCTGCTTTGCCATTCTGACCCGGACCGGCCCCGATACGCGCCTGACGACCACCGATATGAACATCCGCTTCCTGGCCCCCTGCCTGACCGATGTTATCGCCAAAGCCCGGGTGATCAAGTTCGGCCGCACGCTCTGCCCGGTGGCCGTCGACCTGTTCGACGAAAACGGCCACCACGTGGCCGTGGCCCAGGTGACGTACATCCTGCTCAACTCTTAGGCCTGGTGGGCGGGGCAGCGTAACGCTCGCGGATCTCCCGCTTGAGGAGCTTACCCGCATTGTTTTTCGGCAGCTCGGCGACGAAGATATAGTCCTTGGGCACCTTGAACCCCGTCAGCCGCGATTTGAGATGCGCCTTGAGAGCTGATACATCCGGCGTCTTTCCTTCGCGCGCCACAATGAAGGCCGCCACGCGCTCGCCGTACTCAGGGTCGGGCAGGCCCACCACCGCGCATTCCTGGACATCGCCATGCGTGTATAAAACCTCCTCCACTTCGCGCGGATAGACGTTCTCGCCACCGGTGATGATCATGTCCTTCAAGCGGTCGACGATGTAAAGGTACCCGTCCTCGTCGATCACGCCGATGTCTCCCGACCGGAACCAGCCGTCCCGAAACGCCGTCCGGGTTTCCTCCGGCTGGTTGAGATAGCCCTTGGCGATGTTCGGCCCGCGGATGCAGATTTCGCCCTGCCGGCCGGGCTCGAGCGCGCTTCCATCCGGGTCCCGGATGGCGACCTCTACCAGGTTGACCGGCGTCCCGACGGAGCCGACCACGTGGCGGTAGTAATGGTTATACGTCACCATGGACGCGCTTTCTGTCATACCGTAGGCTTCGTGGATATTGAGCCCGGTCGCGTTTTTCCACGCGCGTACCACTTCAGTGGCCATGCTGGCGGCCGCCGAGAAGCAGTAACGTGCCGCGGACAACCTGCGGCGCAGATCGGGGAGCTGCAGCAGCCGGATGTAAACGGTCGGAACGGCGTAAAACTTGGTCACCTGCCGGTGCTCGAGCGCATGGAGGACGCGATCGAGATCGAAGCCGGGTTGAAGCAGGATGCTGCCCCCGCAAAGCACCATTGAGTGAAGGATGTGTACCTGAGCAAATACATGGTTCAACGGCAGGAAGCATAAAGCCCGGTCTGTTTCGGTTGAGCGCTCGTAGCGGGCCACGTTGAAAGCCGAAGCGGCAAGGTTCACGTGGGTAAGAAGGGCCCCCTTGGGGATGCCCGTCGTCCCACCGGTATACAGCACCGCGGCCGTGTCGTCGCGGTCCCCATCAACGCTTCGAAAGCTTCCAACGCCCGTCTCGGCGAACCGGGCATAAGGCATGTCGCCGCCGTCGCTTACGATCAGTTCGATCGAGGCATGCTCGCAGCGGTCGCCCAGGTCGGCGAGCTTGGCACCGGTCGTAAAGAACACCTTCGGGCGGCAGTCGGACAGCACCTGGGCGAGCTCGCTTGCGGTCAACAGGTGAGAGAAGGTCACCGCCGCCGCGCCGGCCTTGAGGGCCCCGAAATAAAACGCCAGCCACTTGAATGAATTGGGTGCGCAGAGCGCGACGAAGTCGCCGGATCGAACGCCGCGGGCGGCGAGCGCCGCGGCGACGCGCCCGGCCTCGCGGTTAAATTCGGCGTAAGTAACTTCCCGGTCACCATCGATGACAGCGATGCGTTCGGGGAAATGAAAGGCGGACCATTCCAGTTGATGCGCGATGTTCATATCTGTTGTCCCCGGGTGCAGGAGGATCGGCCGCAATTATTATGGATGGCCAAGCTGCGAATCTAACGGTCCGCTTGCTCCAACCCAGCGACCCGCGTATACTATTACCTTACGGCAG
>JBLMXM010000424.1:0-2504 GCA_050257775.1 Hyphomicrobiales bacterium
TGCGGAGGCCACCGCCACGGCTGCCACACCCTCCAGCGGAGGCGGCGGGGGCGGAGGAGGGGGATGCTTCCTTGGAGTTTTGCTGGGGGACTGACCCACACCCCGCCTTCTGCTGATTGACTACTTCCTTCAGAGGGCGTTGAAAAACAAGTATCAGGCCGTCAGCCCAGGCGCGCGGCGTTTTGGAACGCGCAGCATATCTTAATGATATGTGAGCATTTACAAAAGCCGCGCAACGCCGGATCACGGCCTGAGGCGCAGTTTTTCAGCGCCCTCTTAAACTGGTCAGAGCGAGCGAGGCGACCACGAGGCCAAGGGCGAACAGCTCAGAGCTGCTCAAGGCCTCGCCCAGGAGCAGCGCGCTGCTGAACACACCGATCACCGGGATGCTGAGGGTGCTGAGCGCCGCCACGTTGGCCGGGAAGATCTGCACCACCACGAAAAACGCCCAGTGGCAGAAGATCATCGGGCCCGCGATCACATAGAGGAAGGTTGCCGCCGCCCTCCACGACACGCCTCCGAGAGCCGCAATTGGATCCAGCAGGAGCGCACCGATCACCACCGGGATGCCGCCGATCAGCAGCTGCCAGCCCATGACGAGCGCCGCCGGCATGTGCCAGTGGAAGAATTTGACCAGCACGGTGCCGGCCGCCCAGCAGAAAGCCGCTCCCAGCATGAAGATGACACCTGCCGGTGCTGCGCTGACCCTGTGGAAGTCGGGGCCGAGCAGCAGCGCCAGACCGGAGAAGCCGACCGCCAGCGCCCACAGGCGAGTGGTGGTGATGCTTTCCTTCAGCAGCAACCGGCTCATCATGATCGCCCACAGGGGCATGGTGTAGGCGACGATGGCGGCCCGGCTCGCCTGCATGGCGGCGATGCCGTGGGCGGACAGAATGTGCCACCCCGTGATATTGATGATCGATGTGACAACCAGGGGCAGCAGGTCCTCTGCGGGCACTCTCAGGCGTTTGCCGCCGGCAAATGCGAGCGCCAGCAGACCTGAGCCGGCCGCCATCAGGCAGATGGCCCGGAAGGTCCAGGGCCGGATTTCGGCGAGGCAGACCTTCATGGCCGGCCAGCCCAGCCCCCAGAACAGGCTGAGCAGGAGGAGCAACACGAGGCCTTTCAGCGATGATCCGGCTGCCGGAGGCGAAGCGTTGTCTTTGATGTCCATTTTTATGCGTAATGATGTGACTTCGTAGGGAGCCCGGATTCAAGGCACGCAAGTTTCGTGGTGCGAGGCGTACTTGTCGGTACGCCGCAGCATCGCGAAACGCAGCGCAACGCAGAAGGTGGGATCCCTACGAAGTCAAAACTTCGCTGATCTGGCGGATCGGCGTGATATCGGTGAACTTGGGGATGTCGGCGCGCACCGCACCTCCGGAAGCCGCCACTCCCTTTTCATAGCCATCGACGGTTTTGAAATAGAGGCTCCCGATGCAGACGTAAGGGGCGGGCTGTCCGCCGCCGCCGGAGATGCCTTTCAGCACCTCGGTCCGAACGAGGCCGAAGGGCTTCAGGTGTCGAGTGACCAATTCCATGTGCTTCGTGCGGTAATAGTCGATGTCGAACCGTGCGCCTTCCCGGTTGGGGTACATCACGCTGACTTTGAACATGCGGGGGTTCCTTTCGATCACAAGATTGGTTCAAGCCCGGTTGCACTATTTCCCAGGTTCTATGAAAGGTCAAGGCATGCGCTCGAGACGAAACACCATGGAACGGCCGGTGAAGGGGCAGGTGAACTCCAGGCCCCAGGCCGCAAGCTTCAGACCCTCGGTGTTCTTGTTGTTTTTCCCGTAGGACGGATCGCCCATCACCGGGAAGCCGGTCATAGCGAAATGCTGTCTTATCTGGTGCTTGCGGCCGGTACTCATTTCGATGTCGACCACCGAGGTGCCCGCGGTGGGGTCATAGCTCACAACACGGTAGTCCGTCACAGCGGTCCTGCCGTCCAGAGGCATGTCGATCCGGCCGGAAGATCCTTGCGGGCCGACCCGACCGAGAAGCTCGGCCCGGTAGCATTTGATTATGCGGCGCTCGGCGAAGAGCCGGGACAGCGCGCCGGCCGCATCTCGATCGTGGGCGATGATCACCAGCCCTGAGGCTTCGCGGTCCAGGCGATGGACCATGAACGCCAGCCGCTCGGGACGCAGAAAAATCTCGGCCTGGCGCAGCAGGGAACAGTGGTCGCCATAGCGGGTCCCCTGGGTCATCAGGCCGACCGGCTTGAACCAGACGCTGTAGCGGCCGAGATCGTGGCGGCATTCGGCGGCCGGAGGGTCCCGGCCGAGCAGATCGTCGTCGTAATATAGGGCCAGCTCCTCGCCGGGCTGCAGGACGGCCTTAGCCCGCCGAAGCCGCTGGGCATGGCCCCGGCGCACACGCCAGACTGCCCCTTTCTGCATGGCGTCCTTGATCCGGAGCTTCGGCAGACCGGCTGCTTCGGCGAGCAGCCCGCAGGCCTCTCGGCGTTCGCCCTCTTTGACGATGGTTCGCACGGTGAT
>JBLMXM010000425.1:0-3351 GCA_050257775.1 Hyphomicrobiales bacterium
AACGCAGCCTGGTCATTCTGGACGAAATCGGCCGCGGGACGAGCACCTTCGACGGGCTCAGCATTGCCTGGGCCGTGGCCGAGCATCTGCATGACCTGAACGGCAAGGGGGTCAAGACCCTCTTCGCCACCCACTATCATGAACTCACCGAACTGGCCGACCGGAAGCCCCGGGTCAGGAATTTCAATATCGCCGTCCGGGAGTGGAACGAGGAAATCATCTTTCTGCGCAAGCTGGTGCCTGGAGGCACCAACCGCAGCTACGGCATCCAGGTGGCTCGGCTGGCGGGAATACCAACCGGCGTGATCGAACGCGCCCGGAAGATACTCTACAGTATTGAGAGCGGCGAGCACGCATTCGCCGGCGCGGCTCCAGTCTCGCCGGGGACCCGGCCGGCCCCGCGGCAGCTCGATCTCTTTCGCAGCGTGGAAAGCCAGATCCTGGAGCGCCTGCGCGGTCTCGACATCACCCAGCTGACGCCGCTGGACGCGATGAATCTGCTGGGCCTTCTGCAGGAAATGGCGGAGATGCGGGGAGACTCTGGAAAAGTATAGATAATTGCGCTAAAGTATCTCAAAATGCGTACAAATCTGCTGGTTCGTATCCTTTGCCTGTTCTGCCTGAGTTTCTTTCTCGGGGCCGGCTGCGCGCACAGCGCGGGGCTCAGTGATGCCTTCTTTGAGGCCGAGGCCTGCGCCAAGAACGTGCGCAAGAACCCACAGAAGGCCAAGTTCCGGTCGAACTGGACGCAGTGCATCGACAAATTCCAGAGTGTTTACAGCCAGGAGCCCAAGGGCCCGTGGGCGGCCGGCAGCCTTTACAACTCCGGCATGCTCTACGCAGACCTCGCCCGGATTTCGCGGAGCGAAGCCGACCGGAAGTCCGCGGCCGACACCTTCGAACAGCTCCAGAAAAAGTTCCCGGACAGCAGTTACAGCGACCGGGCCTCCGCCGAACTCCAAAAATTAGGCGCCCCCGAGCCGGCTTCAGAAAACACGCCCCCTAAACAGATCTCCCGCGGAACGCCTGTTCCGCCCGCCAAGGCGGTCGAAAGCAAGATCTCCGAAAAGAAACCACCGGATCTGGCCGCCGCATCGACGGGCGCCAAGGAGCAGTATCTCAAAGCCGATGCCTGCTTCCGCAAATTGCGCGGAATGTCGCCCACAGAGAAGTCCCGGCGGGATTGGATGCTGTGCATCGGGCGATTTCACAATGCGTATCTCGAGGATCCGGCCGGGCCGCTGGCGGCTCAATCCCTTTACCAGGAAGGCATCTTATACCAAGATCTTTACAAACGGTTGAAGTTCGACTCGGATCTCCGGGCTGCCCGGGAGGACTTCGAGAAGGTCGTGGCGGAATTTTCGGACAACCCCTATGCCGCCAAGGCGACCAAGGAACTCCAGTCCATGCCCCGCGCCCGGGTCACACCGGAAAGCGCAGCCCGGCAGCCGGCCCCGATGCCGCCCACGGTCGGCGAAGCTTCGCCGCCGGTGGCCCTCGGCGCAGGACCGGTCTCCGAGACCCGCAAGCCCGGGGCCGGCGAGGTCGGCCTGGCGGTGGTCCAGGACCTGCGCCACTGGTCCAACCCGGACTACACCCGCGTGGTGGTCTATCTGGATCGCGAAACAGAATTCGTCCACCACCTGTTGAAAAAAGACCCTGCCATGGACAAGCCCCCGCGGCTTTACGTGGACCTCAGCAACAGCACCCTGGGCGAGGGCAGCCAGAAGAGCATACCGATCAACGACGATCTTCTCAGCAACGCGCGGGCGGCGCGCTACACGCTCGATTCGGTGCGGGTGGTGGTCGACATCAAGTCCTTCGAGAGCTACAAGGTGTTCTCCCTGAAAGATCCTTTCCGCCTGGTGATCGATGTGTGGGGCCGGAACGGAGCGCCGCAACCCGCCGAGGGTCAGGACTCGGCAGCGGCGGAGGCGCCTCACGGGAGCGCGCTGGACCGCAGCAAGAAAGTTCCGCGCGGGGCCTTGGCCAAGCAGCTGGCCCTGGGGGTCCGGCGCATCGTGGTCGATCCCGGGCACGGGGGCAAGGATTTCGGCGCCCCCGGATTTATCCCCGGGGTTCACGAGAAAGACGTGGTCCTGGAGGTCGCCAAGCGGGTCGCCCGAAAAATCCGTGACGAGCTGGGGATCGAGGCCGTGCTCACCCGCAGCGACGACCGCTACCTGACCCTGGAAGAGCGCACGGCCTTTGCCAACACCCACGGCGCCGACCTGTTTGTGTCCATCCACACCAATGCCTCGCGCGACCCGCGGGCGTACGGCACCGAAACCTATTTCCTGAACCTTGCCACCGACGACGAATCGATCCGGGTGGCGGCGATGGAGAACGCCACATCCACGAAAAACATCAGCGATCTGCAGTCTATCCTGAATGATCTTCTCAAGAACGCCAAGATCAACGAGTCCAGCCGCTTGGCGGAAGTGGTGCAGTACGCCCTGGTGAAGAACCTGAGCCGCAGGGGCTATGACCGCATCAAGGACAAGGGGGTGAAGCAGGCGCCGTTCTATGTCCTGCTGGGCGCGCGCATGCCCTCGATTCTTGTGGAGAGCTCGTTCATCAGCAACCGCGAGGAATGCCGCCTGCTCACGACCGCAAGCTACCAGGAGCACTTGGCCGAATCCATCGTTCAAGGCATCCGGGCCTACGTCAGGGAAATCAACCCCACCGCCTTCGACAGCCCTGCCACCGGCTCATCGGGGTAGCGCGCTGCGCCAACCGGCCGATTTTCTACGATTGGTGAGATCGTGATCATGCGTCAAGGATTGACAAAACTGCCGGGATCCTTTATCGGTTGGGCGCACGTTTCTCGCAGCCGGGACTCGGCGGCCTATCCGGTTCTCAACTTCAGCACGTATGGTCTTGTCTTCAGGGAGGAGCGCCATGGCGTTTGAAAACATTATTTTCCAGGTCGACCAGGGAATCGCCACGATCACCTTCAACCGGCCCAAGGCCTTGAACGCCTTGAACCTGACCCTGCTGTCGGAGCTTTCCACGGCCCTGGACCAGATTGGCGCAGAGGAGACCATCCGGGTGCTGATCCTGACGGGTGCGGGCGAGAAGGCCTTCGTGGCCGGAGCGGACATCAGCGAACTGGCGACCTTCAGCGCGTTGCAGGCCAAGAATTTCTCGAGAGCGGGGCATAGCATCATCGCCAAGCTTCAGCAGCTGCCGATCGCCGTGATCGCCGCGGTAAACGGGTTTGCGCTGGGAGGGGGCAGCGAAATCGCCCTGGCCTGCGATTTCATCTACGCCGCGGACACGGCCAAATTCGGGCTGCCGGAGATCAATCTCGGACTCATGCCGGGTTTCGGCGGAACCCAGCGGCTGCCG
>JBLMXM010000426.1:0-2836 GCA_050257775.1 Hyphomicrobiales bacterium
AGGTACCGACCGGTGCCGTGACCTCAAAACCGTCCTGGACCCTGGCCCAGTTGGCCCCGCTCAACTTTTCTTGATTGCCCCAGGGCCAGAGCCGACCGTCGGTTCCCCTCATGGCCTTTTCCCACTCTGCCTCTGTCGGAAGCCTTTTACCCTTCCAGCGACAGTAGTCCATCGCGTCATCCCAGGACACATAGACGGCCGGCTGATTGACTCCGCGCATTTTTCCGATACTCTTCGCATAGCGCGAGGGAGGTCCGGCTTTGCGGTGGCCGGTGGCCAGGACAAACTGCTGATACTGGGAATTAGTAACTTCGTATCGATCGATCGAATAGGTGCTGAGAAAAATCGTTCGCTGCGGTCTCTCGTCGAACCCGCCGCTTTCCGTTCCACGGAGAAACGGCCCGGCCGGGATCGTCACCATTTCTTCCTGTATCGGAGTTTCATCCGAGGTCGGCTCTGGCTCAGATGGCCCAGCCTCTCCTGTAGCGGAAGGAGCCTTTTCGAAGGGAGTCAGCGTCGTTCCGCGGAGAATGCCCATGATGGGGATCGCAGCAAAGGCGAGGACGACGAGCAGAAACGCAACTTTGAATTTGGTTTCGAGCATGAGGGTTAAGACGTGGCGGGATTGCCTCCCGCGTCAACGTCACCCGCGCAGCGGATGCCGATCGTTATGTCGGTCCGCCAATGTTTGGCGGCAAACCGTTTGGACAACCGCGCATTGTGCTCGGTCTCACGCCACGATCCGCCACGGACCACCTTCAAGTCCACGGAATCAGGTCCCTTGGGATCGCGATACGGGGATTTCTTGTAGTAACTCTCTTCGTAGGAATCAGCCACCCATTCGGCCACATTGCCGGTCATGTCATAAATGCCATACGGGCTGCGCCCCGCTTCAAAGGAACCGGGAGGTGCTAAATATTTGTAGCCGTCCTCACTCCCATCCACGTTCGCCGCATTCGTGACGAACTTGTCGCCCCACGGATACTTGCGTTTGCCCTCGCCGCGCCCCGCCTTCTCCCACTCGGCTTCAGTCGGCAGGCGCTTTCCCGCCCACTTGCAATAGGCTACGGCTTCATCCCATGACACACTCATCACGGCCAGCTCAGGTTTCAATACCTTGGATTGATCGTCTTCGAACACTTCGATCCGCGGCGCCTGACGCCTGGTCATTTTAGCGAACCGCATGTACTCATCCTGAGTCACTTCTTTCCGGTCGATAAAATACGCTTTCAAGAACACCTGGTGTTCGGGAGCCTCGTCCGGATCCCCGTCGCTGCTTCCCATCGTGAACGGTCCTTCGGGAATTTAGACCATCTCCCGCCCCACGTCCCCGATCCTCGTCTTATACATTGAGAAGTCTTTCGCCGGCGCACTGCAGGCAACCGGTCGGCTTTCCGATTTGATCGACTTGGCCAATTCCTTCATCTGCCTGGACTTGTAATCCTCATAGACCATCATGCCGATCATCAGGAAAAATGACGCAAACACGAAGATGATCGACCCAATGAGCACACCCCTGTTTTCCATGTTCTCCCCTATCTCCGACTCATGCCTCACGAGCAGGATCAGCCGGCGACGCGGCTAACTTTCTGGCGGCTCGTACATCCAACAGCATCGAAACCTGCACACCGAGAAATCCACCCATCGCCGCACCTGCTCCTGCGCCGACCCAGATGCGGTCAGCGCCGGCCACCAGCCAGGCCAGGAGGCCGCCGAGCACCGTTCCCACCAGGATACTTACTAAAAATCTCCGCCCTCCAAGCAGGCCGACCACGCCGCCGAGCACAAGTCCGATCCCGATCGCCACAGGCATTAAACCGCCGCCCATCACGAACCCGATCAGGGTTCCGACAGTCCCCATGACCACCAGCCCGAACACGACATCGAAGACTTTCTGGACGGGCATGGACCCGCTTGGAGGAGTATTCATAGAGTTGCCTCGGTGAGCGACCGCTTATTTTCCGTCACTGGCAACCAGTGGCCCGAAATCGATTTCCACCCCCGGCCCTGCAATGATCGAAATCCCCCAGGCCTTGGCCGCCGGCTCATGCTGGTGAATGCGCTTGAAATCTTCGTACACGTTCACCCGCTCTTCAAACCATTGGCCGACCTCTTTCGTCCCGCTCTGGACGACGATTTCTGAACCGCTGAACATCCCCCCCTCGGTGAACGACCCCTCCGGCCTGGTTGCGCTCCACACATATTTTGTGAAGACGGGGATGAACAGCAAATCCGTATCGAGCGAGGCGTAAATCGCCGCCAGCGGCTCTGTCCCGGTCACCGCTTTATTCAGCCGCCAGCGCCAGGTCAGCACCGGATAGGCTTTGGGATCCCAGTCGATTTTCTTCTTCTTGATTCGCTGCCCGGCATCCTTAGCAGAAAGATAATTCGCGCCGTTTTCCGTCTGGACTTTGTAGGCTTCTCGTCCTTTCGATTGGCTGCGCTGATTCTCGTGATCCCAATTCGACGGGAATCCGTCCGCTTCTTTCATCTGAAAATTTTCCAGTACCAGCGTCGGCCCCTGAGCCGAGGCGGTTATCTGCTCGTCTGCGTAGCCTCCAAGAACGACGATCGCACCGATCACTGCCCGAAGCACCCACCTGCTTTTCATGATCTTCGCGAGACCTTTCGTTACGTTTGCGGCTCCTGCGAGGGCACCGGCGCTAATGGCTGCGCGGATTCGTCAAACAGATCTTCGTGTATTTCCTGCTGCTGCCCGCGCTGGCACATCCAGAACAAGACAAACACCGCGCCCCAAAAGACCACCATGTTCAAGGTCACCATCTTGGCGGCAAATTCCAGATCCGGCGTAAAGGCCCACGGTGAGACGTCGGCC
>JBLMXM010000427.1:0-12771 GCA_050257775.1 Hyphomicrobiales bacterium
CCATCGTGTCCTCGCCGAATGGCCGATCGGCAAGGCTCTTCCGGTTGTCGTCATCCGTGGTCAGGAGCGGATTGCTTTGTCGGTCGAGCCGGCTGAGGTCACCCAGAACACCAACAGGTAATGTAAGAAACAGGGTCAGGACTGCGCTAATACAACGGCGTTCGCAGGAAAAAGATAATGGATACAGCCGGATATCCTTGTATTGCGCTATATTGAAAGAACTGTCGAGACGATTCAGGGACTGGCCCTACACGCAAAGATAAAATTGCATCTGCCTTTTATCGGCCCTCGGTTGACAGGAGGCATACGTGGATGCAGAAGTAAGACGCATGAATCCGATTGCCGAGGTCTACGCGCAGGAGCGGTGCTACATCAACGAACTCTCGAATATCGAAACAGATCCTGAGGCATCGATTGCTCGCGCGCGTGTCCGGCCGGGTGTGACCACGCGGTGGCATCGCATCAAGGAAACGACTGAGCGATACGTTATCATCGAAGGCGCCGGCCGGGTCGAGGTTGAGAGTCTTGCTCCTCAAGAAGTGGGGCCGGGCGATGTTGTTCTGATTCCACCATCATGCCGTCAGCGGATATCTAACATCGGGAGAAAAGATCTGGTATTTATAGCCATCTGTACGCCACGCTTTCGCCCGGAGGCGTATGAAGACGTTGACGCTGAATCGATGCCTCGTGAAACTTAGTCCTGGCCCTTTCATCGGTTTTTCTACGGAACTAAAATTGAGCCGGTCGGTATTGTGGCCGGGATCGCTCCGGAGCCGACCCATCGGTATTACCGTTTAATCATTTCTGTAAGGATGGGCGTCTCGCACGACTATATCAGGGGGCTAAAATACCAATAGGGAACGGGCACCATGGCAAATCCGATCCGGGAGAGCGCTATCGAAGGACTAAGGGAGGGTGATTCGTTCAGTTATGAGCGTGTGTTCACCCAAGAGGAAACCGGATGGTTCGGCGACCTGACCAGAGACTATAACCCTGTGCATTACGACTTGCGCTGGGCCGGCGCAAAGGGATTTAACGGCCTAATTTGTCATGGACTTTTGGTTGGCTCCATGATTTGCGAGTTCGGCGGCCAGGTCGGTTGGCTCGCAAGCGGCATGAACTTCAAATTCATAAAACCCGTTTATTTCGGAGACACCATTCATTGCACTATCACGGTGACGAAGATACAGAATAGTGGTCGCGCCGAAGCGGAAGCTGTTTTCATTAATCAAAACGGCGAACAGGTCTGTTATGCGCATTTGAAGGGGCGTTTGCCGTTGGATCGCGAACGGGAGCTTCTACGCCGGATGCTTAATGAAGGCGACACGACGAACAAGCTATCGGACGAAACGTACCGTCCGCAATAAAGTTGAGCCACCTGATTTCGTCCAACGAAAAATCAATTCGTGAAAAATAACCCCATGCTTAAACCTCATATGCCTTCGATCCGGGATGATGAAGGTCTAATCGTTCCGAAGGGACTTCCGCCCGTGGTTGATGCGCATGTCCACGTATTTCCGCACGACATTTTTGCGGCCATTTGGGACTGGTTTGATAAGAACGCCTGGCATATTCGTTACCAACTGAGGACCTCTGACGTTCTTGATTTCATGCTGTCTCGGGGCATAGCCCATGTCATTGCCCTCCAATACGCACACAGGCCGGGAATCTCTGAAAAGTTGAATCGGTATATGGTTAAAAAATGCCAGAAATACCACGGCCGGATTTCAGGCCTGGCCACAGTGTTTCCCGGTGAAGACCATGCCGCGCGCATTCTGCAAAATGCTTTTGATTCCGGTTTATCCGGCTTGAAGTTGCACGCGCATGTGCAGTGCTTTGACATGAACTCAGAGGAAATGAACGCTCTTTATGACCTTTGCCAGTCCAATGAAAAACCTATTGTGATGCATGTCGGGCGAGAACCCAGGAGCGATGCGTATCGTTGCGACCCGTACCGGATTTGCAGCGTGGATAAATTGGAGCGTGTCCTGGTTGATCATCCCAAACTCAGGGTCTGTGTTCCCCATCTGGGCTTTGATGAGATCTCCGAGTACCGAAAACTGATCGAAAAATATGATAACCTCTGGCTGGATACGACCATGGTGCTGACGGATTATTTCCCGATCAAGGAGACGGTTGACCTTAAGAGCTATCGATTGGAACGAGTCATGTACGGATCGGATTTTCCCAACATACCCTATGCATGGGATCGTGAACTCAGGTGGTTGTCCGAATCCGGTCTGTCAGATGACGATTTTGAATGGGTGCTGAATAAAAGCGCTTCCAATTTTTTCAACTTGACCCGGATCATTTAGCGGTTTGAAACGGATACCCCGCTTCTTTCCAAGCCTCTACTCCGCCTTTAAGAGCTTTCACTGAACTATAGCCGTTTTCACGATATTTTTCTGCCAGACTGGCAGAAGTTGCCTCATGGGGTCAGGCGCAATAAAAAATGATGGGTTGGGTCCGGGCCAGCGTGGGCAATTTGGTTTCAAATTCGCTTTGCAATATCGCGCCTTCCAGAAGAATGCTCTTGCACCTGTCGTCATCGTAGGAACATACTAAAAGCGCCGTTTTTTCTTTCACCTGCGTTCGTGCCTCAGCTACACCGATGCGCTCAATCGCCTCGGCAGCTCCTGCCGGTGCGGGACAAGCAGCAGCCATCAAAATTAGCAGAGCGGATAGGACCGTCACCAACCCTGATGAAGATTTTCTTTGCATAGCCCCTCCGAATTCCGACCGCCACAACTTAAACCCGGAAAGCAAAAAGGACGGTATCATAAGTTTTCATAGAAGAAAGTTCTCCCTAGGAGCAACCTGCGCGACGTCATAATGCGGTCAGGGACCCTTTGGATGAACGTGATAGAATAGACGGATGGTGCTGGGGTCAATGATCAAAGCCGATACGCCATCATGAAAATTGTAGATCAAATACCCGAAGGTCTCATCATTTTCTCCGAGCAATTGCATTACCGGGGAAGAATAGATTAAGAAACTTGCGCAGCTGAATGCCATCTGGTCGTTGGTAACTTTACGCCAGTCATCCTCCTTCTGAACGGTCTTGTATCCCTTCAGTTCAAAGAGCATGGCGTAGTTCCCTAAGCAGTATGTATTGTAGTTTCTCCATTTGATCCGCAGCGCTTCCTTTGTCGGGAGGTCAACTTCTCTAATTTTTGCCAAATGAATAGAGCAGCCTGCCATAATGAGCAATGAAACGAATATAAACCCAAGCATCCAAAGCCTGCGCATTCTCATAATTCAGAGCCCTTCCCAAATATGAGGCAGTTTATTGGGCCCCTCCAGCTAAGAACCGCCAGCCATCTCTTCGCTGGACGGAAAAGCGGTGGAGGAGGGCGAGAAGGAGACGGGTAATTACGTATGGATTTGCCGGCAGGTGCGACATTCACTGCTATTGTGATTCCTGTCTCCTCTCCAAGATGGCCTTAACGACAAAACGCTGGCGAGCCGGAGGGCGGTGAAATCAGTTACAGCGGTAATTGATGCAGATCCGCACGAGGATACCCTCATAACCGCCTTTGGTCAGTACGATGCGCGCCATGGGTTTTGCGGTCAGCAAAACGATGTTCTGGTAGGTGTTGGTTCCTGGTATGGTTTTGGTGTTGAGAAGGCTGCCGGATGTGCCATACATCGCAATATCCACGGCTCCAGCGAAAGTCCCTAATCGGAGTTCGACGCGCCTTCTAGTGCAGGGCAGTTTTATGCGCAAACCCTGAGGGGTGAACTGAAGGCCCTGTTCGGCACCTGTGCGGTTGACGAAAAGGGGGCTGGTACCACCTGCCTGTTTGAAAGTGAATCCCGCCAAGACAAAGTTTGAAGGTGCCGGAGGGAAAGGGTGGTTGTCAGGAAACACCACGGGGTTCGAAAAATCAGCGCACAATTTTGGCATGACGACCTCCTGGATGAATGATTGTGTGATGGGAATTTACTTCTGGAGGGAGAGGGCCGATCTGTTCAACCCTGCCATGTGGTGTGTTACCGATCGGCTCGTGAAAAGCTTCGGGCCGTTTGGCGTCGTCCCTCGCTTTCAAAACGGATCCCTATTTTCGGCAGGAAATGGATGCCAAGCAAAATCCTGCGTCTATGAAGTAGAGTATCAGAACACGACTTCCTGTTAACTATCCTTACGCTCAGGACAGCCGATACTATAATCACATATTAATTGCGGTAAAGTGGCATGCTCAAACCTTGTCTGGAACATGCCCCCAATCTGCTTTCAGCCCGCAAGGCCATTATTATTTAGGCGATGCAGCCTCGGTTGGATGCTTGCAGGCTACACAGGGCTAAATAAAACACCCCAATTGACTTTGGTCATCTGGTATTTACGTTTGAGCATGCAGGTTGGGTATATTTCTTTTTCAAGCCCAATTCGAATTCAATATTACCTACTCTCGATTGCTGACATTCTTGGTCATCGGGAGGGCTTTCGTTCGGATTTATATCCCATTCTCTAAACCCGGCCGTTCTCAAAGTCTCTGACTAAACCATATTTTAGCGGCGTGACAGGAACAATAGATTCATCGCGTTGGCAATCGCAAGTTCATCAAAGAACAAGAGAGAAAAAAGGCGCCTCAAACGACCGAAACGACAGGGTGCCCTTGCCGGGGAAAATAGCCTTGGATCCGGAACTTAACGCGCTGTCGAAAGCTTATTCATTGTGTGAAGTGGAGTTTGACTCATGCCCACAATCAAACTGGACCATTGTGTCATTCACGTTTCCGATTGGGGACACTCCAATGCATTCTACCGGGATGTGGTAGGCGCTGAACTGATTAAGGCCGGCGCCGGCTGGTCGTATCGTTTTGGCCAAACCCAGCTCAACTGCCACGGCCCGGACGTGCATGCTACCCCGATTGCCAAACTGCCGGTCATGCCCGGCGGCAGCGACTTGTGCTTCATTTGGCCTGGCTCGATTCAGACGGCCGTTGCTCATTTGGGGAAACATGGTATTCAAGTAGAACTTGGGCCGGTCCCCAGGTTCGGCTCACGCGGGCAAGGGACAAGCGTTTACTTCCGCGACCCGGATGGTTCATTGCTGGAATTCATCTCATATGAACGTTACGAGCCGGGTTAGCTCGAACGTTCCGCGAAAGTAATTCGGGATTGAGCAGATGCAGCAAACACAACGGAGATGGACAGCCGCCTGGATCGGGTTGGTGTGCCTAATCGCAGTGACGGCTGCGCAGGCGGAGGTGGCGCGTGGGGTCGCCATTACGCCCCGCAATTTTCCGAACCAAACCGCGGCCGATGTGGATGAGGCCTTTCGCCTGGCACGTGAAGTGGGACAGCAGGCGGTTTTCATTTACCAATGGGGCAACCTCGATTTCAATGTCGTCAAAATAATGTTCGTCAAAGCCGCCGAGAACGGTTTGACGCCGGTGCTGGGCTTGAGCCCGACCACTCTGGACCAGGGACGCAAGGAACTTGATCTGCCTGCCGCGGTGCGCCGGCAGGCAGGCGCTAACCTTTCTTTTTCCAATCCGGCCGTTCGCGTGGCATACGTTCAGGCGGCGATTGATCTTGCGCAATTCCATCCTCCATACCTCTGTCTTGCAACCGAAATTAATTTATTAGCGATACAGCGGTTGCCGGAGTACCTGCACTTTGTGGACGTATACAAGGAAGCCTACCGTGCCGTTAAGCAGGTTTCGCCCCGGACCAAGGTGTTTGTCACCTTTCAATGGGAGTGGATGCGCATTCTCGATGCCAAGGAGCCGGATCGGATCGCCGAACACTCCAAGGTGATCCAAATCTTCCGCCCGGAGCTGGATTTGATCGGCCTAACCACCTATCCTTCCCCCTTCCACGAATCGCCGGCTCAGCTGCCGCCGGATTACTACACCTGGCTATTCCGCCATATCGCCCCGAGTGATCCGGTGATGCTTATGGAAATCGGCTGGCCCACATCCGGCTCCGGCAGCGAGGCCGAGCAGGTGGCTTTTATCAAGCGCCTGCCGAGCCTCCTCAAGGGAATCCATCTGGAAGGGATGGACTGGGCCTTATTGCACGACGTGCAAATCGGTGCATTCGATGCGGACCTCAATACGGTAGGGCTCCGATACCGCGACGGCCGGCCAAAGCCGGGCTTTGAGGCGTTCCGCAACGTGTCTTTGCCGTAAGGGAAAGAAAAGGTTGACATCTTCCCCCTCTGCCTCACCGGTGATCGGGAGCGCCTCGCCGCTAAAATACAGTGCTTTTGACCAGAAAATAAGATGTTCACCCTATTTCTGCATGTCCTTTTTGTGAAAATGTTATTTTGGCCGCATCTGCGGACCATACAAGGAGGCTGCAATGAGAATGATTATGCACGTAAGGATTCCTCACGAAGTGTTTAATGCTGCTGTCCGAGACGGCAGCGCAGGGAAGAAGATGCAACGGATACTTGGTGAAACCAAGGCGGAAGCCGTTTATTTCACCGAGTATGACGGCCGACGGACGGCCATCATGATCATAAACATCGATAATCCGTCGGAAGTGCCAAAGTTTGCGGAGCCGTGGTTTCTAACGTTCAATGCCGACGTCCAATTTCACATCGCCATGACCCGGGAAGATCTGGAACGAGCAGGCATCGAAAACCTCGGCAGAAAATGGTCTTGAGTTGCCCGTTCGCGTGATTGCCGCCCAAGGTGGCTGATCGGAGACCGTTGGATACCCGTTCGAAAGCTCCTCGCGGAGTTGAGGGTGCGACTTTTCCCACGGGTTTCAGAAACAGACAGCCGGGCCTTCCTGACAGCGGAAGACCCGGCTGTTTGTCGTTACGGGAACGATTAGCGCGCTACGATTAAAAAGCATGCGGCCGGCCGCGAAAGAGGATTCAAAAACACCACGTCTGAAGATGTCAAAATGCCAAGGCTTCTAGTCCACTAGGTAGAACCCCGATATAATGAGGCCGCCGATTACAACCCCAGACACGATTGTGCATACGAGACCACCAGACGTCATTTTCAGCCCTTGACCCTTGTTGGTCTTCGCCAAACCCCAGCCGAGGGCGAAAAATATGATAAGCATGAAGAGGCCATGCGTGATCCAGTGATGGCTGGTTAGGTTCTTCATCCATGCTAGAACGCTATCCTCGTTCAACTCCTTCACCACCACCAGCAGGGCACTTAAGACGCTCGTGATCGCCAACGAAACTCCAAAGGACGCCGTGTATTTGCTGATGTCTTCCATTGCACTCCTCCTTACCCTTTGTTGGCCAGTAAAGCGACTTTTACGCCGATGCCGATAATCGCCCCGGCCCCGTCTATCGCAACGCCAATCAATACGATGAGCCCTGTCACCCAGAGCACGACCTTACGAGCCGCTTTGTTCACCGCCGTATTGCTGGCAGCGGCTATCGGCAGGTAGGTGGCCAGCAGCAGAAGCATGATGGCTACATGCTCCTTCATTTCCATGAAAAAGCTGTGAGAGAACTTCCAGGGGCCCTTCAAGATGATGGCTTTATCCACGTAATAGTACGTCAGATACCAGTATCCGCCGACTAGATAGGCCAGCCACATCATAACCGCAACCGCCATGCTCACGGCCCTGATGCGGCCCTGGTTGGCTTCATTGGCATGCAGCACGTCAACGAACAGCCAAACGCCCGCTACAATACACAACATTCCGAATAGGACATGGGCCATCAGGATAACCTCTGTCATTGTGCACCTTCCTTCGGTTTTGCCGAGCGGCTGCTCTGACGCAACTCAGCTCGGCTCTGGAACAACATGGGATTGTCTACTGAAATTGTTGTTTATGTATAAGAAAGTCAGACGCTACGTCTGGTGGGGGCAATTCGAATCCGAGTCAGCTCAGCACCCGCCAGTCAACCAGCGCTGTAAGGCGAGAGACAAATTTGGAGTGGCGTGTTGGCTTTCGTCTGTTTTGTGAGTTTTTATGACGATTAAGAACAACCCTTTCTTCTTGGCTAATGGAACTTGGCAAATTGCCAGTGCCGACGATTACGTCAGCTTCGGGATTGCAAGAAGAATTTGCACGATCGCCGGTTTTGTCAAGAAGTACTTAGGCAAGGCTGCTTCAAATTTTTAAAAATACTGCCGCTGTGAAATAACCCGCTCCGGGTCGTGTCACAGGGGTGTTGAAGAACGTAGGAGCGTCCACCGGCCCCCCGCATGGCGGCTGGCTCTTGCTTGGGTGAAAGGAGATGTCTAACTTAGCACAGTAATCAACCCGGAAACGAAGGGCGACAGACCGTGTTTTACTGCGGGATAGAGCTTCGGTCTTAGGCCCTTCCTGTGCCGGAAATGGATCGATAACATATGAAACCTAATCATCCGAGGTTTAATTATATCGGCGGAGCGACAGCGCTGATCGAGCCCGGCGGGATGCGGCTGCTCACCGATCCGACGTTCGAGCCTGCGGGTGAGTACTATCCAACGCCGGCGGCAGCAACACGCCGCCGACGATAGTCGGATGCCTCTATTACGGCAGGCCCCATGAAAGCTACCCGGAGAGGAAGGTGCGGTTATGGCCAAGGTTCTTTATGAAAAGCGGAACAAGATCGGCTACATCACCCTGAACCGACCCGACGCCCTCAATGCGCTCGATGATGACCTTAACGCTGAACTATGGCAGGTCTGGGATGACTTCGCCAGGGACGAGTCACTCGATGTCGGCATTCTAACCGGCGCTGGGAAAGCCTTCTGCTCGGGGGCCGACTTGAAGACCTTCATTCCCAAATGGGAGAGGGCCAATATGCTCGATGTCCGGAAGAACGTCCGGGCCGGCATCGGGGGTGGAATCACCCGGGGACAACATAAAATAACAAAGCCGATCATCGCTGCAGTCAACGGTCACGCGATAGGAGGTGGTTTCGAGCTGGCTCTGGCGTGCGACATTCGGATCGCCTCGGATAAGGCCAAGTTCGGTGTGTTTGAAGTTCGCTACGGGCTTCACCAAGGCGATGGCGGTATTGTGAGGCTCGTGGCGATCGCCGGACTTGCGACCGCTTTGGAACTTACGCTCACAGGACGAGAAATCCCCGCAGACGAGGCGTATCGGCTACGCCTCGTCAGTCAGGTCGTGGCACCGGAGAACCTCATGGCAACGGCAGAGCAGTATGCAGGAATGATCCTGAACAACAGCCAACAGGCGATTAGGTCTGCCAAGGAAACGGTCCTTGACGTGGTCGGTCGAAATTTGGACGATGCCCTGCGTATCGAAACGATCAATGCGTATTCCAGCCTGGGCGACTTCAGTGAAGCCAGGACGCGACTGGCTCAGTTCTACTCCAGAACGAAAGGTCCTGGGAAGGCTTGACCTTCGTGCCAACGCCGACCTCCAAGAGTTCCGCTGGGGCAGGCCGGCTTGGCGCTTCGTCAGGCATCCGATCAGCCGAACAAAAGGAATAAATTCCGCGTCTGCTACGCCTGTTTGGGCTCTACATCTGATCCGTTGCGAATTGATTCGTTGAAGGAAGTGCCAATCATGAGGCAACCGTTCACACATACCCGGCTATCCAAACTGCCGGACCTGATCACCAGCTGCCTTGCCAAAAAGCAGCAAAGGAGCAATAGATGACGGATTGCGTTTTTTGTAAGATTGTCTCAGGCCAGATACCGTCCAGCAAAGTTTATGAAGATTCTCAGATTCTGGCATTCATGGATGCGGGCCAGGTCAATCCGGGTCATGTCATCGTAGCTGTTAAGCCACACGTGAAAAACATCTATGGCCTCAATGCCGATCTGGCGGCTGCGGTGTTTCGAGCTGCATCCCAAGTTGCCAAGGCTGTGAAAACGTCCATGCAGCCGGCAGGCATGACCCTGCTGCAAGCCAACGAAAAAGCCGGATGGCAGACCGTTGAGCATTTTCACATTCACGTGCTGCCGCGCTACCTCGAAGATGGAGTCACGTTCACATGGCCTGTGAAGAACCCTCCCAGGGCGGAACTCGATCGGCTTGCCGATAGGGTGAAAGGCGGCTTGGGTTAATCGGCGACGCCTCAGCGCAATGAGCATCACCGCGCGCGATAGTCTCGCCGGACTCAACCCCAACCGGATTAAGGTGAGGTCGACTCGATTTCCTGGAGGGTTTTTTGGAAGGTATCTTTACCCGGGCCGCCCAGAGAGACTGCACGGCGGGCGGCGTCGAGTGCTTCGTCTTTCAGTCCTTGGCGGAAGAGCACATCCGCTAAATTGTTCCAGGCAGCGCCGAGATCCGGATGGACAGAGATGACCCGGCGAAACGCCGCTTCCGAGTTTTTCAAATCCCCCAGCGCATAATAGCAATTGCCCAGGCCCATCATGGCCGGCATATTTCGCGGCCAGCGGGTCAGCGCGGCATGGTAGCTTTCAATGGCCGCCGAGGGTTGTTGCGCCTTCTCCAGGCCGATCGCGGCTTGCAGGAAACCGGTCTCCGTCGCCGTGGCCGGCAGTTCGCCGGGTTTCAGGACCAGGAGGGCCCAGTTTTCTCCGCGCGCCCAGGTGTTTTGAAAGACGCCCATGGAGGCTTGCCTCCGGGCATCGAGGCCCGAGTGCAGGATAATCTGGTCGGCAGGGATGTCATAGCCGATGACCACCGCGTAGTGCCACACGGGTATCCAGGAAAAACCGAGGTTCTGCAGGACAATCGCGGGATGGCCGGCGACGATTTCCCGCATCAACGCATCGGTTCCGTGGATCACGTAGGCGAGACGGCCCGAGCGCCGCGCGCCGGCGATCATCGCAGGCTGCAGGCTGCCATGGAGGGAGGCCGTGTAGACTTTATCGGTGAGGTCTGCGGGTTTGACCGCCAGCCCGCTCCAGGCGAGCGCCATGGCAAGCGCGGCCGGTCCGCACTGATATTCGTCCTGAGGAAAAAAGGGGACCGACGTGATCTCCCGCCGGGGCGGAATGCCCCCCAGATCCTGCGGCCATTCGCCCCGCGGCAATATGGCGCATCCGCTGAAGAATAAAGCCGTCATGAATATGAACAGGACTTGGCGGCTGATCATTTCTTTTTATTTCTCACTTGAACTCTTTGCCCCGCGGCCCCTCGGACCTTCATGCCCCAATCAGAATCATGTAAATGTCCATTACATTGGTTCGGGTCGGCCCGGTGATAATGAGATCGTCGAGCGGCTTGAAGAAATGGTACGAATCGTTGCGTTTCAGGAAAGCGTGAGGATCCATGCTCAGCGCCCTCGCTCTTTGGATTGTGAGTCCGTCCGCGAGGGCGCCGGCCGCGTCCGTAGGCCCGTCGGTGCCGTCGGTTCCGCCAGCCAAAAGAACAACCTGTTCTATTCCATCCAGGGCAATGGCCCCAGCCAGCACGAATTCCTGATTGCGACCGCCGCGGCCGTCGCCCTGGAGCGTCACCGTGGTCTCGCCGCCCATCAGGACACAGGCCGGAGGCTTTAGCGGATGGGAGGAGCTGTTGACTTCCTTGCCGATGGCCGCAAACGCCTTGGCCACCTCGCGGGCTTCGCCCTCGACCTTTGAAGAAAGGATGATGCTGCGGTAGCCCTTGCCCTCGGCGCTTTCAGCTGCAGCGTTGAGCGCGCGCAGGCAGGATCCAACCAAGATCTGGGTACCGCCTTCGAAGGCGGGATCGCCCGGTTTGGGCGTCTCCGGCAGAGCCGCCTTTACTCCTTGCACCACGCGCTCGCGCACGGAATTCGGGATCCGGTCCCAGATGTCATAGCGCTTGAAAATGTCCATGGTGTTCTGGAAGGTGCTGCGGTCGGGAACGGTCGGCCCCGATCCGATGACATCGAGATCGTCACCCACCACATCTGACAAGATGAGGCTCAGCATCCTGGCGGGATGTGCCGCACGCGCCAATTGCCCACCCTTGGCGCGGGAGAGATGCTTGCGGATGGTATTGATTTCGTGAATGGTTGCTCCGCAGGCCAGCAGATTCTTCGTGGTGGCCTGCTTGTCCGCCAGGCTGATGCCTTCCGATGGGGCGATGAGCAGGGCCGAGCCGCCCCCGGATATCAGGCATATGACCAGGTCACGCTCATCGGCACCTTCCAGCAGTTCCAGGATTTCCAGCGTACCGGCAACTCCCCGCTCGTCGGGGACCGGGTGGCTGGCCTCATGGATGCGGATTTTTTTCAACGGTAATCCGTGGCCGTCTTTGACCACGAGCACGCCGTCGGCAATCCGGTCGCCCAGCAGGTCCTCGAGGGCCTTGGCCATGGGTGCGACGGCCTTGCCGGCACCGGCCACCAGGATGCGTTTGCAGGCGCTCAAATCATAGCGCCGACCTTCTACCGCCAGAGAGCTTCCCCCCCCAATCCGCACATGACGGTGGACAGCCTCCTCCGGGTCGACGGCTGCCAGCGCGGAGCGGAAAATGCTCAAGGTGTCATTGCGCAGCCGGACCTGACCGGACCCTTCGCGTTCCATGGCGCTTCCTTTCTCAAGGGTTGTAAAAAACGGCTCCTCACGCCGTAATCTTGCGTTGCATGACTTCGGTGAATGCTTTCATGAGTTGCGGCTCGAAAGCCTTTCCTACAATAGCAGATTCAACTCTCAGGGCGAGCGGGTTCGGTATACGTAGTACATCGTGGTGAAATGTGCAATGAGGCGACGATCAGCCAATAATTTGATCCCGATCGGAAATTTCTGCCGCTGGCGGATTGATCTTACCTGGTTGGAGAGGTCGAGCCGAGAGCCCGGATTCGGATGAAATTATCGTGATTTCAGATAATTATTTTGTAGATTGACGCGCGCTCGAGTTGTTCGACGAAAGGTGGAATGGGAATTGCTTGGAATTGTCTGATTCAGGCGGAGTGATCATGGCAATCGAAAAACCCTTGACGGTGCG
>JBLMXM010000428.1:0-9560 GCA_050257775.1 Hyphomicrobiales bacterium
ACTAGGAAATAGCCCCACCACGTGTTCCAGAAAGCCGAGCGAGTGCTGCGGGCCGAGCGCGAATAGTCCGCCACCAGCGGCATCCATGAGATCGGCATGGCGATGACCAGGTCCAGGCCGGTCATGAACGCCATGGGTTCGACGGACTTGGCCGGGACCTTCGCTTCCATTCCGCCGAATGCCACCCACGTCATTGTCACGATGACCAGCAGCAGGCCGGCGATTGACACCGTCTGGAGGATTTTCCACACCCGTTTTCCGGTCCACAGCGCCCACAGCAGCGTCCCGAATCCGATCAGCACCACCCAGAACGAATCCTGCGCCAAAACGCCGCCCAGGGGCTTGCCGAGGGCAGCTCCGGCCCGGCCGCCGATGATCAGCATGATGGCCGCCCAGCCGATCAGCTGGATGATGTTGAGCGCCGCGGCCAGGCTGGATCCCCGGATGCCGAAGGCAGGCCGAACAGATACCATGGACATGATTCCGTGGTCGGAGCCGATCACGCCCCCCAGCGCCATCAGGGTGTTCCCAACCAGATGCCCCAGCACAATCGCCCAGAGTCCAGGCCAGAATCCCATGGGTGCCAGGAACCCGCCAGCCCAGATTTCGGCCAGCGAAATAGCCACCCCTGCCCACAGCAGAAAAAAATCTTTGCCGCCCAGACTGCGTTCCGATGCCGGAACCGGCCGAATATCCATGCATCCCCCTTGAATAAAAAAAATCGCCTCCCCGGCGGGAAACGATTCAAATCATCGACCGGCGCTGCACGCCATCTCGTTTCCCTACGCTGGCATTATCCAGATCAGGTTCAGCGGGTATGATCTCAGGCTTTGGACCAAGCCACCCCGCGTGCAGCGATTCTGGCTTGGTATCTAAGGAAGAGAGAACACTCTGTCAAGGATAAACAGCGGGGTCGGACGCCAACGCAACGAGGACGGGGCGGCTTTTTTCCGCCCACGTCCTCATCTTGCATTGCTCGTCACGGGTTACTCGTTACTTCTTTATCCTTTCACTTATTACCCTAACTCTTACTCATCAATCGTTGTCTGATCCTCGTTAGTCGTTGCTTTTGTTAAACCACGCCCTGGTCCATCATGGCGTCTACTACCTTGGTGAACGCGGCGATGTTCGCGCCGGCAACATAGTTGCCAGGCATACTGTAGCGCTCGGCGGCAGCCCGGGCCGACTGGTGGATGCTTTGCATGATCATGTGCAGCCGCTTGTCCACCTCCTCCCGCGTCCAGGCCAGGCGCATGCTGTTCTGGGTCATCTCCAGGCCGGAGACTGACACCCCGCCGGCGTTGGCCGCCTTGCCCGGTCCGTAGAGCAGCTTGTGCTCCAGGAATATGTCCACGCCGTCCGGCGTAGTCGGCATGTTGGCCCCTTCGGCCACCAGCTGCACGCCGCTCTTCACCAGGTTCTGGGCGTCCTTGGCATTGATCTCGTTCTGGGTGGCGCTGGGGAAGGCGCAGTCCGCCTTGTGGTTCCAGAGCGGATTGCAGTCGCCGGCCGGATCGACCGGCGTGTAGACTGCGGAAGGATACTTGTCGGTGTACTCCTTGATGCGGCCGCGGCGCACGTTTTTGAGGTTCATCACGAAAGCCAGTTTCTCTTTGGTGATGCCGCTCTCATCGTAAATGCAGCCGTTGGAATCCGATAGGGTGACGACCTTGGCGCCGAGTTCGATCAGCTTCTCCACCGTGTACTGGGCGACATTGCCCGACCCGGATACCAGGCATACCTTTCCCGCCAGGCTTTGGTTGCGGGTGGCCAGCATTTCCGCTGCAAAATAGACGCACCCGTAGCCGGTTGCCTCCGGCCGGATCAAGCTTCCGCCCCAGTGCAACCCCTTGCCGGTGAGCACCCCCGAAAATTCATTGCGAAGCTTCTTGTACATGCCGAAGAGGTAGCCGATCTCCCGCGCCCCCACGCCGATGTCTCCGGCCGGCACGTCTGTGTCGGGGCCGATGTGGCGGAAGAGCTCGGCCATGAAGGCGTGGCAGAAGCGCATGACTTCGTTGTCGGACTTGCCCTTGGGGTTAAAATCCGATCCGCCCTTGCCCCCACCCATGGGAAGAGTGGTCAGCGCGTTCTTGAAGACCTGCTCAAAGGCCAGGAATTTCAGGATCCCCAGGTTGACCGAGGGGTGGAACCGCAATCCTCCCTTGTAAGGGCCGATAGCGCTGTTCATCTGGATCCGAAACCCACGGTTGACCTGGATGACACCCTGGTCGTCCATCCAGGGAACTCGGAACATGATCACGCGCTCGGGTTCGACCAGGCGTTCGGGAATGCGGGCGCGGCGGTAGATCGGATTCTGATCCAGCACCGGCTTAATGGATTCCATGACCTCGTTGACGGCCTGGTGAAATTCCTTTTCATGGGGGTCACGGTTCTTCACATAATCCATGATCTCAGACATATCCTCTCTCCTTCCTTCATAGGGTGTAATCGTCGATGACGCCAGCCATCCCATCTCCAGGCGCTGAGAGTTAACTTGCTGACCCAGCGGTCCTCCCCTTCAGGCGTCCGGGGCGCTCAATTTTTCGCAAGGATTATACCAACGCGCAGGGCCACACGATATCAAATAACCTCGACAAATTAAAATGGATTCTTTCAGAATTCCAGAAGGGCCATTAGCCGGCGACCGCTATGATGTCCAAAATCTTTACAGGTTGTAAAAAGCACGGAACGATATTCGCCCTCAAGGGCCAGGCCGGCGGCCCCGGCAAAAAGCGGCATGATGATCAGGCGGCATCCGACCGGTTGATCGACCGCAGGGTTTGGATGTGTCGCGAATACCGCACCGTTCGATTGCGGCCGGCCTGCTTGGCTGCGTACAGGGCCGCATCGGCCTGCTGGATCAAGTCCTCCAGTCTAACGGAATCGGCCGGATAGCTGGCCACACCGAGGCTCAAGGATGGCGTCGGTAGATCATCCATGCGCAACTCTGCAAGGCCGCGACGCAAACGCTCGGACAGGCAGACAGCCGCTTCCTTGTCCGCATCCGGCAGCAGGAAGACGAACTCCTCCCCGCCATACCGGGCCAGGATGTCCACGTCGCGAATGTTCTTGCGCATGTAACGGCAGACCGCCTGAAGGACCCGGTCGCCAGCCGAGTGGCCATAGGTGTCGTTTACCGATTTGAAATGGTCCAGATCGGCCATGATGACCGAGAGCACTTTCTTGTAACGCTCGGCGCGGTGGATTTCCTCCTGAAGCTTCATCATAAAATAGCGCCGAACATAAAGACCGGTCAGCGAATCCGTGACCGCCATGTCCCAGAGTTGAGCCTTGTTGACGGCCACGGCCGCTTGGTCCGCAACCGCTTTGAGCATATTGACATCCTCTTCCGTAAAGCCCTCCGACTGGCGCTTGTTGGTCACGTTGATGACCCCGATCGGCTCGCTGTAGACCACCATGGGGATGCAGGCGATGGAGCGTGCAAAGGAGGTCTCCGATCCGACAAAAAGCTCGTCCGCTTGAATGTTGTTGACCACGATCGGCCTGGCCGTCAGAAAGACCCGGCCCGCGATGCCCTCGCCCGGCCGAAAACTGCGGCACTGAACTTCGTTGTTGTTGACCTTCTCCTGATAGGCCACATCCGCCAGACCGGCCAGCACGCGAATATTCAGGCGATCGGTTTCCATGTCGTAGAGCATGTTGGACCCTTTTTCAGCAGAGGTGATCTCGATGGCCTGTGAGAGGATGTACTGGAGCAGTTTTTTCAGATCGCTGATGTAGTTGATGGCTTTGCCGATGTTGTACAGCAGGGAAAGGTTCTGCAGGGTCTTGTCCAGGTCTTCTTTTTCTCTCTGGCGCTGGGCATAGACGCGGCCGGTGCGGATGCAGACGGCCGCATGGGATGCCAGTTCACTTAGAAAATACGCGTCGGCATCTTCGAAGGGCCGGTCATCGCCTCGGGGCCCTATCGCAAGCAAGCCGATCATCTCCTGGCGCATGACGAGGGGAAGCCATAGAACGGCCCCCAGCCGCTGGCACGCCTGCACCTGGTGGTCGGACTGGTCTGACAGGCCACGGATAAACTCTGTCGCCGCGAGCGGCTGCCCAAGGAGGAGCTGCTGCCGAAACTCGGGGTTTTCTATGCTGATCCGCAGGTCCCGAACTGCGGGGTCGCTGCTGAACACCCATTCGAAGCCAGCCTGCTCGGCAGTAACTAAAAAAATGGACAGCGCTTGAACACCGAAGGCCTCGGCGAGTATCCCGGCGAGAGCCGCATAGAGCTCGCGGGGCTCCAACACGTTGCTCAGTCCGCGGCAGGCCCGCAGCAGCTTGACCAGTACCGCGGCCCTCGGGAAGTCGGCTTCGCCCGGTGCCGGAGCTGTTTGAGCCGGTCCGTCATCGGCCCTTGATGCGTGGCCACTCATGACCTAAAATGATAGCGGGTTTTAGGCCGGCTTGCAAATTTTCCGGTGTCAGCCTTCGATGAATGCTTTAAACTTCCCCAGGCCCTCGCGGATTTCGGGCAAATCGATGCCCGAATAGGCCAGGCGGATGTAAAAGTCGGTTTCGCCGGGCAGCGGCCTGCCGAAATGAATTCGTGCGCAGACCGAAACGCCGGTTGCGTGCAGCAAGGCACGCCGGAAGGATTCGTAGTCGTTGAACCCCTTGCGCTTCATGGCCCCGGTGATGTTGGGATAAAGGTAAAAGGTGGCATTCGGCCGCAGGCAGCGTACTCCCTCGGTGCCGTTCAGCAGATCGACAGCCAGATCGCGGCGCTCCCTGAGTATTTTTAGAATCTGCCTCGGCCCGCTTTGATCACCGGTCAGCCCTTCGATCGCACCGTACTGGATGAAGTGGTTCGAGCAGGATTCATCGTTGACGTTGATCTTGGCAATGACATCGATGATGGGCTTCGGTCCGATGGAGGCCCCCAAGCGCCAGCCGGTCATGGCGAACTTCTTGGAGAAGGTGTAGAGGATGACGCACCGTTCGGCCATTCCCGGCAGCGAAACAAACGAGGTGCTCCGCCCGTCGTAGCGGATGTCGAAGTAGGCCTCGTCGCAGAGGACGTAAAGGTTGTGTTTCAACACCAACTCAGCCAAGGCGTCGCGCTCAGCCTGCGAGCACTCGGCGCCGGTGGGGTTCTGCAGGTCGTTGAGGACGAGGATCCGGGTGCGCGGGGTGATTTGTCGCTTCAGCGCATCCAGGTCGATGGTGAAGGTGCGATCGCCTTCCAGGTAGCGGTAGGGCTTCGGGACACCGCCCAGAAACTCGATCTGGGATTCATAGATCGGGTAGCCCGGGCTGGGATAAAGCACCTCGTCCCCGGGGTTGAGCAGCGCAAGGAAAAACTTGCCGATGGTGGGTTTTCCCCCGGGCTGGATGGCGACGTTCTCCGCGGAGTAACGGACGCCACGGGAAGCGCTGACATCGGCTGCCAGGACCTCCCGCAGCTTGGGAATCCCGGCGTTCGGGCAGTAGCCGGTCTTGCCCCCCTTCATGGCCTTGACGGCGGCGTCCATCACGTTGGCGGGGGTCGGGATGTTCATGTCTCCGAGGTGAAACGGATATACCTTGTTCCCCTGGGCGGCAAAAGCCGCCGCCTCGGCAGACACCGCAAATGCCGTCTCGGTTCCCAAGCGCGCTACACGATCTGCGAATTGCATGGCCACCTCCTTTGACGACTTCGTAAAAAGGCTAATCTCGGCGTTGCACTTCATCCCGCTGTCGCTACGCCGTACTGTTAGTACGCCTCGCGCCACGAGATTGTTTGCTTTCGCAAACGTAACGTTGCAAGCACTGTCGTGCTTTAGTCTTTTCGGCCGTTGGCCGAAAATCCAAACCTCCCGCACGGCGGGTGGCCGTTAGGCCGCGCGCCTTGACCTTGACCTTTTTACAAAGCCGTCTAAGCCGATGACATTTTATTACTTCATCTCCTTCGAAATGGAGGGGCAAGGAATCGGCACCCCTTGCGCATCACCCGTTATTCATCACTCATAACTCGTATCTGGTTACTCGTTGCTCGTTACTCGTTACTCATCACTCCTCCCGGTACAGGGGAATCCCCAGCGCTTCCGCGTTAAGAATGCTCGGAGCCGCCTGGGGCGGTCGATCTCCCAGAAACGGCATAATGTCCGGGCGGTTCCAGGCCGGGTAGCCCATAAGCAGCGCAGCCACGTTGCTCGCCGCCAGGGTGGCCATACCCTCCCGGGTCCACCTAGTCGCCGAGGCGATATGCGGCACGATGACCACGTTCTCCAGCGCTGCCAGACCCGGCGCCAGGTCCGGCTCCTTCTCAAAGACATCCAGGCCGGCCCGGAAATTCGGATGGGTGCGACAATGCTCCACCAAGGCCGTCTCATCGATCACCGGCCCCCGGCTGGTATTCACAAGCAGCGCGTTCGCCTTCATGATGTTCAGCCGCTCGGCGTCGATCAGATGGCGGGTGGAATCATCCAGGAGCGTGTGGATGCTGACCACGTCGGCCTCCCGCAGAAGATCCTCGACGCGAGCCATCCGCCGGCAGGTTACACGAGGCTGGCCATGGGCTTGCAGGAAAGCGGCGTAATCCGCTACGTACTGCTCCAGTTCCGCATTGCCGTGGAGGTCGAAATAGACTAGGTTCATCCGGTTACCCGCCACCATCATGCGGGCGTATGCTGCGCCGATGCGGCCGGCGCCTATGACGCCGACTGTCTTGCCTCTGAGCAGGTCCCCTAAAAGCAAGGTCGGCAGCCAGCCGCCGAAGCGGCCGGCCCGAAGGAACCGCTCGGACTCGCCTACCCGCCGGGCGGCGGCAAAGGTCAGTGCGACCGCCATCTCGGCCGTGGTGTCGGTCAGCACTCCGGGCGTGTTCCCAACGGGGATGCCGACCCGGGTGGCGGCCTTGAGGTCGACGTTGTCGAATCCGGCGGCGTAGTTGCTGTAAGCCGTGCCGCCCGCCGCCTTGAGGGCGGAGAATAACCCTCCGCCCCAGGCCTCGGTCAGCTGGCCAATGGCGCCGTCGCAACGTTGGCCCATGGCCGCTATTATCTCGGCCGTGCTCAGGACCGCCGTCGCGGTGCAGACCTCTACACGGCAGCCGGCTCCGGTCAGGACCTCCAGCCACCGCGAACCCGGTAACTGCTTGGTGACGATCACCCGCTTTGGCCCCTCCGGGTTGTGGCTTTCCCATTGAACCGGGCCCATGAAATCATTCCTTTCACCAAAACTATTACGGAAAAATGATGATATTGTCAATCTATTTTTGATTTTCTTACGATTCCATCAAAAATTAATCCATATTTTTCGTAAAGCGAAGAATAGCTTCATGCGACGGGATCCGACCAAGGCGGGAGAGGCGATGCTGCATCAGTCTGCTACGCGGATTTTGCCGGAGGAGTTCGCACCCACTCAACCGGTGAAGCACTTTGACCCGAGGGGTTGGTATACATGTCGTTCAATTTCTGCACATACTGCTGAGCATCTTCGACCACCTGCGAGAGACTGCGAGCTGTTCTCCGACCCCATCCCGCCGGGTTGCGATGCAAAACACTGCGAAACCAGCGGCTATTCTTGCGGAAAGCCCGCGTGTAGTTCGGGAGAAATTCACTGACCGCCTTGTCACGCACCATTCGACGCTCGACTCGCTGGCCTGCCCAGCGCCGCAGGCTGAAATGGACATACACCATAGCCCCGGCCAGGCCGGCAAGCAGTAGAGTCTTGACGACCGGGTAGCCGGATACGTGCTCCCATACCGGCAGTTTGAGTGACAACCCATCCCAATACCCGCCATGGAGGGTCAGGCCGAAGAAAAGCGCCAGCAGGCCGCCGAATACGACACCGTCCAGCCACAAGGCCAGCCGACGCCAGGCGCCCAGGAACCGCTGCAAGGTGGGGATGACCTCGTCGGCCAGCATGCGCGCGGTCTGCTCAAGGATCCCGATGATGCGATAGGCCCGCTCCACCCCCACTTGCTCGATGCGCTGGGCGATGGCCCGCAGGTTGGCATCCCGCTTGCTCTCATACCGCGCGCGGGCGGCGGCATCCGCAATGGGGACGGCCAGCTCCGGGATGTAGATGGCATAACAGCAACCCGCCGTCAGCCCCGACTGCGCCAGGGCCCGCTGCCAGGAGGCAAACGCCTCCTCGGCGTTGTCCTCCTGGGCGGTCGCATCGATCTGGTTCAGCACATACAGAAATTTGTTGGAATCGCGCCGTGCGACGGACCGGCGCACCAGGTGCTCCAGGGTGTCATGCATCGACCCCGACTCGGGGTGCCGGGCATCGAAGAAGACCAGCACCAGATCCGATAGGTCGATGATATGGTCGGTGATGCGCAGTGTGGAGGTGCGCTGGGCGTCCGCGTCGAACCCGGGCGAGTCGATCAGAATCTTGCCTCGCAGCTTTTCACTGGGGCAGGTCTTGAGCTGCAGGTAGGCATCGATGCGCCCGCCCTCCCCCTGGGCCACTTCCTCGATCGCCCAACTCACCCGGAAGAAGGGAAAACGGGGATCGGCATCCAGGGCCAGCCCCGGCAGTTGACGCACGCGATTTTCATCGGTGAAGCAGATCACCGTGAACTTGTCGTCGACCGCCTGGTTGCCGGTGGCCTGGAGCCGGTAACCGAGAAAGTGGTTGATGAAACTGGACTTCCCGGATGAATACACCCCCAGCACGGAAATGAGCGGCCACCAGGACGTCCGGTTGGCGTGGGACTCGTCCCGATCGATGAAACCAAGACGGCGGCTGATCCGGTCTATCTCCCGAAAACTGTCGACGACATTCTCCAGGATCGGGTTTTCCTGCTTCAGGCGCCGTTTTAGATCGCGCAGCCTCTGGCTGATGCGCTGCTCCGTGGCCATCCGGTCATGTCCTCTTCAGCATCTGGATCAAGGTGCGCGCGGAAACCAGCGGGCAGTCTTGCACGAACCTTGCCTTTTAGGTTATGGCTAGTACACATTATTGACAATCGGCGCAACTGCTTTTTCCCCATCGCAGGTCGTAGAATGCTAAATGGGAGGGCCCCAGATGGACAAGTTCAGGTTGGACGGTAAAACGGCCATGGTTACCGGCGGCAGCCGGGGTATCGGTCTGGGCATCTCGGCTGCTTTCGCCGAGGCCGGCGCGGACATCATTCTGGCGGCGCGGGATGCCGCCAAGCTGGAGCAGGCCCGCCGGCAGCTGCAGGGTTCGGGCCGCACGGTCCGCATTTACCCCATAGATGCGTCCCGGGTCGATGATCTGCCCAGGTTCTACCGCCGGGTGTTGGAAGACACCGGCGGCGTGGACCTTCTGGTCAACAACGCCGGAGGTATAGTGCGCGGCGCAGCCGATGAGGTCGATTTGGCCGAGGTCCACCGCATCGTGGAACTAAATCTCACAGCGGTGTTCATGCTCTGCCGGGAGTTCGCCCGCGAACGCATCCACAGCCGCAGGCCCGGCAAGATCATCAACATCGCTTCAATTGTAAGCGAGACGGTACGCTCCGGCACGGCAGCCTATGCCATGACCAAGGGAGGTATCCGCCAGCTCACCAAGGCGCTTGCGGTGGAGTGGGCGCCGCACCGCATCCATGTGAACGCCATCGGGCCGGGCTTCACGCGGACCGACCTGAC
>JBLMXM010000429.1:0-3444 GCA_050257775.1 Hyphomicrobiales bacterium
GTGGATGCAGGCCAGTTGTTTAAGAAACAACTCTGGCCTGCACCAATTGCGCTGGCATCCCGACGCTTGAAGCCCCGGGCCACGATGTGATCGGTTACGGCGCGAAAGCGTCGCAAGGCGGCATGGGCTCTTTTTTTGATTGACTCTTGGAACCCAATCAATCAAACTGCCAAACTTGGACCTTTGATTATTAGCGGTAGATAGCTTGGTTGGATAGCCTGTGTTGGATAACGATTGTAGGGTAACTACAGAGGGGCTTTGTAGTAGGATTGTAGTAGAAAATGATGATATTAAGTATATGAAACTAAAGAAAAAAATGGCGGAAGTGCATGGGAATCGAACCCACCCGGGACGGTATCAGCGCCCCACACCGGATTTGAAGTCCGGGAGCTTCACCAGACAGCTGCGCACTTCCACAAAATAGCCATAGCAATTTTTTAGCGGTATATTAAATGTCTTCCTTGTTTTGTCAATCATTAAATCTGGGTTTTGCAGTGAAACATGGTGAACGCTGAGCGTCTGGCCGAAACTTTCCGGTCCCTGGCGGCTACCGGCAGCGTGTCGCGGCGGGAGGGGGCCCTTGCCGCCGATCTGCGGCGCAGGCTCGAGGTTCTGGGAGCTGAGGTTTGGGTCGATGACACTGCTGCTAAGACCGGCAGCGACACCGGGAACCTGTTTGCACGGCTGGAGGGCACAAGCAATGGCCCGGCGCTGCTCCTAAACGCTCACATGGACACGGTTCAGCCGGGAGAGGGGGTTTCAGTCCAGTTTGGAGACGGAGTCTTCACCAGCAACGGCCAAACCATCCTGGGAGCCGACGACAAGAGCGCTATCGCCGTGATCCTCGAAGCATTGAATGTGCTCAGGGAAAGAAGAGAGGTACCCCATGGACCGGTTGAAATCGTTCTGACAACCTGCGAAGAGGTGGGCTTGGCCGGGGCCCGGCACCTCGACTTCAGCCGGGTTACGGCCCCATTCGGGTACACATTGGATGGGTCGGACACCGATGGGATCATCGTCCAGGCCCCGTCGGCCAACCGCTTCGAAATCCGTGTCATCGGCAAGGACGCGCATGCCGGGGCGCATCCCGAGCAGGGGATCAACGCCATTCACCTTGCAGCGAAAGCCATGGCCGAGCTCACGATCGGCCGCATCGACCGGGAAACGACCTGCAATATCGGCCGGATCGAAGGCGGGACCGCCACTAATATCGTCCCACCGCTGGTCACTCTGCAGGGGGAGGCGCGCAGCCACGACGAGACCAAGCTGGAGAACGTCACGTCCGGAATTCTCGCGGCCTTCGAACGCATAGTCGCGGCGGAGCGAGAAGGCCGCTCACCCGACGGCCTGCCGCGGCTGGAAACCCGGGTAGAGCGCAGCTATTCGGCCACGCGCATCCCTGTGGAGCACCCGCTGGTTGGCTTGGCGCAACGGGCGGCGCAGGGGCTTGGGCGCAGCTTGCGAACGAAAATATCAGGCGGTGGATCGGATGCGAATATCTTCTTTGAAAAAGGGATACCTCTCGGTATTCTGGGGACCGGTATGCGCGAGATTCACACCGTCCGCGAACACGTCCGCCTGGATGACATGATCCGGGCGACCGAATTGTTGTTGGAAATTATCCGGCTGCATTGTTTTGCCTCCGGTAAGAAAATACATGGCTGAATCTTTTCTTTGTTTTGGGAAGTAGATTAAGATTGATGTTTATATTGAGATAATAAAGTTTATTATGTTGAAATTAAATATAAATTTATTATAGGCGGACTTATATGCTGGCTTATTTCGACTGTTTCTCTGGCATCAGCGGGGACATGACCCTGGGAGCGCTGATTGATCTCGGTGTCCCGCTGCCGTGGCTCAGGGAGTCTATCGCCGCATTACCGCTATCCGGCTTTGAAATCACCGTCTCGGACGTCGAATACAACGGGATCCATGCCAAGCGGGTGGAGGTAGATGCCCAGGGTCACCATCACCATCGTCGATTTGCCGATATTCGCGCTCTGATCGCAGCAAGCCATCTGCCTGAACCCGTGATGGCGACGGCCCATTCAATCTTCCGAAAGCTGGCCGAAGCCGAAGCCGGGGTTCACGGGTGCTCTCCGGAAGAGGTGCATTTCCACGAGGTGGGGGCGGTGGACGCTATCGTCGATATCGTCGGCACGGCTCTTTGCCTCAGCCGCCTGGGGGTCACCGAGATTGCCGCTGCGCCTGTTCCTAACGGCAGGGGATTTGTCGATTGCCGACATGGGCGGCTGCCCGTACCTGCCCCGGCCACCGTCGCGATCCTGAAGGGGGTGCCGACCTATGGAACTCAAGTGGAGTATGAGTTGACGACCCCGACGGGGGCCGCGATCATCTCTACCGTGGCCAAATCGTTCGGCCCGATGCCCCCCATGACCGCGGCGGGAGTCGGGTATGGTGCCGGCCGCAGAAACCTCGAACCCGGTCCCAATCTTCTGAGGGTCATTTTGGGCGAGGGAAGTTTCGATAGGTTCGGTACCAAGAATGAATTCAAACGAGATCAGATTGTTGTGGCTGAATCCAGCATCGATAACATGAACCCTGAAATTTTTGGTTTCCTGATGGATCGGCTGTTTGCGGAGGGCGCTCTCGACGTGGCCTGGATCCCGATTCAGATGAAAAAGAACCGGCCGGGAACTATGGTTCAGGTTCTTTGCCCCCGGGAGCGGCTAAGCTCAATCGCCGGCTGCATCCTGTCGGAGACCACCTCGTTGGGGGTGCGGTATCATGAAGCCGGCCGATATGTGGTCGAGCGCGACCTGCTGACCTTTGATTCCTCTTTCGGGACCATTCCCGTGAAGCGGATCCGTTATCCCCAGGGGGAGGTGCGGTTGGTTCCGGAATACGACGCCTGCAGGCACATCGCCCTTGAAAAGGCGATACCCCTTCGCACAGTTTACGATGTCGTCGCCCGGGAGATTGCCGAGCGGAAGCTTCAGGACAAGTAGCTTGACAAAGGTTCTGCCGATGAGTACAAGCGGCGCATGAATTTCAGGGATCGAGCGGCGGTGTTCCTGGCGACAGGCTTCTCGGTGGGAAACATCCCGTTCGCTCCCGGGACGTTAGGCACCCTGCTGGGCATCCCGATGTGCTTCGGTCTGGCTGAGCTGGGACTCGTCGGATCCATCGCCGGCATCGTCGCGTTTGTGTTCCTGGCGGTTTGGATTTCCGGCCGGGCTGAGCAAGTGATCGGAAAAAGAGACGCACCCGCCATCGTGATCGACGAAGTCGCGGGCATGATGGTCACGCTGGCCGGACTGCCGCTCACGCCGCTGAACCTTGTCGTGGGCTTTGCAGCCTTCAGTGTCTTGGACGTCATCAAACCGTTTCCGGCGAGGCGCATCGACCGCAATATGCCTGGGGGGTGGGGGGTTGTCCTAGATGACGTCGTGGCCGGCATTTACGGCAATCTGCTGTTAAGAT
>JBLMXM010000430.1:0-5253 GCA_050257775.1 Hyphomicrobiales bacterium
TGCTCCCTCCGGCGACACTGGGAGAAAGCCGCTGACCAACTGGGTTTCCGATTCCGAAAGACTTGGTCCCCGGCCGAGCTCCTCGGCTCCATCACCCCATGCTCTTTAACACGAAAAAGCCGGATCGGATATCCGACCCGGCTGAGGTTTGCCGTCCGGTGGTTGCAGGCCGTTACAGCTATTGTGCATACGAGAATTTAGATTATCGCGGCGGCAATGGATCAGATTTCAACGGGGCACATGCACCCTGTACGTATTCATAGCCAGGCATAGGAAACGAGTATGTGTTGTTTTGGAAATCCCATGACGACATCGGAAAGCTTGAAATGATCCCGCCATTTTCACCGGTGCAGCTGCCCTTGGGCCCCACAAACGGTGTATCCTCCACTCGACACTGACAGCTCAAGGGCCTCTCGGGATCGGATGGATTCTGATTTTCCGTGCATGGAGCGGCGTCGCAGACAGCCCAATATAGATCCCCGGTATAGCCTTTTGTCTGTTGGTCACAAGCTATTGGCTCCGGCTCCAAAAGACTGCACCAGCCGCGATAAGAATAAGTTGATACCCAATCGTACTTAACATTATCCACTTTATAGTTGCCGTGCTTTATTGCCTTACAAATAGGAGCTTGGTCGAGATCACAAGGATGTTTAGCAGTGCACTTGGCCTGCGTCAGGCGTTTGGCCGCAGCATCCTGGATCGCACTCGTTTCAACAATATGGGTTTCGTTAACCCTCATACAGTCGCAGTCAGCCATGTTGCCATTCATTTTGCAGTCAAAGGATGCAGAACAAAGGGCGTGCCATCCAGTACACACGACAAATTCCTGAGGTACATTAATAAAATTATGGGTGCGATTATCCGTTGTGTCACCAACGTGTGCCACTGATTGCGGTGCGTTCTGAGCCTGGTCATTGGCGAGATTGAGATTAGCTATCGCTAGGAATACGAGCGATTTGAGTACGAGACTTCCAACCCTTTTCATTTCTTTCACCTCCTTGGAGAGGCACTCTGACTGGGGCGTCGAGGCCCAGGTCGATGGCGTCGGCCTCTCGAATAATCGGCCGAGCATGGGAAGGGAATGACAGGTTCGCTGCTCTTATTCGCCGTTGTATTCATAGGCAATCCTGCGATCCTTAAGGCTCTTGTCAAACCTCCTTCACTCCTCGACTCGATCGCCCGTGCTCTTTAACACGAAAAAGCCGGATCGGATATCCGACCCGGTTGAGGGTGAGAGAGAAAAGCGGGGTCAATGCCCGTTGATACAGGCTTGCCATCCGCCGTGGATGAAGGTGGAGTTATCACACCAGACGGCGACCGGGTAATAATCACCCATCACTCCCTGAGCACATTGCCCCGCGCTGTCCAGAACGCTTCGGTCTGGAAGTTTCTGGAAGTCCAAATTAACCGTGCATTGGTGGTCGTTGTGCTCCCATGCATTTTGGACGGCATAGGGAAAATCGGGAGCAGGCAGCATGTTGCGGAAAACCACAAACTTGGGATACTGCTCATCGCCATACGGCAGCCAATTGACATTGGGCCTCAACCAGTCTGGGCGCTGCCGATCGTCCGATATGACGATCGTATAATAGCCGCCTTCAAGACGAGTTGTCAGATCGGTTGCGCAATCAACTAGCGAAAGCGGCAGCGCAAAGTCCTGTTCGCACACGGCCCAATACCGCATGTCCACGGTCCGGAAGCCCCGCGACGGCACCCAAATCGGCGAACCGTCGAATGTGTCGGGAAAACCCGGAGCTTTGCCATGTATGACAATGATCCGCCCCGGTTGGTATTCGTCCCCTGGCCACATCATCATGTATTTGTTGTCCGGATTAGGCCATAGAAACGACGGCGGGTTTAACAGTGACGCAAACCACAGCCGATCGGAGGACGGCGTGCCTTCTTTGAGACTCAGATCGACCGTCGGTGGAAAGAGGAATTGGGCAAAGGCACTCGCATCTAACCATTTGTTGATCGGCGAGCAGACCTCCAACTGCTTGCTGGCGCCGTTTTGGTCCGACAGTGTTATGGTGGGCAGCGGCACCCCGCCCGTCAGACTTTGACCGCTCAGGGATGGATCGGCGTCCGCTACGTACATCCGCAAGAGTACCCAAACAAGGTCTGAGGAAACCCCAATTGTATTCCCCGAACTCGGGCCGGTGCGCGAGATTACGACAGTATATGTGCCGTTGCGACCGCCCGGTGGGACGAACGGGTTGCTGCCCGAATCAGGGGCGATTTGGGCATCGTAAAGGTTATGTTCTACGAGGTGGAAACTGGCGAAACTATTCTCGGTGGGCATCGTAGTAGTCTCGTAAGCGGCGAAAGAAAAATACCGGATATTGGGATAGGTGCCGTTGATTGTCATTGTTTTGTACTGCGTATCAAAGGGCATGATGTAATACCGGGCAGCACCGTCAGGGCCCTGGAAGTTAGCGGTTCCCTCGGGCGAGATTATGAGCGGCCACGCACAGCCACGATCATTAAAATTCTGGGCGCGAGTGACACCGGGATAACTTAGAAACGCGAGAGCCATGAGGCCGGCGAGAATACGCATCCAGGTGAACATATTCATGGTGTCTCCTCCCTTTTAGCTAATATTCAACAGATTCGCGGCGGTTCCGAGTCGGCGTGTTTGATAACGCTAGCAATCAGGAACTCGGCCTTCCATGTTTGTGGATCCTCAAACAATCTTAATCACGGATGTTATGATTTCGCTTAAGCATCGTCGATGCCAAAAGACCGTCAGGGAAAACAACAGTTTCTTTAATTTTTTCTTCTGCATTTCGCAAAGGCGCGAAAAATCGGGCCAGGTCTAGCGCATCGCTGCAAAAGCTTGCGGCGCATTGACGATAACTTTTCTTCCATCATCTGATGTCTAGACACGTTTATTGGCTGCTACCCGGGCAATCTATTCGCCGGATATGCCCGAGAGCCACACGAATTGTTGGGGAAGAGTGTGGAGGATGCGGAGTGCAGAGCTGAAAAACGGTCGACTGGTTTTTAGCAGCTCTGCAAAACATTGCAAATTGCTAACCCGAAAAGGGTAAAGAAATTGCTAGGTTTTTTGAACATTTTTCTTGGCATATGTGATGCTAAAGGAAGAAAAGGTTCCAAAGCGCTGTGGCTTGAAAATTGGTTTTCATTCAATGGGGGGCCGATGATGAAGGCATTTATCGATGAGCCGCTTTCCAAGGCTATGGATATGCTTGCTTGTGCGAGAAACGCGATGATCTTGCGGGCGTAGCAAACATTGAGGAACTCGAGATGACAGAGTCAAACCGTTTTGTTGGCACTTGGAAGCTGGTTTCCTGGCAAGTTACAGAACTCGACGGGACGATTCGCTTCCCCTACAGTAAAGCTGTCGTGGGATATCTGATCTACACGGCGGATGGATATATGGCCGCCGAGATCATGGACCCTGACCGTCAGCAGACTATACCCGGGTTTCCGCTCGAATCGGCCGCCGCTCAGACGCTACCCGATCCAGATCGGGCGCGCGCATACAGCACGTATCTGTCCTATTGCGGAACTTACACCGTAGAGGGCAATACGGTGACCCATCATGTGAAAGCCGCTTTGATCCCCAGTTGGACGGGGTCGGAGCAGCCCAGGCGCTTCACGTTTGATGACCACTCTCTGATTATTGAGGCTGGCAACCAGAAGCTGGTCTGGGAAAGAGCGTAAAGCATGTCTGAATTCCGCAAACTCGCAAAAGATGTCTATGCCTTTCTGCAGCCACCCCTGATTTGGTACAGCAGCGCCGGCGGTGTCATCGGCGATAGGGATGTAATCGTCATTGATAGTCTCACCAATGCCGCCATGACACAAAGCCTGCGGCGGGAAATCCACCGAGTGACAGACAGGCCAGTCCGATTCCTGATCAACACTCATTCCCACGCAGATCACGTCTACACTAATTACCTTTTCCCAGAGGCCATGGTCATCAGCAGCCACCGGGGTCGTGAGAAGACGGAAGCGAACCAGAATGTCCAAGCGAAGCATGATGCGCTATTGCCCAGGCTTTTTCCCGATGTGGATTTCACGGACGGACGATACACAATTCAAGATCTGAGCTTCAGCGGCACTCTTTGTATGTATCAGGGTGAGCGTGAAGTCCGCGTGCTCGAACTGGGCGTAGGACATTCCGAATCGGACGTCGTGGTGCATCTGTCCGAGGAATAGATCGCCTTTTGCGGCGATGTTTTCATGAATGGCATGACACCGCTGCCGGGAGAAGGCCACGTAACCCAGACTATCGCCAACTACAAGGCCATTGAGGCCCTGGAGGCCGACATTTATGTGGCTGGACATGGCGCTCCGGGGACGGTGGCCGATGTTCGGGCTCAGCGGACTTTGCTGGAAAAGCAGTTTCAGCTGGCTAGGTAATATTTCGAGCGGGGCTTGAGCTACGATGCAGCTCTGCAGGCATTGGCCGGTGATGGCATTCCGCTGGCGTTCCGTAAAATGATCATCCTCTCAAGCTACTGGGAATTCACTGGCAAGATGCCCGAAAGCAACGACCCGGGTAGTCAGAACCACATGACTCTGATACAGGGCATCGCCACCGAGGCCAAGCTGCTGCTGGGCAGGAAATGCGACGGTTAACACATTGCCGAGGAGGCCGATGATGAAGATCTCCGATTACCTTATCAGGGCAATTCAAAAAACCGGAACGCGCCATGTCTTTGGCATTCAGGGCGACTATGTCCTGAACTTCTATAGCGAGCTGTGCAACAGCGGGCTCTCGGTGATTAATACTTGCGATGAGCAGGGGGCCGGCTTTGCGGCTGATGCCTACGCGCGGATAACCGGTTTTGGGGTAGTATGCGTCACTTATGGCGTCGGCGGCCTGAAGCTCGCCAATACGACAGCGCAGGCCTTTGCCGAGGTCTCGCCTGTTCTTATAATCAGCGGCGCGCCGGGCGTATCTGAACGCAAGGGTCCGCCCCTGCTGCATCATAAAGTTCGTTCTTTCGAGACGCAGCTCAACGTTTTCAGGGAGATGACTTCGGCTCACGCAGTCTTGGACAACCCGAAAACCGCTGCTTCCGAAATAGACCGAGTTATCACGGCTATTCACGAAACAAAAAGGCCGGGATATATCGAGCTGCCGCGCGATATGGTGGGTGCCGAAACGGGCGAGCCTGTCGTTCTCTCCCAAGAAAACCTGTCTACGAATAGGGCGTCTATCGATAAGCCGCTTGCCAAAGTCATGGATATCCTCTCTTGCGCGAAGAATCCGATGATCCT
>JBLMXM010000431.1:0-4259 GCA_050257775.1 Hyphomicrobiales bacterium
GGTACCCTCTAGCCGGCTGGGGGGCGTGGCAGAGTCGGCTGAACCATCGGCTTGCGGTTCGCCGCGGCTCGCACCCCGGTCAGCCTACGGCCGCACTGGAAGGCATCGGCTGAGAAGTTACCGTAATTATGCACTTTACTCCCGGGACACGACACTAGCAGGCTGTTGAAAAACTGCTCCTGAAACCGTGATCCGGCGTTGCGCGTCTCTGGTAAATGCTCACATATTATTCGAAGCCATCTCAAAAATGCATCTGACGCCCGATGGCGGCGTTGCAGGCCTCTCGAAATGCTCACATACTACCGTGTATGCTGCGCTTTCCAAATCGACGCGCGCCTTGGCTGACGGCCTGATGCTTGTTTTCAACAGATTGCCAAAAAACGGGGCGGGGTGAACTCCGCCCCATTTTTCCGGACCGCTTTCCGGCAAACCCATGTTATCCTTCAGATGGGATTCGCCGGACCTCCGATCTGATCTGAAAGATCCACTCCCGTTGACTTTCCTTTCGGCCCCGGCTCTCGCGTCCAGCATCTTACGGCGACCCATGCGGCAGGTCGGCTCAAATCTTACCATTTTAGCCTTGATCGGGTGTTGCCCTGGCGGGTATGGTGAGACAAGTTCGCCGTGAGATTGCGGATATCACCCCGCAACGTGAGGACCGTTGAATGAAGACCATCGATGAGGGTTCAGCTTTTCGGCTCGGCTGGGATGTTTTCATCTTCCTGCTCATCATTGCCAGCTGCATTCTGATCCCGTTCCAGCTGTCCTTTCGACATGCGACGTTGGCGCTTGGCTCCGGGCTGGTCTATCTCATCGACTGCTTTTTTGGCGTAGATATCATCCTGAACTTTTTCACGTCTTTCAGGCAGCAGGGGGCCGAAACCGCAGATGCGCGCCAGACCGCCGGGCACTACCTGAAGACCCTTTTCATCGTGGACCTGCTCGCGAACCTGCCGCTGGATGCGATGTTTCTGGGTGATGAAGGCCTCCGGGTAGTCGGCCTCTCCCTGGTGCTGATCCTGCGTCAGCTTCGTCTGCTCAGAGTGGTCCGGCTTTTTGTTATATTCCGCCGCTGGCAGAGCCTGAGCTGGACCAACACCGGCTACCTGCGCATCGCCCAGTTTTTCACGATCGTAATGCTGTTCATCCACTGGATCGCCTGCGCGTGGTTCCTGGTGCCGTATCTCGAGGGCTTCCCCGAGAACTGCTGGGTGGTTCAGCAGGGTATCGAACGCGCCCGGCCCGCTACCCAGTATATCCGTTCTCTGTACTGGGTAATCCAGACTATGGCAACGGTAGGCTATGGGGATATAACGCCCCATCGCGATTTTGAATATGTGTTCAGTATCCTGATCATGTTGATGGGGGCTTCCACCTATGCGTACATCATCGGCAACATTGCCTCGGTGGCCAGCAATCTGGACGCGGCCCGCGCCGCCTTTTTCAACCGGATCGAGGCGATCAGCCAGTATCTTCGCTCCCGGCAGGTGCCGCCGCGGTTGAACGACGAGGTCCGCAACTACTACGAATACCTCTGGGCCCGCCACCGCGGGGTGAAGGAGGAGGTCCTGCTGCAAGACCTGCCGGCATCCTTCCGGCTCAACCTGCTGCTGTACCTGACCCGGGATCTTCTGGAGAAGGTTCCGTTGTTCAAGTACTGTTCGCCGGTGCTCCGCAATGAGCTCCTGATGTCGCTCAAAGCCGAGACCTATGCGCCCGGCGTTATAATTGCCCGTGAGGGCGAGATCGGCAAAGAGATATATTTCTTAAGCCACGGGAAAGTGGAAATTTTGTCAGAGGAGGAAAAAGTTATCCATGGGACCCTGGAGGACGGCGATTATTTTGGTGACCTCTCGCTCATCCTGAAGGAAAGGCGCTCGGCCTCGGTAAGAGCGCTGACCTACTGCGAGGTGTTCATTCTGACGAAGAAGGACTTCAACCAGATCAAGAACGATTACCCTGAATTCAGGGAAGTCCTCAAGAAGGTGTCATCGGAGAAAACGGAGAAAGTGGTCAGCCTGCTTTTGAGGGGGGTGACGCTGTGAAGGTCCTTCTCACGAAAAAAACCGATAGGAGCAGGCTTGCCGGCCTGGACCGCCGGCCTATTCCCACGCAGCCAAGTTCTTCTCGATAAACTCTACGATGACGTTGTGTTCTTCCTTCCCGCTGCCCTGGACCTTCATGGGTTCGCCGAAATGGATGTGGACCGTTTTTTCAGGACAGATCCGGCCGAAGTCTTTCATCCACCGGCCCAGTCCCCAGGCATCGGTTTTCAAGGCAAATGGCACCACCGGTACGCTGCAGCGCCTGGCGAGCTTGACTCCCAGGGTATTAAACCTTCTCGGGTCGAATTCCACGCTGCGGGTGGTCTGGGGGAAAAGAATAATGGACACGTTGGCCTCCAGCCGCTTCTGGCCGTCCTCCATCACCGCCTGCAGATCCTCCCTGGGATTTTCCCGGCCCACCACGACCGGGCCGCGGCTGCGCATCACGTGGCCGAAGAAAGGATAGTTGTTGAGGCTTTCCTTGATCACGAAGGTGACCTCGCGGTGAGGGACGACCAAACAGGGCAGGACAAACGTCTCCAAGATGCTCATGTGGTTGCCGATGAATACACACGGCGAGTTGAGACGCGCGACGACGTTCAAGCCCTGAAACTCGAAGCGGCCGCCCACGGACTCAAGCGCCCGGACGGTCGTGATACTGCTATCGATCCAACGCTGGTTGTCATATAGGCCTTTCTTGGCCAACCGGGCGGCGCTGCGGACGATCCCGGAGACCTTGGCGTAAAACACGATGGTGGGAAAGCGCGTGGCCATCCACGGCCCAGCCCGGCCGACCGTTTGATAGGTGCTTTCCGTGGTCAGGCAGTTCGCGTGCATCTCGTCTTGATCCTTTCAGTCTCTACTTAACCCAATTTGTCCCTGGAGTCGAACACAATCCAAGTCTAGCAGGGGAAAAGGCTGAGCTGCCTGCCCTTTCCACCGGCTTCGCGGGGCGTGTCATCCCGGGCGGAGCACAGCTGCGCTGGCAGATCCGGGTTCTTGCAGGCACAGACCAGGGGGATGAGGTCGAACTCGTCTGCGATTTCCCTAAATCGGGCGTAACCCTTCCGCCGCAAGGGGGCGGGGATGAGCTTGCTCCGGGCAGATGCACCGACAACGCTCCAGGGCCGGGTCTCAAAGCAGGTCCGCAGCAGAGCGAACTCGACCCCCGGCAGCTCGTGTCGCAGCTGCTCGAAGATCGCAGGCCGCAAGTGGAGGTAGCTCAGGGTCACGCGCCGGACGCCCCGCTCGGCAACGGCGGCGAATAGACTGCGGATGCACTGGGCGTCATCGGTCAGGAACGGAATTATGGGGTCGACCCGCACTTCCACCTCGACCCCTGCGGCCCGCAGGTTTGCGATGTTTTGCAGGCGTTCCGCCGCCGTGGCGGCATGCGGCTCGAACAGCTTGCGGAAGCGCGGCCGGGTTGAAACCATCCCGATGCGGGCCGTCACCAGCTGCGGATGCTCGGCGAAAAGAGCAATGAACCGCTGGGGAATTCTGCCCTTGGTCAGAAACGAAAAGCCGATGCGTCGTTTCATCAGGACCCGCATGGCTTGGTAGGTGACATCGAGAACAGCCGGATGGGTCTGGAAGGAATCCGAGGCGGTGTTGAAAATGACCCCGCGAACGGGCGTCCTCCGGCGTGGGTTATCCAGTTCGGCCGCCAGTCGTTCGGGCAGGTTGCGGTAAAGATAAATTTCGCCTGGCGCGGGGGCTTCCGGGTAGCCGCGGGCATAGCAGTAGACGCAGCCAAACTCGCAGCCTCGTGTTACGTTGATGGCGTAGGCGCCCCGCAGGCACCCGAACTCAGCTCGCGTGAGCAGTCGGCTCTTGCGCTCGGCTTCGATCAGCTTCATGATAGAAGCCTTCCGGATAGCTGTTCTTCCACGATGCCAGCTTAGATGTTGTTTCATAATCCTGTCTGACACCCGGGGGCGGTGTTGCAAACCTCTCGAAATGCTCACATACTGCCGTGTATGCTACGCTTTCGAATCGGCCTGCGCCTTGCCTGCGGGCGTGATCCGAGGTTATGAAACCACTTCTAAGAGGAACCCCCGAGTGAGCCAATATGGATGGTTCATATCAGAACCAGCACGATGACGTTTGACAGGCCAAGCAGGGGGCTTAGATCATTTCGAAATTCTGTCCCGGGCGAGCTCCATCGCTGAGGTTCCGTCACTCGTGGCCGCCCAGGCCTCCTTCGCTATGGGG
>JBLMXM010000432.1:0-8025 GCA_050257775.1 Hyphomicrobiales bacterium
CCCAGGTCGAGGCTGTTCGAACTTACGGCCGGGCGATCGGCTTGGCATTTCAGGTGACCGACGACATCCTGAATGTCGAGGGCGACCCCGCCGTAATGGGAAAGGCCGCTGGAACAGACAAGATTCGGCGGAAGAATTCGTATCCCGGCCTGCTGGGGCTTGAAAAATCAAAGGAATTAGCTCAGAATCTGACGCAACAGGCGATCAAGGCCATCTCCGGATTTGACTCGAAGGCCGATCCCCTGCGGGCCATCGCTCGCTACATTGTTGAACGCAAGAAATGACCGAACTCAATCCTGGCAACACTAAACGCTAAACACCAAGACATAACCTCCGTGAGCTTGCTCGATTCCATTCGATCGCCCGAAGATTTAAAGCGGCTGCCCCGCGCGCGCTTGCCGGAGCTGGCTGCCGAAATCCGGAAACTGATCGTCGATGTAGTCTCGCATACTGGAGGCCATCTGGCCTCGAGCCTGGGGGCCGTTGAGCTTGCGATAGCCATTCACTATGTCTTTGACACCCCCAGGGACAAAGTCATCTGGGACGTCGGCCACCAATCCTATGCCCATAAGATTCTGACCGGCCGGCGCGACGCCTTTCCGTCCTTGCGGCGGCACGGGGGTCTCTCCGGTTTTACCCGCCGCAGCGAAAGCCCCTACGACAGTTTCTCAACCGGGCACAGCAGCACCTCAATTTCCGCCGGGTTCGGGATGGCCTGCGCCAAGTTCCTCAATAAAGAGGATTCCAAGGTCGTATCCGTGATTGGGGACGGCTCCCTTACCGCCGGCATGGCCTATGAGGGGTTGAACCAGGCCGGTGGGACCCCTAAACGGGACCTCATCGTGATCCTGAACGACAATGAGATGTCCATTGCCCGCAATGTCGGTGCGCTGTCATCGTTTCTGAGCCGGACCTTCTCCGCCAAGAAACTCCAGGAGTTGCGCAAGGAACTGGGTTTCTTTTTTAAAAAGCTGCCGCGCATCGGCGAGGACATCTACCAACTGGCCAAGCGCACCGAGGAGTCGTTCAAGGCGTTTGTCACGCCCGGCATGCTCTTCGAGGCTTTCAATTTTGAGTACTTCGGCCCCATCAACGGGCACAAGATCGATCACCTGATTGATATCTTGAACAATGTCAAGTACATCAGAGAGCCCGTGCTGCTGCACGTGACCACCACCAAAGGCAAGGGATACGCTCCGGCTGAGAAAAACCCGATCTACTTTCACGGGTGTGGCTGCTTTGACGTCAGCACCGGTACTTGCCAGGACCCGAAACCCGCAAGCCTTACTTATACTGAGGTATTCGGGCAGATGCTGCTGGAATTGGCGGCCAAAGACCCCCGTATTGTGGCGGTCACCGCAGCCATGCCCGAAGGCACCGGTCTATCAGGCTTCGCCCAGGCATACCCGGACCGTTTTTTCGACGTCGGCATCGCGGAGCAGCATGCGGTCACCTTCGCGGCCGGGATGGCTGCTGAGGGCTTCCGGCCGATCGTTGCCATCTATTCGACCTTTCTGCAGCGCGCCTATGACCAGGTCCTGCACGACGTCTGCCTGGAGCGATTGCCGGTCATCCTGGCCCTCGACCGCGGCGGCCTGGTCGGCGAAGACGGGCCTACGCATCACGGCGTCTTCGATTTCTCTTACCTGCGCAGCCTGCCGAACATGGTGGTGATGGCTCCCCGAGATGAAAACGAGCTGCGCCGGATGATGCTCACGGCCCTCCAACATGATGGCCCCATCACGTTTCGTTATCCACGGGGAACGGCCGTCGGCACTCCCCTCGATACCGTCCCCACCCCTGTTCCGATTGGAAAAGCAAAGATCCTCAAGGATGGTTCCGATGTGGTCATTCTGGCCGTAGGCGTTTCGGTCTCCGAAGCCCTCAAGGCCCATGCCGTGCTGGCAGACCAGGGCGTTCAAGCGACGGTCGTCGACGGCCGTTTCGTCAAGCCGGTCGATGCAAATCTGCTCGTCGATCTGGTCCGCCGAATCCCCCGCCTTGTCACCGTCGAGGAAAACGTGCGCCAGGGCGGTTTCGGCAGTGCCGTGCTTGAAACGCTAAACGATGCCGGGATCCATCATGTGTCGATTGAACGACTCGGCATCCCGGACACGTTTGTGGAACACGGGTCCCAGAGCCTGCTGCGGGCCAAGTACGGCCTGGATGCCAAGGGCATCGCCAATGCCGCTATGCACCTTCTGCGCTCGAACGACCTGCCTCGTGTCAGCGCTCGAGTCCAACGAGCCTAGCCTATGCGATTCACCGCCCGCTGCGCTCGAGGCCCAGAGAATGCAAAGGGTTTTTCAATATGGTTTGGCCTTCCGCTGAGACGCTGGAAGGCCAAACCCTGCACGTTTCTGCGGGGTATCCCAGCCCTTGCGCGAACCGCCGGGGTGGTATTCCGTTACCGGCCTCTCACCGGCAACGGAAAAATCAAAATCCTCTGCGACCCCTGTGCCTCTGCGGTGAGAACCCCTTGTCGAATATCGCGACCATGAGAATTCTAAACGCCAGAGCAATGGGGAGGCCATGAACGCCCAGCGCAAACGGCTCGATGTGGTCCTCGTTGAAAGGGGACTGCTGCCCAGCCGCCAGAGGGCACGGTCCCTGATCATGGCCGGCAGTGTGCGCGTGGACGGGCGGGTCGTGGACAAGCCCGGCGCGCAAATCTCAGCTGCCAGCCTCGTCGAGATCAGCGGCAAAGACCTGCCCTATGTGAGCCGCGGCGGGTTGAAACTGGAAGGGGCATTGAACTGTTTCGAGCTTGCGGTTGAAGGCTGGGTGTGCCTGGACGTCGGGGCTTCCACGGGCGGGTTCACCGACTGCCTGCTTCAGCGGGGCGCCTTGCGCGTGTACGCCGTCGACGTCGGCTATGGGCAGATCGCCTGGCGCCTGCGCCAAGACCCGCGCGTTACGGTTATCGAGCGCACCAACATCCGCTACATGCCGGCGGAACGCATACCCGAACCGATCCACCTCATCACCATGGACGTTTCATTTATTTCCCTCAGGATTGTGGTCCCGGCTGTGCTGAAGTTCCTGGCGCCGGGCGGCCGCCTTCTGCCTCTCATGAAACCGCAGTTCGAGGTCGGCAAGGGACAAGTCGGCAAGGGCGGCGTGGTGACGGATCCGGCACAACATTCGAAGGTGATCGCCGAACTGGCCCTTTTTTTCCACGGTCTTGGCTTGGAGTGCTCGGAAGCGATCCCCTCTCCCATCGAAGGCCCCAAGGGCAACAAGGAGTTTTTCATGCTATTAAACGTGAGCGGAGCTCACGTTTAATACTAAAAAATATTGAGCCGCCCCAATGGGCGGCTCAATATTTTGGGGCTTGATTTTTTTCGGATGAATGGATAGAAGTTAGCGCTTGTTGCCCAGCTTCGGGCAAGAATTCACTTTAGAGAGGATGTTCAATGAGCGAGAAAGTCGAAGGCATTCGCAACATCGCGCTGGTGGCCCATGGCGGTGCCGGCAAAACCTCCCTGGCTGAGGCCATGCTTTTCGACGCGGGCGTGATCAACCGACTCGGACGAATCGAGGAAGGCAACACGGCTCTGGATTTCGAGCCCGAGGAGATCAAGCGCACCTCGAGCATCAGCACCGGGTTTCACCAACTGCCCTGGAAAAAGCATACGGTTACCTTGATGGACACCCCGGGCGACCAGAATTTCTTCTCGGACACCAAGACGTGCCTTCAGGCGGCCGATGGCGCCGTCGTGGTCATCGATGCGGTCGACGGTGTGAAGGTCCAGACCGAAATCGGCTGGGAATTCCTGGATGACTTCAAGCTCCCCCGGGCAATTTTCATCAACAAGTTGGACCGGGAGCGGTCCGACTTCCAGCGCACCTTCGAAGACGCGAAGGGGATGTTCCAACCCAAGCCCATCATCCTCCAGTTGCCAATCGGGGCGGAGGCGGGGTTCAAGGGCGTCGTCGACCTCATCACCCAGAAAGCCTATGTCTACGGTGAGGACGGCAAGGCTAAGGCATCCGACGTCCCGGCGGACATGAAGGACTTGGTGGCGGCCGAACGCGAGGCGTTGATCGAAAACATCGCTGAAGCCGACGACGCCCTGGTCGAGCGCTATCTCGAAGGCGAGACCCTTTCCGAAGAGGAACTTCGGACCGCGTTACGCAGGGGGACTCTGGCACGGACCTTCACCCCTGTGGTCTGCGGTTCGTCCACCCGGAATATCGGCATCGACCTTCTCATGGATTTCATCGTGGCCGTCATGCCCTCCCCTCTAGACAGAGGCCCCAAGACCGGCAAGAACCCGGCGACCGGGAAAGACATTGAGCGCCAACCCGACCTCAAGGCGCCCTTTTCGGCCCTGGTGGTCAAGACCATCACGGATCCTTATGCCGGCCGGTTGACCATCTTCAGGGTGTTTTCCGGCGCCATCGGTGCCGACGGAACTTTTTACAACTCGAAGAAGGAAGTGCGCGAACGATACAACCAGCTGCTGGTAATCCTCGGCAAGGAGCAAAAACCGGTCGAGGGCGCGGGCCCGGGTTCCATCGTGGCGGTGGCCAAACTCAAGGAAACGGCCACCGGCGACACGCTCTGCGACGAGGCCAACAAGATCCTATTCACGCCCGTGGACCCCATCCCCACGCTGATCTCCTATGCGCTGTCCGCCAAAACCAAGGGCGACGAGGACAAGGTATTCACCTCCCTGACGAGGCTCCTGGAGGAAGACACGTCCCTGCGGATCGACCGTTTGGCGGAAACCAAGGAGATCATCCTGCACGGCCAGGGGCAGATCCATATCGAGACCACCGTCGAACGGCTTAGGCGCAAGTTTAACGTCGAAGTCCAGCTCAACATCCCCAAGGTGCCCTACCGCGAGACCATCAAGAAAAAGGTGCGGGTTCAGGGCCGGCACAAAAAACAGACCGGCGGCCATGGCCAGTTCGGCGACTGCTGGGTTCAGTTCGAACCGCAGACCCGCGGCAAAGGGTTCGAATACGTCGATGCCATCGTGGGCGGTTCCATCCCCCGGCAGTACATCCCGGCGGTTGAGAAGGGCATTGTCGAATCCGCTCAGCGCGGCGTGCTGGCAGGCTTCCCCTGCGTGGATTTCAAGGCCACGGTGGACGACGGCTCATACCATGCAGTGGATTCCTCGGAAATGGCATTCAAGATCGCAGGCTCCCTCGCCTTCCGCAAGGCCGCCGAGCAGGCGGACCCGGTCCTGCTGGAACCGGTCATGAAAGTGACCGTCATCGCCCCGGACGAGTTCATGGGCGACATCATGGGAGACTTGAACAGCCGGCGCGGCCGCGTTCTGGGCATGGAAAACGCGGGCAAGAACCAGGTGATCAACGCCTATGTGCCCATGGCGGAGTTTCAAACCTATGCCCCGGACCTGCGTTCGATGACCGGCGGCCGAGGCATCTATCGGATGGAATTCTCGCACTACGACGAAGTCCCTGCCCACATCGCCCAGAAGATCATCGAGGCGGCCGGCAAGGCGAAGGAATAAGAGACCGATCGCGGGTTCTTATCGAGAAGGGATGGCCCCCTCCGGCAGGCATTCCTTGGAGGGGGCATAGCCGGACCAGAACGCGTCCCAGCGGCTTGAAAACCGGATGCGATTCTGGGGGGAGATGCGCTTCACTTCCGGGCAACTGGACAAATGGAACCGCCGCGAGTTCCGGTTGCCGACATACCCACCTGTTGTTCCCGTTTCCCGCCACCCGCTCCACAAGCCGATCCTGGCGCGCATGGCTTCCCGCTGGGCTTTCAGCAGCCGGCCTTCGTATTTGACGTTCGGCAGCTTGTACAGGCAATAGGACAAACCCGAACGCAGCAATTGTTCGTTTACCATCGACCCGTCCGGCAAAAAGACATATGCCAGCGTTCTGCCGTAGGCGTATAGGCGCTCGGCGTCAAGTTCCAGCCGGATGCGGCGGCCGCCGACCAGTTCGTCGTTGCGCATGCGGGCCTCCAACCCGAACGGCTCGGCAGTATGGCGCTCATGATTGATTTCAGGGGCGTTCACGCCGATGTAGCGCACGAGCAGTCCGTCGGTGAGTTCGATGGTGTCTCCATCGACAACACGCTTGACGGCAACTTGCTCTCCTGCCCATCCAGCAGGACTGTAAAAATTAACGTATAAAAATAAATATATGAGGATAACATGCAGGCATTTATTGAGTTTCATGTAAGAAGCCCGGTGACTCCGCAATGGCGCACGGCTGCCTCGTCCAGCATCCGCGGAAGACCGCCCCGGTCGGCCGGCCGGAACCCCAGGGCGTCCTGCCACACCTCGTCGTCCTCCATGCATAGATACACGCAAAGTTCCGGCGCTCGTGCGTGGATGGCGGCGGTTATCCCGCGGTAGAGTTTCATGCGCACCGGCTTGAAATAGCGCATTTTGCCGTCCAAGCCGGTGATAAATTCGCCGTAGATGATGTTCGACCGAGGGAATCGCTTCTGTATGATGGATTTGAGGCCCGGCATGAATCGAAACGTGCCCAGGCTGATCCATACGATTTGCTCCGGCCGCACGGCCGCAAACAGGCGCTGCACGACGTTGCGGTAGTCCGCTTCACAATCCTCGTAAACCAAGATCGGATCGAAATGAAACGCCAGCGGGTAGCCGGCCTCGGCGCACTCCGCGGCCGCCCGCAGCCGGGCCTCAAGGGATGCCGTTCCGCGCTCCTCGCTGCGGATCATCCGCTCCGTGTTCAGAGACCAGGCCATAATGGTCTTGCGGTTGTGCGACAGGCCTCTGAGCGCGTCGACGTGGGTGGTCTTGGTCTTGAGCTCGAGCACGGCGCGGTCCTGCCGGTCGAAACGCCCGATCAGCTTCTGGGAAAGATCCGTCCAGGGCTCCCAGATCAGGCTGTCGGTGAACTCCCCTGTGCCGATGCGCTGTACCTGGGGCTGGCTGAAAGCGCGGTCCAATTCCTGGATCATGTCCGCGTGGTTCAAGAAATACTGCAGCACGGGAGGGTGAAAATACGCCTGCAGAATGCAGTAGGAGCAGTCCATGCTGCAGAAGCTGCCGATGTGCAGGATCTGGTAGCCGCAGCAGGTGTAGTGCCCGGTGCCCGGACAGGGCTTGAGAAATGCCCCCTTGTTACGGGTCAGGTAAAGAATCTGTTTTCCCCGGTGCACAGGGTCGTCCGCCCCTGCCGCCGCCGCATAAACTTCGTCGGCACTCGCAACGGTTCGCATCGGCAGCCTGAGGCGGAGGCTCATGGCAACCGCTTCGGGCGCGTTTGCCTCCCGGGTGTCCACGTATAGGGCGGTGACCGTCATGGATGCCGCTTTTTGATGCCCTCGGGTAGGCCTGAGGAGGGCCTAAAAAAACCGCCCTTCCCTTCCAGGAGCATCCTGAGATCGGGCTGTTTGGCGAGCTCCCCCAGCTTAGCTCTCAGGCGTTCGATGTCCTCGGGGGTTTCGACGGTCGCGGATAGAGTCAGGCCGATACTCTCGAAGTCACGCGGCGAGGTGATCTGGAGGGCTGCGCCCAAATTCAGGCGCTGCCGGAGCGCATGGAAGTTCTGCTCTGCCGCGTGCTGGGCGGGGAAACGTCGCTGCCGGAGCAGTTTCCGGAGTTGACTCGCCCTTTGATTACGGTCCATATCCACGCTCTTCGGCGGCAGCGCGGAGAGTGCCTCTGCCAGGACCTCTCGAGGCGGGATGGCCTCGCGATGTGCAATCTCCGTGATCAGCGCGGATATCTCGCGTTGTTTGTTCAGGCTGATCTTCAGCTCACGAAAAAGCTTGGCCAGATCGACGGAAAGCCCGGGGGCCATTCGTGCCAGTTCAATGGCCATGGCAAAGGGGATGGCGCCTTCAATGATCCCTTCCTGCACCGGGGCCGGCAACCCGCAGAGGCCCTTGATCCGCGAGGCCATCTCGAAATTGGACGGCAGTCCTAAAGCACCCAGGTCTTCCGCCGGGATGCGCCCATCCGGGGCGTGACGCTCCAGCAGCCGAAGCGAGCGTCCGGTTTCAATCAGGTCCAGCGGCCGCTGGGTTGAATTGTCGCCGACGGCACGGCAGGC
>JBLMXM010000433.1:0-2707 GCA_050257775.1 Hyphomicrobiales bacterium
GGGCTCCAGTACTCGCACGTCCGCCAGTTCAGTGTGTACGCGAGGTCAAGCACCGGTTCGTCCTTAACGTTGCCGGCGATGCCGTTCATGATACCTCCCGGGATCAAGCCGACGAACCGCGAATGCGGAAAGGGATTGCGCATGCCTTCACCGGTCATCAGACATGACGCGAAGGGATTCGCTCCCATAACCCATTCAAGCAGCCGGTAAGCGAGGCGGACATAGGCACGGCTCTGGCTGCCGGCGTACTTTGAGAACCAGCCGAGCATGCGGGCGTTCGATGCCAGATGGCAGTTGGCGCCCTGCCACCAGAACTGCTTGCGCACCGGATGAAAGTAGCGATAGGTCAACTCTCCCGCGAGTGGGCGATAAGTTTCGGGCGTTGGCGGCGCTTCATTTCTCACTCTCCAGAATTTCAATCTTCTATTCCGCAGACGCTCCGCAGCATACGTCCAACTGCTGCTGGATGCAACAGTGGGACAACTCTATGGCGTCAAGTCTCTAGAAGCCGCACCGGGCCCAATTGGCTCCCTGGGAACTGCTAAGGCCCAAAACTCAAATCGCCTTTCTAAAAAGGTGTGGGTTTACTGTATGATTCGTTCGGAGACTGGAACCGTGGAAGTCTTGCCTTGTCAGGCCTGGACGCAAATCCATGGCCGGCCTACGGTAACCGCAGACTGGCCCCCCTTGCAGGCGCAAGGATACCAGCAGCCAAGGAGAGCGCATACCGTGAATAGAAGAGAATTCGTTACCCGGGCGGGGGCAGGATCGCTCGGACTGACAGCCTTACCGGCACTTAGCGCGGTCGTGCCCGGCAAGGAAGTGGTGCTCGATAGTCCGGCACCGCCGGACATGGTGGTATCGTCTCTTTCAAAAGGGTTGAATAATCTCTCCGCGCAATGGGACCGGAAACGCCAGGAGATTAAAACCCCCGAAGCCCTTCATGCGCGCAACCGGTTTGTCCGGCAGAAGTTCATCGAAATGATCGGTGGGCTTCCGGAGAAAACCCCGCTTAACCCCACCACAGTCAAAGTTCTGAAACGGGACGGCTACAGCATCGAGGTGCTGATGTTCCAGAGCCGCCCTGACTTCTCGGTTACAGCCAGCCTGTATATTCCCTCCGGCAGGTCCGGACCCTTCCCCGGCGTCATCTCACCTTGCGGGCATTACGGGATCGGGCGAACGATTCCAACCTATCAGGCAGCCTATTTGAGCCTGGTAAAGAATGGGTTCGTCGTGCTCGCCTACGACCCCATCGGGCAGGGTGAGCGCAGGCACTATTGGAATCCGGAGACCGGTCGTAGTGATCCGGGGTTGGGTGATCCTGTATTCGAGCACTCGATGGCCGGCCAGCTTCTGCTGCTGATGGGCGAAAGCTTGACGCAATACCGCGTCTGGGATGGGATGCGCGCCATCGATTATCTGCTCACGCGCCAGGAGGTTGACCCCGAGCGGATTGGTTGTGCGGGTCATTCGGGTGGAGGGACTTTAACCAAGTTCATAAGCATGCTGGATGAGCGAGTCGAGTGCGCGGTGGTTCATGAAGGCGGGACGGCGAATCGCTGGCCGGTAGGCCTGCCCCTGTTCAGCCCCTTGGGACCTTCTGACGCCGAGCAGAATGTTTTTCCCGCGGCCCTTTATGGAATCGATCATGTGGATCAACAAATTGCGATAGCTCCCCGGCCGCTGCTTGCCAGCATCGAGCACCGTTCAAGAAGCTTCAACGAAGCCGCAGCGTCCATCGAATCCGCCTACCGGCTGTTGGGCGTGCCAGAGAAATTCTCCACGGTTTCCGCCGACAGCCCGCATGCCTGGACATACAAACTGAGGCTTGCGACGGTGGACTGGTTCAGCCGGTGGTTTTATGGACGTCCCGGCCCGAATTCCGAACCAGCGCTTGTGCCGGAAAAGCCGGAGGCCCTCTATTGCACGCCAAACGGTTCGATTCGTTACTCGCAACGAGGTCAGACGATCTGGTCGCTCATATCAAAGAAACAAGCCACGCTGCCGCCTGACAGGTCTGCGCCAACGAATGATCATGAGGTCACAGCTCACTGCGAACGAATGCGCGCCCAGATCCAGAAGTTGTTGCACTACCGAAAAAACGATTATCCGCTCAACCCGCGCGGGATCGTCACGGTGTGGGAAAAGGGATACAAAATCGAAAAGTTGGAGTTCCTCTCGGAGCCAGGGATTTACCTGTCTGCCTGGGTCTATTTACCTGAAACCAGGCGATCGGCCTCACCTGTAATTCTCTATTTCAACGAGCAAGGCATGGCCGCCGATGGGATGGAATTTTCCGGAGAAGAATGCTCCGGGTTGGAACCGGGAGTCCTGGCCCAGATGGCTCGTAGTGGGCACCTGATCATTGCTGTGGATGTGCGCGGAATCGGCGAGACTCGCCCGCCACATGCGAGCGAGGGTGGCAAAAGTAAGTTCAGCCATCTCTTTAACGTAGAGACGGCAATGGCGTACATGGCCTGGTACATGAACCAGTCGCTTATCGGCCAGAGGGTTCAGGATGTGCAGCGCTCGGCCGATTATGCATTGTCGCGTCAGGACCGTAATTCATCCGGGGTCTGGGTAATTGGTAAAGGCATGGGAGCGTTGTGGGCGCTTTACGCGGCGGCGCTTGACCCGCGCATCAAATCGGTGGTTTGCCACGGGGGATTGCTTTCCTACCGCTCACTGACGGCCACAGACCGCT
>JBLMXM010000434.1:0-2853 GCA_050257775.1 Hyphomicrobiales bacterium
GGACGGCGCCTATTTGGCGGATTTTCTGCTGGCCAAAGGCTATGAGGTCCACGGCATCAAGCGCCGGGCCTCATCCTTCAATACGGCCCGCATCGATCATCTTTATGCCGATCCGCACGAAACGGATGTCCGCTTCCGGCTGCACTACGGGGACTTGACGGATGCGACCAACCTCATCCGCATCATGCAGGAGGTCCAGCCGGACGAAATATACAACCTGGCCGCCCAGAGCCATGTCATGGTGTCCTTCGAAACGCCGGAATACACGGCCAACGCGGATGCCCTCGGCGCTCTTCGCATCCTGGAGGCGATGCGAATCCTTAACCTGAAGGAGAAAACACGCTTCTACCAAGCGTCCACCTCCGAGCTGTACGGCAGGGTCCGGGAGACCCCCCAGACCGAATCCACGCCGTTTTACCCGCGCTCGCCCTATGGCGTCGCCAAACTGTACGGCTACTGGATCACCGTCAATTACCGTGAGGCCTACGGCTTTTTCGCCTGCAACGGAATCCTCTTCAACCATGAGTCTCCCATCCGCGGGGAAACCTTCGTCACCCGCAAGGTGACGCGGGGGCTGGCCCGGATCAAGACCGGCCTGCAAGAGATGCTCTACGTCGGGAACCTGGACGCCCGCCGCGACTGGGGCCACGCGCGGGATTACGTGCGCATGATGTGGATGATGCTGCAGCAACCCGCACCGGAGGACTACGTCATCGCCACCGGCCAGCAGCACTCGGTGCGCGACCTGATCGAGCTGGCCGCCGCCCGGGTCGACATTCGCCTGCGCTGGGAGGGTCACGGGATCGATGAAAAAGGGGTCGACGAGGCCACCGGCCGGCCGGTAGTCGCCGTCGACGCGCGCTATTTCCGGCCCACCGAGGTGGACACGCTCCAGGGGGACCCTTCCAAGGCCCGCCAAAAGCTCGGCTGGGAGCCCAGGATCAGCTTCGAGGAACTGGTCGGCGAAATGGTCGCCGCCGACCTCAAAGAGGCTGAAAAAGATGTCCTGGTAAGGCAAAAGGGCTACCGCATTTACGGCAACCTCGAATGACCGACACGGTTCTTCCCAGAGACGCGCGCATTTATGTCGCCGGCCACCGGGGCATGGTTGGCTCCGCCTTGGTGCGGCAGCTCATCGACCGAGGCTACGAGCGTATCGTCACTCGCACCCACGCGGATCTGGACTTGATCGATCAGCGGGCGGTGGAGAATTTTTTTCGCAGGGAGCCGATCGACGTCGTGCTCCTGGCGGCAGCCAAGGTAGGCGGCATCCACGCCAACGACACCTACCGGGCTGAATTTATTTACGAAAACCTCATGGTACAGTGCAACGTGATTCATGCAGCCTTCAAGGCCGGGGTGCGGCGCCTGCTTTTTCTGGGCAGCTCGTGCATCTATCCCCGCGGATGTCCCCAGCCGATGAAGGAGGAATATCTCCTCACCGGGTCCTTGGAGCCGACCAACGAACCGTACGCGGTCGCCAAGATAGCCGGCATCAAGATGTGCGAGTCCTACAATCGGCAATACAGAACAGACTACCGCGCGGTGATGCCCACCAACCTCTACGGCCCGGAGGACAACTTCGACCTGGAGACCTCCCACGTGCTGCCGGCCATGCTGCGAAAGTTCCACCTGACGAAACTCGCCCGGGCCGGAGACCTGGAGGGCATCCGGCTCGACGAGCAGCGCTTCGGCCCGGTCCCGGAAGACGTCCGCACCGAACTGCGGAAGGGGCCTGCGGCCAGAGTTCAGTTATGGGGAACCGGCTCGGCCCGGCGGGAGTTCCTGCACGTGGATGACATGGCCGCCGCCTGCCTGTTCATCATGCAGCTGCCGGATGAGGACTACGCGACTGCCTGCGGTCCCTGCAGCCACGTCAACGTTGGCTGCGGCGAAGACAGAACTATTCGAGTGCTAGCCGGGGCTGTCAGGGATGCCGTCGGCATGGAGGGTGAGCCCGTGTGGGATTCCAGCCGGCCCAACGGCATGCCCCGCAAACTCCTGGATGCCTCACGACTGCAGCGTCTGGGGTGGCGGCCGGGCATCGGCCTAGCCGAAGGCCTCCGCTCGACGTATGCGTGGTATCTTAGCCAATTGATATGATTCTGATAAGTTAAAGCGTTCTCCATGAGAAAACTGACCAACCGCACTGCCCTGCTGATAGGTTTTTCAGCCCTGATGACAGCGACAGCCTTGCCGCTGGATGCGGCTAATTTTCTCTATACCTGGGATGCCAGCCCGGAGGCCGGCCTGAGCGGCTACCGGGTCTACCAGAGCGTCGACAATTCAGATTACGAATTGCTGGCGGAGATCGAGGAGTCCGATCTCGACGACCCGTCCCATCCGAGCTACCTCGTCACCGGCCTTCAGGATGGATTCGTCTACCACTTCGCCGCATCGGCGGTCAGTTCATCCGGCACGGAAAGCGACCCGTCCAATCAGACCTGCATCACGGTCAACGGCCAGGTGGTCCAATGCCAGGACAATAACCAAAGCGGAACCACCGTTTTTATCAGCTGTTTTATCACTGCCGCGGGCCAGTTCGACGGCGCATGGAATAAGAAGACCGAAGGCAGCCTTTCATCCCGCCGGCCGCAGAATCCCATTCGGGCAGATTGCTCCATCGACTAACATGCCGAAACAAAATCCTATTTTGATAATTCTGCCATATTTTTGCCGTTTTGACGATTGAACGGTTCGACAATCGCATCTCAGATCAGTATCCGCGGCAAATGCACTTTTTTCTTGATTTATTTCCGAAAATTGGCGAAAACAGATCGCATCGAAATCGGGGCGGCATTAATTCAGAAATGAATGTTCCGCCGGCTGCCTTCGAAATCACCGGCACCCTGA
>JBLMXM010000435.1:0-13645 GCA_050257775.1 Hyphomicrobiales bacterium
GCGGCCAGACCAAGGATGGGCGGGATGCCACAAATGAGTTGAGCTACCTCTTCCTGAAATCCAAGCGCGAGTTCCCGATGCATTACCCGGATCTGGCCGCGCGCATCCACTCGCGCTCACCCGAGCGCTTTGTCTGGGAGGTGTCCGAGACGATCAAGGAAGGCTCAGGCTTCCCCAAGCTGATCAACGATGAGGAAGTCGTCCCGTTGTTCTTAAGCAAGGGCGCGAGTTTTGCCGAGGCGCTGGACTACGCCGTCTCGGGCTGCTCCGAGGGCCGCATGCCCAACCGGGACACCTATACGAGCCCGTGTGCTTACATCAACTTCGCGGCGGCGATCGAGATGACCCTTTACAACGGCAGGATGAAAAAATACGGGGACGAGCAGATCGGGCTCAAGACCGGCGACCCGTGCGAGTTCAAGACCTGGGAGGAGTTCTGGAACGCCTACCTCGCGCACCAGACCGACTTCATCAAGCACGCCTTCATCCAGCAGCACCACATCATCCGGCTGCGGGCCCAGCACTTTGCCGTGCCGCTGGCCTCCGCGCTGCACGACCTGTGCATGGAGCACTGCCTCGACCTGCACCAGCCCAGGATCCCGGGCGGCATCGACATGGGGTACTTCGAGTTCATCGGCTACGGCACGGTCGTGGATTCTCTGTCGGCGATCAAGAAGCTGGTGTACGAGGAAAAGAAGATCACGATGACCGAGCTGCTGGACGCGGTCGCGAGCAATTTCGAAGGCCGGGAAGACCTGCGGCACATGCTAATGAACGTGCCCTGCTACGGCAACAACGACCCGTACGCCGACGCGATCGGGAGGGCCGTCGACCGCGCGGCGGTCGAGTTCACCCACAAGTATTCCCGGGAACTCGGCGTGCACCTCGACCTGCGGCTCGTGCCGTTCACCTCGCACGTTCCGTTCGGCAAGGTCGTGAGCGCGACCCCCAACGGCCGCAAGGCCTGGACCCCGCTGTCGGACGGGTCTTCCGCCTCACAGGGCGCCGATAAGGCCGGCCCGACCGCCGTCCTGCTGTCCAACTTCGCCACCAAGAACTGCGACTACCGGGAACGCGCGGCGCGGCTGTTGAACATCAAATTCACGCCCAAGTGCGTGGCCGGCGACGAGGGCACGCGCAAACTGGTCTCCTTCATCCGCACCTGGTGCGACCTGAAGCTCTGGCATGTCCAATTCAACGTCATCAACAAGCAGACGCTGGTCTCGGCCCAGCGCGACCCGGAGAAATACCGGAGCCTCATCGTGAGGATTGCAGGCTACAGCGCCTACTTCGTGGACCTGTCCCCCGATCTGCAGAACGACCTGATCGCGCGGACCGGGCACGACCAGATGTAACCTAAAATGAAGAATTCGGGCATCGTTTTCAACATCCAGAAGTATTCCGTGCACGACGGTCCGGGCATCCGGACCGTCGTTTTTCTCAAGGGCTGCCCGCTGCACTGCCGCTGGTGCAGCAACCCGGAATCCCAGAAACCGCAACCGCAGCTGGTCTATAATCGCAACAAGTGCCTGACGCTGGAACACTGCGTGCGCTGCCTGGAAGTGTGCACGGCAGGGGCGATCAAGGCCGGCGAGGAAAACCGGATTTGCCTTGACCGCGAGACCTGCACCGAATGCCTCCTGTGCACGAAGGCCTGCCCTTCTCTCGCCCTGAACGTCTACGGCGAGACCATGACGGTGGAGCAAGTCATCGGCAAGGTGGAGGAAGACTCGGCCTTTTATTCGCGCTCGGGCGGCGGCCTGACCATCGGCGGCGGCGAGCCCATGCACCAGGCGGAGTTCGCCGCCGGCATCCTGAAGGAGGCACGACGCCGCCGGATCCACACAGCCATGGAGACCTGCGGCTTCTGCAAATGGGAGGACCTCGAGACGGCCTGCGGCTTTCTGGACACCCTGCTTTACGATGTAAAAAGCATGGACCCCGAGAAGCACCGGACTTTCACCGGGGTGTCCAACGAGCTGATTCTCGAAAATCTCAAGCGGGTCCGCGAAGCCTTCCCGAACTTGTCCATCTGGGTCCGGACCCCGGTCGTTCCGGGGTTCAACGACAGCGTGGACGACATCCGGGCCATTCTGAACCATGTCCAGGCAATGCCCGGCGTCTGCTTCGAGGCGTTGGACTACCACCGCATGGGCAAACCCAAGTACGAATACCTGGGCATGAAGTTCCCCATGGGCGACCGGAAGTTGGAGGAGGCGACGATCAACGACATCCGCGAACTGATCCGGTCCGAGTACGCCCACCTGCTCTTACGAGAGGCGGCGGACAACGGGAATCTTCGGAGCACAGCTTCAAAGTTATGACAGGAATAGGCGCCTCTTCAATCGACCCTCCCCTCCCGACACCCACCCCCTGTCCCTCTCACGCCCTTTTTCCAAATACATTCCTCTGGCCCCCTCTTTGCCGCAGGAGGTGGGGAGATAGCAGAACCAACGAGGCGATGGCGAGGGGCGTGAGCAGCAGCGGCTGGCAGGGGAGTTGGATGGGTCGACGGAGTTCTTCTGCAAACACGGCGTCCACGCCCGGCAGGCAGCAAGTGCCGCCCGTGAGGACGATGCGCTCAACGCGGTGGCCTTTGATATGGCCGGCCACGATGTCACACATGCGCTGCAGGGTGGGTCGGGCCAGTCCAAGGATGTCGTCTTGATCGTGGCGGCGCTTGCGTTCCTCGGCATCCTGGAAAGAGATGCCGAAATGGCCGGCAATGACGAGCGAGATGTGGCGGCCGCCGGTCGGCTGATCCCCGCTGAAGACGACCTTGCCCTTGCGGACAACGGCCGTGCCGGTGGTGCCGCCGCCCACATCCACCACGGCAGTCTCGTCGAGTTCGAGCAGGGTGGCGACGCAGGTGGGCTCGTCCTGCACGGCGGTCACCTCGAGCCCGACCCGCTCGAGGATGTACGTGGAAAGTCGCGGGTCGGTGCCGGGCGGGAAGGAGGTGGCCGCCCCCCTGAATTCAACTCCAAGCTTCTCCTGCGCCCGGCCGACCAGCCGGTGCACGATGTCGATCGCGCCGGCGAAATCCACCACGACCCCGTCCCGGACCACCTCCGCCCATTCTAAAAAACATGCGGCCGGCTCTCCGGCGGCGTCCAGGACCATCACCTTGATATCGGCCGTCCCCAAATCGATGCCGAGATGGTAGGGACCGGGACCTGGCGCCGGGTCGGTGCTGTTCAGCAGCTGCGCTGCTTTCTCCAAGCGCTGATTGGCGGTGTCCCAGTTGATCGTCATGTTCTGAAGCAAGGAGTGACGAGTTGTGAGTTATGAGCCAGAGTTAGGAGTCCTCCTGCGCGAGCGGCCTCCGGCCCCGGCCTGCAGGCTGATGAGAAATGCCCAGATGCAAGGCTTGCGAAATCCCGAGAAATGAGGCGTACGTTAAGTACGCCGCAATGCCTCGGGATAAGCATAACGCCGCAGATGGGCGTTTATCGGCAGCCTGCGTCAGACGATGCGGAAGCTGCCGACTAGCGTGCAGCGCCGCAGTCGCACGAACGTGCGCGCGTTGGTAACGCCTTCGCCGGTCGGGGTGGAGATGGTCATAGACGTCCAGCCCTCGCCGCCGGCCCCGAGCCCGGCGAGGCAGGGTCCGTTTTTGACAAAAAGGCTCGTGTTCACGCGCCGGGCCATGGCGTCCATGTGGTCGATGTCGCGGGAATGCAGGCTGGCCGTGTGGCGCCGGTCGCGCTCCAGGCGAATGGCCCAGTCCAGCGCCTCGCTGAAATCCCTCGCGTGCAGCACCGGGACGATGGGCATCATCTGCTCGATGCGCGCGAAGACGTGGTCGACCTCCCGGCCGACGTCCACGATCAGCAGGCGGCAGGCGTCCGGGACGCTGAAGCCGCCGGCCTTCGCCAGCTCCGCCGCGTCGCGCCCCACCCACTTGGGGCTCGGCCGCGGATTGGGGCCGGGATAGTCCAGCAGGGCCGCCCGGGCGACGGCCTCGGCCTGCTCGCGGGCGATCTCCACGGCGCCGCAGGCCGCCAGCTCGCGCTTGAGCTCGCCCGCGATGGAATCGACGGCGATGATTTCCTTTTCATCGCAGCAGACGATGTTGTTGTCGAAGGAGGCACCGTCGTAAATGCTGCGCGCGGCGCGCTTGAGGTTGGCGGATTCGTCCACCACCACCGGCGGGTTGCCGGCGCCGGCCGCGATGAGCCGCTTGTTGGTGGTCTTGCGGGCGGCCTCGACCACGGCCTCGCCGCCGGTCACCACGAGCAGGTGGATGCCGGGGAAGGTGAACAGCTGCTGGGCCGTCTCGATGGTGGGCTGGCGCACGCAGGTCATCAGGTTGTTGATCCCGGCCTCCTCGAAGACCGCCTTGTTCATGATCATGATCGCTTCCTGGGTGACCCGCTTGGCGCTCGGGTGCGGCGCGAACACCACGGCGTTGCCGCCCGAGATCATGCTGATCGAATTGTTGATGACGGTGGCCGCCGGGTTGGTGGACGGCGTGACCGAGGCGATCACGCCCCAGGAGGCGTTCTCCACCAGGGTGAGGCCGGTGTCGCCGGACATGGCGCTCGGAAACAGGATCTCGGGCCCGGGCGTGCGGTCGGCCACGAGCAGGTTTTTCCGGACCTTGTCCTCGATCCGGCCCATGCCGGTTTCGTCCACGGCCATTTCGGCCAGGCGCCGGGCGTTGGCCCGGGCGGCGCGGCGGATCACGTCGACCACGCGCTCCCGCAGGGCAACGGTGTCCAGGCGCTTGTATGCGGCGTTCGCCGCCGCCACGGCGTCCTCGACCCGCTCGAACACGCCCCACTCGCCCTTAGGATCGGCCGCAGCGGCGGCGGGGACCACCGTGCTGAGCTTCCTCAGGACCTCGCTGACGATCGACTCGATATCTTCGCGTTGGATTGGCATCACGGCTCCAATTGATGGCTTCGTAATTAGCCCAATTTTCCCGCCTGTGGCGGGACTGTCCCTGCGGCGTACACTAACAGCTGAAAGCTCAAAGTTGAAAGCTGAAAGAGACGCATATTTTTCGGTCTTTGCTTTGAGCCTTGAGCTTCGAGCTCGCTTGAGCCCGTCTTTAACTTGGCCTCTTTACCTATCCATCGATTCGGATGAAGTATTACCAGCGTATCACCTATTTATATTTGGTGTAGATCGCTTCTTTGCCGGAGGAGATCTGGTCCACGATCCCGACCACGCTCAAGTCGAGCGGCGACCGGCCCTCGAGGATCAGGCGGGCGGAGCTGCCCCGGACCAGCAGGACCATCTCCCCCTCGCCCGCGCCGATGGTGTCCGCGGCCACCTGGCTCGGCAGGGTGACGTTGCCGTGCTCGTCCACGATGTTCACCAGCAGAAAGGTCAGGTTCGGCAGCCCCGGATCGCGCACCGTGGAGACCACCTGCCCGATGACTTTGCCCAGTTCCATGGCCTACCTCCTGTGGCTGAGGTTGCGGCCGGCGGGCGCCGCCGCGCGGGCGCCCGCCGGGGAATGTCCCCGGGCGGCCCGCGCGCTCGACCCTGCGGCCGGCGCCGGCGAACACACGGCTATTTCTTGGCAATGGGGAAGATCTTCTCCAGTTCGTCGTGCGGACGCGGAATCACGTGCACGGCGATCACCTCTCCCACGCGGCGGGCGGCGGCCGCACCGGCGTCGGTGGCCGCCTTGCAGGCGGCCACGTCGCCGCGCACCAGCGCGGTCACGAAGCCGCCGCCGATCCGCTCGTACCCCACCAGTTGCACGCGCGCGGCCTTGACCATCGCGTCCGAAGCCTCGATCAATGCAGTCAACCCCTTGGTTTCAATCATTCCTAAAGCGTCTGCCATGTCTGCTCTCCTTCCGGTTTGCCCCGTCAGGGGTGTCGGTGCGCCGCCTGGGGCGGCGTGCGATTTCTGGTTATTTCCCGCCCTTGCCTTTAGGCTTGTCCCCGGCGCGGCTCGGGCGCGGCATGATGCGGTCGATGCGCTCGGCGACCAGGGTGGCGGTGTCGTCGTCGGGCCGGGGAATCAGGTTGCTGCCGACCAGGTCGCCCACCCGCGCCGCGGCGGCCTTGCCGGCATCAACGGCTGCCGCACAGGCCGCGAGGTCGCCTTCGCAGATCACGCTTATCAGCGCGGCGTCGGCGTTGCCGACGGTCTTTATCCGGACGCGCGCGGCCTTGACCATGGCGTCCGCCGCCTCGATCGCCGCCACCAGCCCCCTGGTTTCCACGAATCCCAACGCTTCGTTCTCGGCCATTGTTCCTCCCTGCCGCTCTCCCGCATGGGGAGAGAAAATTTGAGTCACAGCCGGATGCCCCTCTTTTTTTCGATTCCGGATACTCGATTCTCGATGCTCGATAAGGCCCAGCCGGAACCATCGAGCATCCAGCATTCAGGATCGAATATCGGCCCCTTAGAGAATATGCCGCAGCACCTCGGGCGCCACGCCCGGGATGACCACCTTGCGCACCAGCAGGCCCTCCTCGGCGGCCTTTTCGCCGCCGGCCGCCACCGCCTGCTCCACGGCGCCCACCTCCCCGGACAGCAGGCAGAAGGCTTTGCCGCCCAGCCCCATGGCCAGACGCACGTCCAGGACATCCACCTCGGCCGCCTTGGCGGCCGCATCGGCCGCGACGACGCACGATGCGGCCGAGAAGGTCTCGATCACGCCCAGGGCCGCCCCGCCGCGGTAATCCGTCATGGCGCAGGCGATGGCGTTGATGACGTCCATGCTGATGTTGGGGATGACGAAATGGTCGATGACGGCATCCTTGCCGTATTCCAGGCCCGCGCCGATCGAGGACTGCACCGCCGCCACCTCGCCGTGGACCGCCACCACGAACTTTCCGGGGCAGATGGTCTTCATCATGAAGGGCTCGACCTCGGCCGCTTTGACCATGTAGTCCGCGCCCTCGATGCCGCCGGCAATGCTGTTGAATTCGATCATCCCCACGGCCTTCAGCCTGTCATCCATGTCAGTTCCCCCTGATGGACACCGCTCCGCCGACCTCCGTCACGACGCCGCCGATGGAGGCATGCACCCGGGCGCCCAGCGCACCGTCCGGGATCTCGCCAATCAGCTCGCCGACCTTTACCCTGTCGCCGGCCTTCACCGCGGCGGTCGCCGGGGCGCCGGTGTGCTGGTGCAGCGGGATGCGCACCGACCCCGGCGTGAGCTCGCCGCCATCCTCCGGGTGGATCTCCATGTACCTCAGCAGGTCGAGCTTGATGGCCAAGCGCGAAACCGGCACCTTGCGGAAGGAGTTCAGAATCGACTGCGATTTCACAATCTCGCGCGGCCCGTCGTAGGCCAGCCCCTCCTGTTTGAACTTGGCCTTGAACATGGCGTTGATGCGCCGCGGCGAAAGGCGCATCGGGCAGGCGAAGAGCTCGCAGACCCCACATTCACTGCACAGGGAGGCCTGCATCACGCCCATAGCGGTGTCCACCCCGCCGCCGAAGGCGCGCATCACGCGGTGGGTCTCGAAGCCGTGGCCGATGTTGTGCCGCGGGCACAGGTCCGTGCAGTAGCGGCACTGGATGCAGGCCGCGCCGGCCTGCTTCTGCATCGCGTGCACGGAGAGCGTGGCCATGCGGTGCAGGTAGTGCCCGGCCGGCAGCACGATGAGGCCGCCGGTGGTCTTGGTGATCACGGTCCGGCGCATCGCCTCCGGCTCGTCCACGAAGCGGCCCATCATCGGGCCGCCGAGAACGTAGACCGGCTCGGGTACCGTCGGGCCGCCGCAGCGCTCGATGCACTCCGCTGCCGCGGTGCCCACGGGCACGGTCAGCACGCTCGGCCGGTCCACCTCGCCCGTGACGGTGACGACCCGGTGGGTCACGGGCTGCCCGTTCAGGGCCCGGTTCACGGCCACCAGCGTGCCCACATTGGAGACCACGGCTCCCACCTCCCGGGGCAGCCCCAGGGGCGGGATGGCGCAGCCCAGCACCTCGTGCACCAGGACATGCTCGTCGCCGGCCGGGTAGAAGTTGTCCAGCTGCGCCAGCTCAAGGCCGGTGCCGGCCATGGCGTCCTCCAGCACGGAGGCGATCTCGACGTACTTGCGCTTGATCGCGACGACGCCGCGCCGGGCACCCATGGCCGCCATGACGGCCCGGAGGGCGTCCACGATCTCGGCGGCATGCCGGGCCATGATGTGCTGGTCGCTGTACATCAGCGGCTCGCACTCGCAGCCGTTGGCGATGACGGTGTCCACCGACGCATCGAATTTGACATGCGCCGGGAAACCGGCCCCGCCCTCGCCCACGACACCGGCCTCGCGCACCAGCCGGATCAGCGTCTGTTTGTCCATGGCCACAGCGTTCACCCCGCAGGCAGCTTCAGCTGCAAGCGTGCTGTCTTGAGCAGTTGCGTTCAAGCCAACTGGACGTCATTATTTCTTGACCTCGATCGGGAACACGCCTTCCAGCTCCCCGTGCGGCCGAGGGATGACGTGCACCGCGATCACCTCGCCCACCCGCTTGGCCGCCGCGGCGCCGGCATCGGTCGCGGCCTTGCAGGCGGCCACATCGCCCCGGACCAGCGCGGTCACGTAGCCCGCGCCGATCTGCTTGTAGCCCACCAGCTGCACGCGGGCCGCCTTGACCATGGCGTCCGCCGCCTCGATCAGGGCCACCAGCCCCTTGGTTTCGATCATGCCCAAAGCGTCCACTCTGATCCTCCTCTTATGCCATGGTTGATGCCCTTGAAATAAACAGTCGTGCTCGTTTGCTCGCCCCTATTCGGCCCCCCCGGTCTATACACCCGTCGAGGGAGAGGGGTTGTCTTCATCATCAATTGAGCAAGTTTCCGCGCTTCATGCAGATGCCGAGCACGGCCACGTCGAAAATATCCTTTGCGCTGCACCCGCGCGAGAGATCGTGCCAGCCGCCCTCGAAGCCCTGCAGGAAAGGCCCCATGGCGGTGTAGTTCGCCAGGCGCTGCGCCATCTTGTAGGCGATGTTGCCTGCCTCCAGCGACGGAAACACGATCACGTTGGCCTGGCCCTCGATGATGCTGCCCGGGGCCTTCAGCGCCGCCACCTCGGGGTCTACGGCCGCGTCGAACTGCAACTCGCCGTCCGCGAGCAGGTCCGGGGCGCGCTCGCGCACCAGGGCCGCCGCCCGGCGGACCATCTCGGCCCGGGGGTGCTCGGCGCTGCCCTTGGTCGAGAACGACAGCAGGGCGACGCGCGGCTCCTGCTTGAGCAGGTTGCGGGCCTGGTTCGCCGAAGCCAGGGCAATGTCGGCCAATGCTTCGGCCGTAGGCTCGGGCACCACGGCGCAGTCGGCGAAGACGAATTGCCGGTCGCTGTCCGGGGAGACCATCAAAAAAAAGCTGGAGATGGTCCGGATGCCGGCCTTGCGCGGGACGATCTTCAGCCCCGTGCGGATGACCGCCGCCGTCGTGGAGAGGTTTCCGGCCACGCCGACCTCCACCTCGCCGCGACGCACCATCATGGCCGCGGCGGCCAGCGGGTCGTGCACGGTTTCCCGGGCCTGCTCCGCGGAGACGGGTTTGCCCGCCTCCTTGCGGATAGCCGCAAAGGCCTCGGCGTTCCGGGCGAGCAGGCCCGGGCTGGCATGGTCCACCACCACGAAGCCATCGGTCCGGAACGTCGCCTCGCGCAGCTTGTCGCGAACGGCGAAGGGGGACTGCACCAGTACGGGCTCGGCCAAGCGCTCCTTCTTCAGCTGCGCCGCCGCTTCGAAGACCCGCGGGTCGAGGCTGTCCGGGAATACGACGGTCCCCGGTTCCTTGCGGCAGGCCTCGATGCAGTGTTCCAGGATGTTCACGCGCCATCCCCTCCGACCGGGATCAGTCGATGCAGTTGACGCAGGCGATCCGGACCCGCGCCGGCGCGCTGTAGACGACCTGGGCCCCTTTCGGGAAGTACACCATGTCGCCGGGCTTGGCTGTCAGGGTCTTGCCGCCGACGGTCAGCTGGAGCTCGCCCTCGATCACGATGCCGATCTCGGGGAACTCCACCGTCCGGCTGAAGGAGGCCTTCTGCCAGTCCATGAACCCACCGGCCAGCTTGTATTTTTCCCCGCAGCGGATGGCGTCCGCCACCAGGGCCTTTCCTTCCACCGGCACCGGGCCGGAGCTGCCTTCCAGCAGCCGCGCCCCGCTGATGAAGCACACCCCGTCCATGCAGGCCACGGCCCGGCCCGCTTCCGCCGAGGCGGCGGCAGCGCTGCCGCCGAGCCGTGCGGCCACCACCTCGCGCACCAGCCGCTCCAGCTCGTTCGCGGCGACCCCCGGGCCCAGCCGCGCTTTCATCAGAGCGCAGACTTCGCGGACGATCGGGTCCTCCGGAGATGGCTGGGCCGGGGCGGACGCGGGCGCCGCCGCGGCGGGGGAACCCGGGCCTTCGTCGAGCAGGATGCCGAGCTCGGCCGCCTTGTCGCGGGCGCCCGGCGTGACGATGCATTCCCCGGCAGCGGCCGGGAGCCTCTTCTTGCCTGACTTGGCGGCGTCCAGAATATCATCCACCGCAATGATGCACTTGCCCATGCCACCACCTCCAGATCACAGGCACCAATGGCGCTTCCTCTTCCCCGGCCGGAACGCGCGCGCGGCCGGCCATCACCGGCGTGTCGACGGCTGCCTCGACTCGATTCGGTGCACCGTTTTTTGCAACTATCGCGCCAAGACAACCCCTGTCCGTGCGGCCCGCCGCCCGCGCGGCCATCCTCCGCAATCCGGGCACCAGCCCGATTCTACTGCCGCCGCGCCTGCCGGGACCAGCCGGCCGGCCGGGGATGATGCCGGCAGGGGTGCCGCCCGGGTTGCAGTAATGCCACAGGCGGCCGCCCGCATCGGCTAAGCGGCGTCCCGGCCGACCTGCACAAATTTAACGTCGTTTCAGATTGTTAATCCGATTGCCGCTCCTCGGACCAAACCCGCCGGCAGTACGGTTGTGCGATCTTGCACCAGTTGGCCGTTTTAGTCAATTTCAAATTTCTTGAAATTATAGCCCGTTATTGATAAACGATGCGACATTGCAACGGGAGCCGCGGCTCGACCCGGCAATTCAGAGGGTTGCCGGCACCCGATGCAAGCCGCCGGGTGCTGCCCATCGAGGCCGGGGGAGTCGTGCAGGCCGTGAAGACAGCTCTGTCGGCCGGGTTTGGCCGGACCGGTCCCGGTTGCCGCTTTGCGCCGATCCCGGTTCCCGGGGTGGCACCGTGTTTGCTTGCTGCACTGACCGTAGCGGTCTAACAGCCGGCTTCAGCCTGCACGTGGAACGGGATGGCGATGCCCGGAGAGACGAGGAAGGGGATACGCAATGAAGGTGATCGATTTCCGGTTCCGGCCGAACACGGCCGAGGTGCTCTCCGGAATCCAGAACAGCAAGATGTTCAAGGGGCTGTGCGCGAGCATCGATTTCTCCAAGATGAAGCCCCAGACGGTTGCCGAATGCGTCGCCGAGCTCGACCGGCACGACGTGGAGCGGGCCGTCGTCTGCGGCCGGGATTGCGAGACGACCTACGGGTCGAAGTCCAACAACGACAGTGTGATCGATTGCGTCAAGGCGTTCCCGAACAAGTTCATCGGGTTCGTGGGGCTCGACCCTCACAAGGGCATGCGCGCCATCAACGAGCTCAAGGCGTCGGTGAACGACCTCGGCCTACGCGGGGCGGCCGTCGACCCTTACCTCGCACAGATTTACGCCAACGACGCCAAGTATTACCCCATCTATTCCAAGTGCTGCGAGCTGGACATCCCGATCATTTTCACCACCGGGCCGGCCACGCTGGTGCCCAACGCCATCATCGACCACGTGGCCCCGCGCTATATCGACGTCGTGGCCCGGGACTTCCCGGAACTCAAGATCATCATCAGCCACGGCGGCTACCCGTGGGTCAACGAGGCCATCACGGTGGCCCAGCGCAACCGCAACGTTTACATCGACCTGTCCGAATACGAGTTCTCGCCCATGGCCGAAGCCTACGTCGAGGCGGCCAACACCATGATCCCGGACAAGATCCTTTACGCCAGCGCCCACCCGTTCGTCGACTTCAGAATCGCCCTGGCGAACTACGCCAAGCTGCCCTTCAACCCGGAGGTGCGGCCGAAGATCATGTACGCCAACGCGGCCAGGCTGCTGGGCCTGAGCCCGGCACCCGGCGCCGCCCGCGCCGACGACCCGAAAACGCAGGATCTGGTCAGCGAGATCGTGCGCGAGGTGATGGCGCGACTGGGCCGGTAGCCGCCGGCGGTAGTAAGTTCATAGCTTCAGGCTCAAAAATAAAGGATAAACAGCCTTCCATCCTTCAGCTTTGAGCTTTCAGCTCACCTGGTGCGAGCGTTCATAAAAGCTGCGCAACGCCGGATCACGGCTTGAGGCGCAGTTCTTCAACAATATTTAGCTCATCCCGCAGCCCGGCCAGGCAGTCTTCCCGGCCGAAGGCGCCCGCTTTCGTTACCACCGTCCCGGCCGACATCGGGCCGCCGATCAGCGTTCCCTGGACCAAGCCGCTCGAAATCTCCCGCTCGAGATGGATCGCCTGCACCCCCAGCCCCGCCAGCACCGCCGCCGCGGTATCCCCGCCGGACAGGAACAACCCGGCGGGCCTGGCCCGGCGCGCCAGCCGCACGGCAAAATCGGCGAAGCGCTCGAGCAGCACCTGAGGATCGACCTGGGCGCCGGCCTGCGGCCGCGGGCCGATCTGCACGACCACGTCGCGTTCAGCCAAGGCCCCCGCCGCGCGTTCCATGGCTCCCGTGTCATCGGCGACCCCGCCGCCCAGGAGGGCTTCCGGCGGCAAAACCTCGTGGCCGATCTGCCCCCCTCCGACCAATGCTCCTACCTGAGCTTGGAGCCGCTCCGAGGCCGACCCGCAAATGAAAAGAAAATTCCCCCGGCCCGACTTTTGGTCTGTCTCTGCCGGCGATACGGGCGCCGTGGGTTGATCGGACAGGGCCCTCACCACGCTCAATGCGAGGCCGGCCGATCCGCACAACAAGGCGCCCGGGAATCGATCCACGGCCAGCTGCGCGATCCGGTCCAGGTGAACGGCTTCGGTCGCGTCAAAAGTCACGTGGCACGGACCGCAGCGGGCTGCCCGCCGCATGGCCTCGGCCAGTTCCGGCGTGCCGGCCTCGACGGTGTCCAGCCGGATGTGGCGGACCGGGAACCGGCTCTGACCTGCGATCCAATCCGGAAGACTCGAATCGCGGACCGGTGACACGGGGTCCCGACCCATCTCGGTCTGGGCGACTGGTATCCCGTGAATGCAGTGAATCCCTCCCCGGGTGGTCCGGCCCTGTTCGATGAATGCCGGCGCGATGAAGCTCACCTCGATCGCCAGCGCCTCCATCACAGCTTCCAGTTCCACGCCAATATGGCCGCGCAGCGCTGAATCGATTTTCTTGTAAAACCGGCGTGGCGCCCAGCCTTGCAGGGCACGGCTCGCGGCGGCCACTGCTTGGTGCGCATCTGCGCCGGCCAATGCCCGGCTGCCGGTGAAAACCGAAAGCACGCGAGGTGCGTGCGCAAAGGAAACAAAGCTGAGGCGACGGTGATCCAGAAGATAGACTGGAGCAAAGGCACTGCGAAACTGGATGCCGGTGTCGGCCGCGCCCGTGATGTCGTCGGCTATGACGGCAACCTCCATCATGCACTTATCCCTCCCGCCCCCCAGGTAACACCTGATGAGCAGTTTCAGCCGATCTGCAGCC
>JBLMXM010000436.1:0-20674 GCA_050257775.1 Hyphomicrobiales bacterium
TCTGAATTCGACGAGCTCGAGCACGTGACCGTTGAAGTGAACGGCTGCGAAGGCGAATCCTGCATCAAGCCGCAGAAATTGATGAACTCGTAACAAGTACTCCGCTTGGACGACTTTGTAAAAAGGCCAAGCTCAAGGCGCGCGAATCTCGTGGCGCGAGGCGTACTGGCAGTACGCCGCAGCGCCAGCGAAATGAAGCGCAACAACGAGATTGGCCTTTTTACAAAGTCATCAAAAACATCAGGGGCGACCTCGGCACTGCGGTCGCCCCTGATCGCTATGCGTCTCGGATGCGTCAGCCCAACCGTTCCTTGAGCGCCTTGAGTTGGGCCTGGAGCCGCTTGGGCAGCCGGTTGCCGAACTGCCTGAAGTGCTTTTCGATGTCTGGGATTTCGGCTTTCCAGGCCGCCGCGTCCACTTTCATCAGCTCCGCCAAGTCCTGGGCCGGGATCGAGAGCCCGGTGAGATCGAGTTCGCCCTCCTTGGGCAGGATGCCGATCGGCGTCTGCCGGCCCTCGGCCTTGCCGCTCACTCGGTCGCACATCCACTTGAGCACCCGGCTGTTCTCGCTATAGCCTGGCCACAGCCACTTGCCCGCTGGGCTCTTGCGGAACCAGTTCACATAGAAGATCCGCGGGGCCTTGGTGCTCAGCTTGTCGCCCATGGCGAACCAGTGCTGGAAGTAATCGCCCATGTTATAGCCGCAGAAAGGCTTCATGGCAAAGGGGTCGCGCCGCAGGTTGCCCACGGCGCCGATATTCGCCGCCGTGGTCTCGGAGGACGCCGTGGAGCCCATAAAGACCCCGTGGTCCCAGCCGTAGGCCTCGTGCACCAGCGGCACCACGCTGGCGCGACGGCCGCCGAAGATGAAGATGTCGATGGGCACCCCCTCGCGTTTCTCCCAGTCCGGGCTGATGACCGGGCACTGTCTCGCCGGGGCCGTGAAACGAGCATTGGGGTGAGCGGCGTCCGACTTGCTGGCCGGCGTCCAATCCTTTCCTTTCCAATCGATGGCATGTGCCGGCAGCGGCCCGTCAAAGCCTTCCCACCAGATGTCGCCGCTGTCGGCGAGCGCGCAGTTGGTGAAGATGACGTTTTCCTTCAGTGTGTCCATGGCCGCCGGGTTTGAGTCGTAGGAGGTGCCGGGCGCAACTCCGAAGAAACCGCTTTCGGGGTTGATGGCATAAAGTCGACCGTCGGGCCCGATCTTCATCCAGGAGATGTCATCTCCTATGCATTCGGCTTTCCAGCCCGGAATGGTGGGGTGGATCATGGCGAGGTTGGTCTTGCCGCAGGCCGAGGGGAAAGCCGCTGCGATGTGGAATCGCTTGCCTTCGGGGTTCGTCAGCCGCAGGATCAGCATGTGCTCCGCCATCCAGCCCTCGCGCCGGGCCGCCGCTGAGGCGATCCGCAGGGCGAGGCATTTCTTGCCGAGCAGCGCGTTGCCGCCGTAGCCCGAGCCGTAGGACCAGATCAGGTTCTCATCCGGGAAATGGCTGATGTACTTCTGCTCGATGGGAGCGCACGGCCAGAGGGCGTCCTTCTGCCCCTTTTCGAGCGGCGCTCCGATGGAGTGCAAGCAGGGAATGAACTCGCCGTCCTTGCCTAAGACGTCTATGACTCGGGTTCCCACGCGGGTCATGATGTGCATGTTGCAGACCACGTAAGGGCTGTCGGTGATTTCGATTCCGATCTTGGCAAGCGGGGAGCCGATGGGGCCCATGGAGAAGGGGATGATGTACATGGTGCGGCCCCGCATGCAGCCCTTGTAGAGTCCGGTCATGGTCTTCTTGAGCTCCGCCGGGTCAACCCAGTTGTTGGTGGGCCCGGCCTCAACCTGGCTGGGGGTGCTGATGTAAGTGCGGTCCTCAACCCGGGCCACGTCGCTCGGGTCGGAGCGAAAGAGAAAGCTGTTGGGCCGCTGCCGAACCGGAATGGCCATGCCGCTGGCAAGCATCTGCTGCATGAGGCGGTTGTACTCCCCAGTGGAACCGTCACACCAGTAAACGCTTTCCGGCTGGCACAAGGTTGCGCAGTCCTGAACCCACTGATTGAGCCTGGTGTTGCTGGAAGGTGTTTTCATTCGTTTCGTTCTCCGATGCAAAGTGATATGGGCTGAATCCAGAAAAAGCGTGTATCGTTATTCTACAACAGATCGGGTGTCAAGCAAAACCGTCCTTCACTCCGTCGAGCCGCCGGACTCTTTCCAGGCCCTTAGGCCCCCTTCGACAAAGCGCGTCGGCACCTGCTGGTTATCCAGGTGATCTGCAATCGACTGGCTGACCGATCCGCCCTTGACGCAGTACACCACCACCGGCCGGTCTTTGGAAAGCCTCTGGCTCCATGCCTCGACCTGATCCGGATCGTACCAGACTGCACCGGGAATAAGATGGGGGTCGGCTTCGAAGTCGGCCTTCCGGCGCACATCGATAAGGGTGACGCGATTGGCTTCAAGCAACCGTCTAAGTTCATCAAGGCTGATCGGCGATTTCATCTTCTCCATCCTGATTAGGATAGGTATTACTCAAAATCATGCGCACCTGAAAGGCATATTGTCAAGCGATGCAAAGAACCCGCCATCTGGGATAAAGGGAGAGAATATTCAGGCGAGGTGGATGGGGTAAAGCCGTTGACAGCTATGCCGGCAAGATCATCGCTATCCCGGCTTCGAATCCCTCTTCGGCGGCTTTGATATCCAAGTGAAGGCTGGCAATCTGCTCCAGTGGAGGGTAGCAGCTGCGGGCAAGGTTGCGGGCGTCCACCGTCTTGATATACTTCCGGCAGGCGCTGCAAACATCCAGGCGGTAATCCTTTTCAGCCTCGCTGTAAATGTAGCTAAGCCTCTGGGGGTCGCGGTTGCCGCAAAACGGGCACAGCGCCCGTGGAACGGGCCACTTGTGCCAGCAGAAGCTGCAGTACAAAGAGCGCTGGCCCTCACCTTCCAGCCAAGCCAGCGCCGGCAGGCTCCCGCATATGGGGCAGTAACCTTTCTCCCAGGCCGGGACATCCGTGAGATAACCGGAGAGCTCATGCTCGCAGCGGCCAAGTGACGGCCGAAGGCTGTGGTAAAGGAAGAAAGTCAACGCCTCGGGGCCCACACCCATGTCTGCTGCGGCTTGGGCGACCGGGCTGGCATCCTCGTGAAGAACGCTTTGGAAGAGGGGCGAAATTTCAGCGGAATGCTTCAAGAGCAGTTTCGCCTGCCCGGCCAGCCCCGACTGGCGGTCCACGGCGATGCGGCAGAGCTCTTTCAGCAGCGCCGCGGTCGTGTCGGCATCGAACCGCATCTCCGACACCTGAATCAGGGGAAAACCCTCTGCGACCTGGATCCGAACCCGGTCAGACGCAAGCGTGAACGGCTCAAGACGGACGCGCAACCGGGCGTCTTCCTGCGCTGCGAAGATGTCTCCGTAAAAGTCGACGAGTCCGTGGTAAGCCGGCCTGACGGCCTTAAGCTCGGCAACCGCCTTCCTCACGAATTCGCTGTCATACTCCACACCAGAGCGCATATTCCCCGAGCCGTCGAAAAAAAGGGGGAGGGACCTGACCCTCCCCCCTCCTACTCGTTCCCGATTTGGATTCAGCCGAGTCCGCTGAAAAGCTGCCGGAACGGCTTGAACATCCGCTGCATGGCGACCAGCCGCGTGATGTCGACTTCGCGGTGCTCGGCGATGGCGTACTGCCAGTACGAGGTCGGCTCGAAGGCCGTCAGGTAAATCACCCGCAGCTTGTCGACATTGACCAGGGTCGCCTTCGGGTATTTATGCTTGACTTCAGCCAGGCGCGCCTGGGCATAGATCCGCATGTCCTTGTATTCCCCGAAATTCATTGTGCCCGTCGGGCAGGTCTTCACACAGGCCGGTAACAGGCCGTTGGACACCCGGTCGATGCACATGTCGCATTTGGCCAGGCTTCCGTCCGGCCCCTTGCGGGGGATGTTGTAAGGGCAGGCTCCGATGATGGCATCCGTGTCCAGATCCTTGGTCACCTTGGTGTAGATCACCGCGCCCGTGGCCTTGTCCTTGTAAATTGCAGTCGGCTCGCCGGCCGCCTCCAGGCAGGGCGGCTCCAGGCAGTGCCGGCACTGGTCGGGGAAGAAGAGCCATTGGAGCTTCTGGTCGATCTCGACCTCGGTCATGCGAACGAGCTTGTAGGTCGTGAAGGAGAGATCTTCCGGGTTCTGAAACGAGCCCCGGTTGACGGTCTTTTCGCCCGGGAGCCCCTTCCATTGCTTGCAGGCCACCTGGCAGCCCCGGCAGCCGGTGCAGACGGTTGTATCGACAAAAAAGGCTTTGGCCATGTTCGATCACCTCCTTCCGTTCAGATCTTCACAATGTTGACCATGAAGGCCTTGGTTTCAGGTATCCGGGTGTTGGGATCCCCGGTCGAGGGTGTGAGCAGGTTGGCACTTTCCTCCTTGCCGCTGGTCGGCCAGCGCCACCCGTAATGCCACGGGAATCCGACCTGGTGGACGGTGATGTCGCCCAGCTTGAACGGTTTGAACCGCTTGGTGACGATGGCGGTGCATTCGACCGAGCCCCGGGCCGATACGGCCTTCACGCGTTCGCCGTTCTTGATCTGCTTAAGGGCAGCCAGCTCTTCGCTCATCTCCACGAACATCTGGGGCTGCATCTCGAGCAGCCAGGGCTGAACGCGGGTCATGAGGCCCGTCTGCCAGTGCACGGTCACCCGGTAGGTGGTGCCCACGTAAGGGTAGCGCGGGTCGCAGGAGGCGAACAGGTCCGCCTCGCCGCCGAAAACCGGCGCGGTGGGGTTCATCCGCTGGCCGCTCATGTAGTTCTTTTCCACCGGGCACTCCAGCGGCTCGTAGTGTTCCGGGAACGGCCCGTCTTTGAGGCCCGGTCCAAAAATGCTGGCGAATCCATCGGGCTTCATAATGAAGGCCCACTTGCTCTTGGGGTTGGGGTTTTCGAGGCTGTCCAGCGGGGGCCAGGCCCCATCGGGAACATCGCCGATCCACTTGCTGCCGTCCCACTTGATGACCCAATCCTTGCGGTCCAAGGGTTGGCCTTGCAGATCCACCGAGGCGCGGTTGTAGATAATGCGCCGATTGACGGGCCAGCACCAGGCGAACTCGGGGAAGAGGCCGATGTTGTTGGGGGCGTCCTGCTGGCTGCGGCGGGCGGCCATGTTGCCTTTCTCGGTGTAGCTGCCGCAGTAGAGCCAGTTGGCCGAGGCCGTCGTGCCGTCGGCCTGGAGGAAGGCAAAACTGGGCACCAGAGTGCCCTTCTTATAAACCGTATCCCCGACTTTCACATCCTCCAGGAAATAGCCGTTGATCCACTTGGCCACCTTGTGAGGATCGAACTTGCCGTTGGTGAGATAATCCCACTTGAGGTTGAGGATGGGCTCGGGGAACGCACCTCCTTCCTTGTGGTAAAGATCACGGATGGCGTTGCCGAGCTCCAGCATGATGTCCCCGTCGGGCAGGCTCTGGCCGAGGGGCTTGGTGGCGGCATAGCGCCACTGCATCCAGCGGCCGCTGTTGGTGATGCTGCCCTCTTTTTCGACCGAGACGCAGGCCGGCAGCATGAAGACCTCGGTCTTGACCTTGGCGGGGTCCAAGCCGGGTCCGTGCCAGAAGGAGCCGGTCTCGTTATCGAAGAGATTGACATTCACCATCCAGTCGAGCTTCGCCATGGCTTGGCGGGTCTTATTGGCGTTGGCGCCGCTGCAGGCCGGGTTCTGGCCCCAGGCGAAGAAGCCCTTGACGGTGCCCTTGTACATGGTATCGAAAATGTCCAGCCAGCGGTAAGGTTTGCCGGGATCCAGCTTGGGCATCCACTGGTAGCCGAACTCGTTGCTCTGAGTCGCCTTTTCGCCGAAATAGGCCTTCAAGAGGCTGACCATGTACTTGGGTTCGTTCTGCCACCAGTTGGCGCTAATGGGATCGGCACTCGCGGGACGGCGTTTCAAATAGTCGGCGAGTGTCGGCCAGTTCGTGTCCGGGGTCGCCAAGTAGCCGGGCCAGATGTGGAACAGCAGGCAGTGGTCGGTCGAGCCCTGGACGTTGGACTCGCCCCGCAGGGCGTTGACGCCGCCGCCGGCGACCCCCATGTTGGCGAGCAGCAGCTGAATGATGGTCATCGCGCGGATGTTCTGCACGCCGACGGTGTGCTGGGTCCAGCCCATGGCGTACATGATGGTGCCGGCCTTGCCCTTGGCTCCGGTGGCGGCGTAGGTCTTATAAACCTTCAACAGATCCGCCTCCGGGGTGCCGGTGATCCTTGACACCATCTTGGTGGTGTAACGGGAGTAATGCTGCTTGAGCAGCTGGAGCACGCAGCGCTGGTCGTGCAGGCTGAAGTCCCGCTTGGGAACGCCCTTCTCATCCTTCTGGTAGGCCCACTTTTTGGAGTCGTAAGCCCGTTTGGCGGAGTCGTAGCCGGAAAACAGCCCATCCTTGAAACTGTAGTCGGATCCTACCAGGAAAGACGCATTCGTGTAATCGACCACGTAATCCTTGTCATAGAGGTTGTTGTCGAGGATGTACTTGATCATCCCGCCCAGGAAGGCGATGTCAGTCCCGGAGCGCATCGCCGCATAAATATCCGCCTTGGATGATGTGCGGGTGAACCGTGGGTCGACGCTGATGAGCTTGGCGCCCTGTTTCTGCGCCTGGACGACATATTTGAATGATATCGGATGGTTTTCGGCAGCATTGCTGCCCATGATGAGAATGCAGTCGCTGTTCTTGATATCGATCCAGTGATTGGTCATTGCGCCGCGTCCGAACGACTCTACCAGAGCCGCAACCGTGGCGCTGTGTCAGATACGGGCCTGGTGCTCGATATAGACCAACCCAAGGGAGCGCAAGAGGGCCTGATACACCCAGCATTCCTCGTTGTCCAGAGCCGCACTGCCGACCGAGGCGATCGCCTCGGTGCGATTGACCGTCTCGCCCTTGGCGTTCTTGGCCATGAAGGTAACATCGCGCGTCTGCTTGACCCTTTTAGCGATGTTCGTTAACGCCCATTCCCAGGAGACGGTCTTCCATTCCTTGGCGTAAGGTGCCCGGTACATAGGCTGGGCCAGTCGGTTCGGGTTGACCGCCAGCTGGTGGAGCGCGGCCCCTTTGGGGCACAGGGAACCGCGGTTGATGACGTGGTCCGGATCGCCTTCGATGTTGATGATCCGGCCGTCCTTCTGGCTGGTGGACACGATGGCGCCGCAGCCCACTGCGCAGTAACAGCAGATCGTGGTGGTTTCCTTGGCGGCCTTGGTCTTCAGTTCCCGGGCATGAGCCACGACCGGCGTGAGGTCCGACCCCAAGCCGCTGAATGCCACCCCTGCGGCGGCGGCACCGGTGACTTGAACGAACTGCCTGCGTGTCAAATCCATAAAGCCATACCTCCTTTCCTGTTTAGTCTGCGAATCGAACTCAATCAGCAGGGCGTATGATGCCGGTAAATTGGTTTATAACACCATGAAAATAAATGGTAATCAGTTGAAGCGGCAACAAAGGGCGTGGCGTGCCGACCATCAGGCACTCAGCCTCTTTGGGAGGCAGGTGTAATCCAGCAAAATCAATGACTACCCGTGAACGGGTGCTTTGAATTTTCGGCCGTCGCCCGAAAAAGCAAGCGTTCATCTAACTTTCAGCAATTGTAAGGGGGTGAAATACGTTGGGGGATCTGTAAGCGCTCTATAAGGTAATGTAGAGGATGTGTCAATAACTGAATTTGAGTTACTTATTAGAGGATATATCAATTTTGACATATCCAGCCTTGCCGGGCTGAAGCTGGATGCGCTACCGGGTTTCTTTGCGCAGCAGCAGCGTTCCTACCCCCGGCAGTTCGATGGTCAGGGCTCCCTCCGCAGGAATCCTCCGGGCGACCATGACGGCGCCGCTCTTGAGGTGCAGCCACAGGGCGCCGCTGCGCTCTTCCCAGCGCAGCGGCGTGCTTTCCTGCTCGGCCACCCACTGCCCCTTGCCGTCGGGTTGAAGGATCAGCGTCACCGTTCCGCCTGGGTCGTGGCCGGGCTGGCTCGCATAGCGGCCTTCCCAGGCGGACCCGGAGTCACATGCCCAGGCCAGCCACCCGACCAGCAGAAGCGCCGACAGCCGATACGCCTGCTTCATCCCTCCACCTCCCGCAGGGCCTTGAAAAGCTGACTTTCCAGCTGCAGGGCCGAAGGAAAAAAATAAACCTGGAGCGTCATGACGAGCCACATCAGATCGCGCAGCAGGGTGCCCCATCCCAGCGGCTCTTCAATCGAAGTGAAACAGCCGCACCCGATCGGAATGCCCCGCAGCAGCGTGATCAGAATCGCTAGGGTGAACATCACCAGCATCCCCCCGACCGCAGCGGCCGCAGATCGGGTGCGAACCCCGAGAACCATCAGCACGCCGCTGATCAGCTCGGTCCACGGCATGACCAGCGCCATGAGGTTTACCGCCCAGAAGGGGACCAACTGGTAGCCGGCAATGGTTTCGGCGAACTCACCGGGGTAGTTGATCTTGTACATGCTGGCGTAAATGAAAACCCCGCCCACGTAAACCCGCAGGACCAGCCCCAGCACGGGATGGGTCAACGCTCTTTTCAGCCGGCCGAATCCTTTCATGGCGACACCGGAAATCCCTTTTCTTCCCAGGACGCCAGTCCGCCGTCCAGGATCCTGACCCGGTCATGGCGCTGCAGCAGACGCTCGGCTACGTCTTCATCGTAGTGCCTGCTGATGGTGCGGCCGTAGACCAGCACCACCTGTTCGGCTTTGAGCGTGCCGCCGAGCTTCATAGGGTAGATTACGTCAAAGAGCGCTGCCGGGATGTTGATGGCCGCGGCAATGTGCTTCTGCTGAAAAAGCTCGGGGGGACGGGCATCCACCAGCACCGCCTCGCCCGTCGACACCAATCGGTGCGCCGTGGGCACATCGACCTGGGAGGCTGGCGCGCGGAACGCCGATGCCGGAACAACCGGGATGCCGTTGGGGCTGGAATAGTTGAATGCCAGGGATAGGACAGCAGACAGGATGGCCATCAGCAGCACATCAGCCACGCGCAGACGCCCGGCCCGCTCAACCTCCCGCTGAACCAGCTGTTTCAGGCGGTTCTTGGCAACCTCCAGGATCCGGATCTGGTGGCGGGCCTCGGTCAACTCGGCAATGGTCTGACGCAGGTCCGCATTCGTGCGGCCCAGGTCTTCGTTGAGGGCTTGAATGGTTTCAAACGCCCGGGCGTTTTTTAGAAACACCATGCAGCTGGCCGTCAATCCCCGCAGCAGCTGGCGCTCTTCCGCGGATAGAGTCGATTGGCTCAGAGAAGCCCCTAACATGATCAATCCCACCAACGCGTCGTCCACCGTAAACAGCATTGCGGCGTGGACACGGAACCCCATTTCGCTTTCCGGGAATACCGTCTGCGAATTCACCACAAAGCTGGCCGACATCGCGGTAAGGCGGCGCTCCTCGGTCGCTTGAAACCCCCGGTACAGCAGCTGTTCAACTTCCTCAAGGCTCCGTTTCCGGCTATCCAGGCATCCGCGGCTGACGCAACAAACCGTCCGGCTCCTCCGGTCGCAGAGCAGGACGCCCCCCTGGCCCAACCCGAAGGTGCCCATGACCATCAGCAGAAATGTTTCCAGCAGCTTCTCGGTGGCGATGAGGGGGCTCAGCTCGGCAGTAAATTCATAAAGGGTCTGCAGGTGAAAAATCTGTCGATCGAGGGTCTCCCGCGCCCGCCGGGCCTCGTGCAGGGCATCCTGAAGCTCCGCTCCTTGGCGCATCAAACCGGCGCTGAGATGCTGGATCTGACGATTGAAGAGATTCTGGGCTAGGGCGCTGGCCATCGTCCCGGTGAGATTGAGCAGGGTGGTCACATCCGCGGCGCCGAAGGGCTCCCCCGAGAGCCTGTTTCCGATGACCACCAGCACGGCATGACTCTCGTCAACCATCTGCTTAAGCAGCACGGCGGCATTCGCCGGCAGAAGCCCCGAATCCGCAATCTGATGGCATAAAACAGATTCGCCGCAGGACGGAGGGCGGTCCTCGGGCAGATAGTGTGCGGCAATGCGAGCCAAGTTGCGCTCGAAGTCCTCGGCCTCCTGGCTGCTCAGTCCCCGCTGGGTAAGATGGCCCTGCCGGGTTCGGGTATTCATCAAAACGGCCAGCCCGCGCGCAACCCCGAAAATCCCCATGGCGGTGAGCAGGAAGGTTTCCATGATCCTTTGGGGATGGCTGAGCCCGGAAAGCTCGCAGGCGGTCTCATGAAGGGTCCTTAGATGATAAACCCGCTTGTCGAGCTCTGCCTGAGCCCGGGAGGCTTGCTCCATGGCCTCCCGCAATGCGGATTCCGCTTGAATCATGCCGATCAGTGAACCAGGTCGTTGATCAGTTTAAGATATGCGTCGATGTCCTCGACGATTCCCATGTGGGCGTGCAGAACCTTGCCTTCCGGATCCAACAGCAGGGTGAAGAGGGTGCGGGGTTCCCCCAGCAGCTTGTGCACGTCGAAGCGCGGATCGGGAACGACCGGGAAGCTGTACTGGACCTGCTCATATAGGTATTTGATCTCATTCTCATTTCCGCCGGCAGCCAGAGCCAGCATCTTGACCTGGCCCCTCAGCTTGCCCTTTTCGATCCGGTTGAACAGGGTATTGAAGAGGGGGGCCTGCCGATAGCACTGCGGGCAGTAGACCCCGATGACCTCCAGCAGCAGCACCCGGCAGGGGATGTCCCCCAGCCGAAAGCTCGCCCGGCTGATGCCGAGGTATTCCCTGGCCTTCTCGGACGCCGGCGCCTGAAGCTCAAACGCTGGAAGAGTGTCGCCCTTTTTCGGCAGGCCGGCCCCCCATGCTGGCCATGGGGCGGCACCTGCCCATAAAATGCCGATTACCGGGAGCACATTCAGAATGAGCCGCAAGGGTTTCATCGCACTCCTCTTCACAATGGCGGTCATGTTTTTGCTCCGCGATCCTGCAGAGCCGTCAAGCCACAGCCTTATCCAAAGAGTCCTCCACCGGCACTATCTTGGAAAGCCCTACGATTTCGAATACCTTCCTGAGGTTTTCGGACAGTCCGGCCACCACGACCGGACGACCCTGTTTCTGGCTTTCCAGGAGCAGCTGGGTCAATACGGCTATCCCGGCACCGTTGATGGCGGCGCTCTCCAGAAAGTGGAACACGAGGCGGGGCTTGTTGAGGGCTACGGCTTCCTGGTACAAGGCTTTGAACCGGTTTTCGACCTTGGCCGTGATGCTGCCCTGAATCACAATGACGGCGGCCTGCTCCATCGACTGCAGGACCATCTCCTCGCTCTGCTCGCCGGCCAGGCGTCTGCGTTCCTGAGCACGCTTGATCGCCCGTTCGAGAAGATGCCGCTGGATGGGTTTATTTATAAAATCAGTGGCATCCAGATTCAGCGCCTGGATGGCCAGATCCATGTCGCCATGGCCGGTGATGACGATGACCTCAGTCGACGGGTCAATCTCCTTGACCCGTTTTAAAACCTCGATTCCGTTCATCCCGGGCATCTTGATGTCGGTTAGAACGATGCTCGGCCGTTCGCGGTTGAAGACCTCCAGGCCCTCCTGCCCGTTTTCTGCCGTAAGCACCTCGTAGCCGTCGGCGGCGAGCGTCAGCCGAAACATCATCAGGGTGGGATTCTCGTCGTCGATAACCAGGATCTTTTCCATACCATTTCCTTTGAGGGGTACGAATGGATCGCCTGTACCCTAAAGCGGGGCTTTCAAGCTGAAGTAAAACTAAGCTTGAAGACGGTGCCCGAGCCTTCCTGGCTCGTCAGTTGAATGTCCCCGCCGTAATCCTTAACGATTCCATAGGTGATGGCCAGCCCGAGGCCCATGTCGGTGCTGCTGTCCTTGGTGCTGAAAAACGGCTCGAAGATCTTGTCCCGGACTGCGTCGCTGACGCCGATGCCGTCGTCCTCGACCTGGGCCACGACTTGGCGGCCCTCCTGGAAGGTGCGGATGAGGATTTTCCCGGTGGACCGGCCGGGCAGCCGCTCCTTCTTTTCGCTGATGGCATCGCGGGCGTTGGTGACCAGGTTGAAGAACACCTGTTGAAGACGGTTGTTGTGCGCCATGATCGGTCGGAGCCCTTGGCCGAGATCAAGCTCCATGCGAATGTTGTCCAGCTCGAATTGCCGTCCCACGAGGGAGAAAACCGCCTGAATCGGATGGTTGATGTCCACCGGTTCCATCACGAGCTCGGCTTTGCGGCTGAAGGAGCGCAAGCTCTTGATGATCTCAGCCGCCCGATCGACCTGAGTGCTCATTTGGGTGACCACCTGCTGGAGATCCTGCGGGGGAATGGGGCGCTTCTGCTCGACCATCATGCCCAAAAATTCGCTGCCCATCTTAATGGCATTGAGCGGCTGGTTCAATTCGTGGGCGATGCCGGCGGACATTTCTCCCAGGGACTTCATCTTGCTTGCCTGAATCAACTGAGCATCCTTTTCGACCATCTCGCTGATGTCCGTCGAGGCCAGTACGATGGCCGGCTGGCCCTTGTATGCGATGTTGCTGGCATGCAGGTTGACGTAAAAAGGCTTATGGCCTTTCTTGTAATGCAACGCCTTTTGATATGTGACCAGTCCCTGGGTTTCCGCCTGGCCCTGAAGGGATTCAAAGTACTCGTGGGTGAGTTCGGGGGCCAGTTCGGTGAACGGCTTGCCGATCAGATCCTCCCGGCGGTATCCATAGACCTCAACCGCCCGCGGGTTGGCGTCAATGATGTCGTAGGTCTGCGGGTTGACGACGAAGATGGGATCCGGCCCGCTATCGAACAGCGAACGGTATTTCTTTTCGGATTCGCGCAACCGACGGCGGTAGAGCCGGATGCTCCAGATCATGTTGTAAAAGGCGTCCGCCAGCTGCGCCACCTCGTCGCCCTTTTGGCGACGATAAAAGCGGCAGTCCCGGCATGCGGGATCGATTTCCGCAACCCCCTCGGCGGGGGTGTCGGCCGTCAGGCTTCCCTCCAGATGGCGGCAGGGCACATCCGGATTGGCGAAAGCCGGACATTCCTGGGGCTGGCTGCTTTCGGATCCCGGCTCGACCTCCAGTTTCACGTCGAAGTTGCCCTTGCTCAGTTCTTCCGAAATCTGCGTGAGTTTGGAGATCGGCATGGTGATGTATTTGGCCAGGCGGTGGGTGATGACGAAAATGATCACGACGACCAGGGAAAGAAACCCCAGGAACGTGGTCCTCAGCGTACCCACCAGCTGATCGACGTGGCTCTTGCTGAGCCCCACATGCACGGTCCCGATGCGGTAGATCCCCTGGGTGATCGGAATCGCGATGTCGTAGGCCAGCTGGTCACCGAGTTGGCACAGGCGCACGCTCCGGGGCTCGTCCGTCGGTACGCGGTTGGCGAGGCGCAGAGACTCGGGAAAGGCTTGCGTCAGGGTGTGGCTGAGGACCAGGTCCTCGCGGTCGCTCACGAAGATGTAGGACACCAGGTGCTGGCGCTCCTTGAGCTTGGCCTCGTCAAAAATCAGGGCGAGCAGCTCGGGATAATTCTTGTCGAGAATATAGCCGCTGCTGCGCTCGGCGATCGTCCGGGCGATCGCGATGCCCCTCAACTCAAGCTCGGAGATCAGGTTGTCCACCAAAATCCAGCGTGCCAGCAGGGCGATGGCGGCGCTGATGATCAGGATGACGGCAAGGATGGAGAAGAAGATCTTGTTCTTGAGGCTGATGTCTCGGAACTGTTTCGCGACTAACTGGATGACATTAGGCTTCATGACCGGGTCAACGTGATGCGTTCAACTGGGCCTTGACGTCCGCCCAGTCTTTGATCAATGAGAACTGCCCGTTTTCCAGCTGGGTGAAATAGACGCGATCCATTCCCTGGTGGTCGGTTGCGCTGAAAGCGATGTTGATGTCCAGCCCCAGCGATAGGTCGCGGATCGACTCGATGGCATTGATGAACCTTTCCCGGGTCAGGTCCTCGCCGGCCCGCTGCAAGCCCTCGACCAGCACCCGCGCATTGATGAACCCCTCAAACCCCACGAAGTTGGGTTGATCGTCCGGATAGTAACGCTTGAGCAGCGTGACATATCCGACCTCCCCGGTCAGGAGGGGACTGGGATCGTGGCGGTCCGGCGGAGGCACCACCTGAGACATGAGGACGGTGATGCCCCGTTGGTTTTCCAGCCGCCTCGCGAGCTCATCGGCCCCAACGAAGGACACCAGGTAAAATGCGGGACGAAAGCCGCGCTCATGGGCCAGCCGGATGAATTTGGCACACGGATCGTAGGTTCCGATCATCGCCACGGCTTCGGCGCCGGAGGCTATGATCTTGTTCAGGCCATCTTCCACATCCAGGGTGCCGCGGTTGTAGGAACCCCCGGCGACCGGCGCCAGGTCGAACCGCTTCAAGGCTAGCTCCGTCCCGGTCAGGCCGTCAAACCCGTATGCGTCGTACTGGTAGAAGACGGCAATCTTCTTCAGCCCCAAGTCGGTGACCAAGTGCCGGACGGCTGCGCCGGTCTCCTGGTAATAGGAGGCCCGCACGTTGATCAGATAGCGGCTGAAGGGCTCTCGCAAGGCGTTGGCGCCCGTGAACATTCCGAGAAGCGGTATGCGGGCCTCCTCGATGAGCGACAGGACTTTGACCGTGGTAGGCGTCCCCACGTAACAGAACAGGGCAAATACCTGATCGTCGATGATCAGTTTCTGGGTGTTGGCGATACACATGGGAGGGTCATAGCTGTCGTCGTAGGCGACGACTTTGATCCGGCGTCCGTGGACCCCGCCATGGTCGTTGATGTGGTTCAGATAGCTCATGGCACCGCGAAGGGTCTGGGTGCCGAGAAAGCTGGCGTGGCCCTTAAGTGCCAGGGATGACCCCAGGAGCACCTCCTGCGCGGTCACCCCCGGGCTGCCTGATTCGGGGACGACGCTTTCATCCGGCGCCTGGCAGCCCGCGGCCAGCCAGGCCAGACCCATCATCACCACAACGCCCAAGATGAGGCTTGAGCGCCCGAGAGCATTTCTGGCCCTCGGGTATGCAGCTGACGAATCGGAGGCGGTTGTGACCATAAGAAGGTTCGGGTTGGATTGAAGCGTATTCATTTTTTATTGTATACGCAAAAACCTGCCGCAAGTCCATGAAATTTACCTCGCCGGGGAAGCGGCGCACGGTGGGCTGGATCTGACCAGTTGCGATTTGACAATAATAGGCCCGGCCCTTATGTTGAAAGCGAAAATTTTAGCGGAGGCCGGTTGATGACATTTGAAACTCGCGAGGAAGTCCTGGAAAAAATAATGGCCATGCCCAAGCCCAAGTGCCCCCATTGCGGCCTCGAAATGAGCCTGTGGGAGGAGCCGCCCATGCGCATGGGCGACGGGTTGGGCTGGGGGACCCCCTACCTGTTTGTGTGTTTTAATGACGATTGTGAGCTTTATCAGTCCGGCTGGAAGCATATTGAGGAATCTTACGCCCACAGGGCCTCCTACCGCTGCATGAACTATCCGGGCAGCGATGTGTACGAATGCATTCCCGTTTTCAGCGAAATGGGCATGCGGGGACAGATCGTTGACGACCAGGCCATGGCGGAGCAGGAGGCGCTCAAGGAGGCGATCAAGCGCGGTTTCAATTTGCTGGCCGGCTATTACACCACGAAGGACGGCCCGGCTGTCCTGCAACTGCTGCAGGATCCGCTCGAGCCCGGCCGGGTCAGGCTCAAAGCAGCCGAGATGATCGGCGACATCGGTGAGATCGAGGCCATCGAGCCGCTGCGCAGCATGCGTTTCCCCAACGAGATGATCCAGAAAAAAGTCGAGGAGGCCGTCGCCAAGATTCACGAGCGTCATTTCACGCGGGAATGCCCGTTCTGCGCCGAAATCATCAAGCGCCGGGCCAAAATCTGCAAGCATTGCGGGAAAGAGGTGGCGGGAGAGTAGAAGCGGGCGTTCTTCGAGGTTTTGAAACTGCTTCTAAATTCTAGAACGGGTTTAAAAACCCCAGATCAGGCCCAAGGGCAAGGCGCCGGTCGATTCGAAAGCGCAGCATACATGTCAGTATGTGAGCATTTCGAATCGGCCGGCAACACAGCCATTGGGACGCAGATGGGGTTTTGAAACCCGTTCTACATGTTGCGCTGGACGTTGACGCTTTCCCGGTCGTAGGTGCGAAAAATCAAGCCTTCGCGCTCTCGGCGTTCTTCCGGAAACGGCTGAAGACTGGCAGTAGAGAGCATGCGGCAGGCTTCCATCTTGGAGGGTATCGCCTCCAAGCCTTCCCCGATTTTCTTCCCTGTGGTCGAATCCGTCAAAAGAGCGGTCTTCCCATCCGACACTACGGCGTACGGAATCTGGTGGTCGGATAGAAGCCGCGCGGCGGCGAGGGTCTGCCGCTCCCATGACCCCAGCGCACCTGCAGCGCATTTGATGACCATAAACCGGACCCGGTCGACCGTAACCACGAGATCCACCTGGGAGCGGTAGATGTCCCCTCGGACGTCAAGCGCGATCACGACATCCACCGTGATATCGGTCCGATCATAACCCTTCTGTTCCACCAGGTAGCGCTCGACGGCTTGCCGGTTTTCCTCGGCGCCGATATTCGGCACTTCCCGGCCGGTGACAAAATCAATGAGGCTCGTGTAAGGTTTGAGGATAGAAGACATGGCGTCTAGGGTCTTATTCGCGCTCGCTTTGCGGGTGAAGCCGACGGCCGGAAAGGGATCTCGCCTTCGGCGCTTCGGATACATTAATCCGCCGGGCGTCACTCCACAGGCCTTCCAGATCGTAGAACTCGCGCACCGATTCGAAGAACACGTGAATAATGACGTTGCCGTAGTCCATCAGCACCCATTGGCCTTCCGCGGTACCCTCGACGCTCAGGGGCTTGATTTTTTTCTTGCGCAGCTCGCGCTCGATATGATCGGCGATCGCGCTCACCTGGCGGCTGGAGCGGCCGCTGCAGATGATGAAGGCATCGGCGATCGACGTGAGGTCGTGCACATCCAGCGCCACCACGTTGACGGCTTTCCTGCCCAAAACGGCCTTGATGAAAACCGCCAACGAGGCATCCACGGGGTCCGTCATAAGTAAAGTCCTTTGGTCTTGATGTATTGGCGCACGCTGTCGGGCACCAGAAACTGAATGGAACGCCCCCTGGTGACCAAATCCCTGATCCGGCGGCTGGAAACATCCAAGGCGGTCACCGGAAAGAGCCTGACGCCCTGGATTCCCGGGGCGCTCACACCGGCGGGAGCATCGGAGAACGTGCACTCCGGCGAGATTCTAGAACGCATGAACTCCTGAAGGGCCTGCCCATCGGGATCCCCGCAGCGGTTGGCGGCGCCCGGCCGCGAGATGACGATCAGGGGAACGAGGGCCATGAGCTTTCGAAAAGATTTCCATGTGTCGATCTCGCAAAAGGCGTCCCATCCCACAACCAGGAAAATTTCGGTGCCGACAGGCAGTTCGTTCCGGAAATGCCGGACGGTGTCAATCGTGTAAGACGGCCCTTCGCGCCGGGTCTCCACATCCGAAACCGCCAGCCCGAATGTACCCTCTACCGCCAGCGAGATCATGCGGAGGCGATCGGCTGCCGCCGCCACACCGCCCTGTGCCTTGTGAGGCGGAACGGCAGCCGGAATGAGGAAGACCGTATCCAGGCCAACGCCCTCCCGCACCTCGAGGGCCGCGCGCAGGTGCCCGAGATGGACGGGATTAAAAGTGCCGCCGAACAGTCCGACTTTCATGATTGCATTTTATCGCCCTTATCACGCGTTCCCGCTCATCCGCTCCCATGGCCGTCACTCCCGGATCTGCCCGCTGCCGAAAACCACGAACTTGGTGGTCGTCAGCTCTTCGACTCCCATCGGTCCGAAGGCATGCAGCTTGGAGGTGCTGATGCCGATCTCGGCCCCCAGACCGAGCTGGCCGCCATCATTGAAGCGGGTCGAGGCATTCACCAGCACTACCGAGGAATCCACCTCCCGCACGAAGCGTTGGGCCCGGTCGTAATCCCGGGTGACGATGGCGTCGGTGTGGTTCGACCCGTGGATGCCAATATGCGCAATAGCCTCATCCAGATCCGCCACCACCCTTACGGCCAGGATCAGGTCCAGGAACTCGGCCGGCCAGTCCGCCTCCGTGGCTGGAACGACCCCAGGCACAATTCGTTGTGTCGTGGCGCACCCGCGCAACTCGACGCCGGCTGCGGCAAAGCGCCGGGCCATCCCCGGCAAAAAGCGTTCGGCCTCCCCGTGGTGGACGAGCAAAGTCTCCATGGCGTTGCACACGCCCGGCCGCTGCACCTTGGCGTTGAAACACACCGCTTCGGCCATGCCGAGATCGGCGCCCTCATCCACGTACACATGGCAAACCCCCCTGTAGTGCTTGAGTACCGGTATCCGCGAGTGGGCCACTACGAAACGGATGAGGTCCTCGCCGCCCCGAGGGATGATCAGGTCAATGTACTCTTCCTGCTGCAGCAGCGCGTTCACCGCCGCCCGGTCTATCACCGGCACCACTTGAACAGCGGCTTCGGGAAGCCCGCCGTCCGCAAGGGCCCGGCTGATGACAGCCGCGAGCGCCCGGTTGGAGTGCAATGCCTCCGACCCGCCGCGCAGGATCACGGCGTTGCCGGCCTTCAGACATAGCCCGGCGGCGTCCACGGTGACATTCGGCCGGGATTCGTAGATGATGCCGATGACCCCGAGCGGGATCCGCATGCGCGCAACCTGCAGCCCGTTCGGCCGGGTGTACGCGGGACCCAGGCTCCCCACCGGATCCGGCTGCCGGGCCACCTCCCGAAGGCCCTGGGCCATGGCAGCAATGGTGGCATCCGTGATCGTGAGCCGGTCGATCAGGGCCGCGGCAAGACCGCTCTCTTTCGCTGCGTCAAGGTCCCTGCGGTTTTCGGCCTTGATTTTTTCAGCCGCGCGGGTGACCTCCTCGGCCATGCGCTGGAGCGCTGCGTTCTTCCGGTATGTTGCGGCGCGAGCCATGGCCTTGGCTGCCTGGCGGGAGGCTCGGGCCATGTGCGCGATGGTTTGCTCTATCGTGCTCATTCTTCTTTACTCGCCGGGTGGCGTTTCTACCAACCGATACGGGGTACGGGATGCTCAATACGTGAGAATCTTTTCACTCGTTTCTCATTATTCGTTACTCGTCATTTTCAAATCTGCATCCAGGCTCAGGATTCTTCTATCTCATCCAACGCGGTAATCACAAGATTATCCCGGTGGATCACCTCGTCGTAGGTCTTCTGGCCCAAGACCTGACGGATGTGCTGGGACTTGAGGCCCATGATCCGGCGGATGTCGGCTGAGCTGTAGTTGACCAGCCCCACACCAATGGTGTCGCCCTCCGGACCTGCGAACTCTACCGCCGCGCCGACGGCAAAATCGCCTTGCACTCCGGCAATCCCGCTGGCGAGCAGACTCTTGCCGCGCCGGGTCAGGGCGGCCCTGGCACCGGCATCGACCGTGAGGCTGCCCCTGGGCTTGAGCGAAAAGGCGATCCAACATTTGCGCCGGGTCAGCTTTTGCCGGCGGGGCACGAAATAGGTGCCATGCGGCTCCCCGTTCAGCAGGCGGATCAGGATGTCCGGTTTGTCTCCCTTGGCAATGACCATGGGCACACCGGCGGAGTTGACCTTGCGGCCGGCGGCGAGCTTGCTCATCATGCCGCCGGTCCCGAGGGGCCCGGGGATACTGCCGGCGGCCTTTTCCGTGCCCCTGGTGATGCCGGTCACCACCGGGATCAGCTCCGCGGCGGCATGCGTGCGGGGATCCTTGGTGAACAATCCGTCGATGTCGCTTAGAATGATCAAGAGATCGGCGTCCATCAGCAGCGTGATCATGGCCGCCAGGTTGTCGTTGTCACCGAGCTTGATCTCCTCCACCGAAACTGTGTCGTTTTCATTAATGATCGGCACGATCCGCCACTCAAGGAGGGTGTTCAGGGTGTTGCGCGCGTTGAGATAGCGCTTGCGGCTGGTTAGATCTTCGCTTGTGAGCAGGATCTGCGCGACCTTGCGGCCATGCCGCTCGAAGGCCTTTTCATATTCCAGAATGAGCCCGGCTTGGCCGACGGCCGCCACCGCCTGGCGCTGCGGAAGCTCGTCCGGCCGGCGCTCCAGCCCGATTTTCCGGACGCCCGAGGCCATGGCCCCGGAGGATACCAAGATGACCTCGAGGCCCCGATCTATCAGTCGGCAGATCTGGCGGGCTAGGTCGCGCATGAGTTTAAGGCTCAGTCCGTCAGGGGCCGCGAGCACGTTGCTGCCCAACTTGACCACTACCCGGCGGACACGCTCAACGGGAATTTGGCGGAGGTTCATCACGGAGCTCATCCAAACGCCGGCTGACGTCGGACACCAGCTGGGCGATGCCCTTGCCGGTCGCAGCCGAAACGAGGTGGATTTTCAGATGTTTTTTCAAGGCCGCCTTGAAGGCCCGGGCGTGTTCCGCGGTGCCGGGGATGTCCAGCTTGTTGAGGGCGACCAGCTGGGGCTTGCGCGCCAGGGAAGGGCTGTAGAGCGCGATTTCCGCGTTGACCGTGTCATACTCCTCGAGCGGTTTCTCAGGATCGATAGCGGCGGCATCGACCAGGTGCACCAGCATGCGGGTGCGCTCGATATGGCGCAGGAAGCGGATCCCCAGCCCCGTGCCGGCATGTGCGCCGGCAATCAAGCCGGGGATGTCGGCCACCACGAACGGTTCCCGGTC
>JBLMXM010000437.1:0-4713 GCA_050257775.1 Hyphomicrobiales bacterium
CCTCGACATCGATTTCCCGGTGGCTCTTCAGAAGTCCCCGGCCACGTATCACTTCGATCCCGTTATTGCCGAGCAGGCCTTCCATCCCCATACGAATGTCTCCGGCAACTCCGTTCTTGCGTTCCACAATAGCACTCAAATTCAGCTGGGTGACTTCCGCCTTGATACCGAACTGGTCGCCGAGACGAATGGCATGAAGCAAGGCTGCGCTGCGTTGCCAGACCTTGGTCGGGATACACCCGTGGTTGACACATGTTCCGCCGATATCAGCGGCTTCCACAAGAGCTACTTTTCCGCCCAACTGGGCGGCACGAATTGCGGCCGCATAGCCGCCGGGGCCTCCACCGATTACCACTACATCGTACATGGTTTTGTCCTTCCACGGCTTGGTGCTTTGCGTTTAGTGTTCTCTTTACAGTTTTCGGCTTGCAGCTGCGAGGCGCATGACGCAAAAAAATGACAGACGGCAGTTGCTTTGAGCTTTCAGCTTTGAGCCCATGGCCTCGTCAATTCGCTTCCGATCAACTCATGATCAAATATGGATTTTCCAGATAAGCCGCCATGGTCCCCAGAAACTGGTTGGCCGGAGCTCCATCCACAACCTGGTGATCGAAGGTTAAACTTAAAAACATCATGGAACGGATCGTGATCTGATCCTGAAATACCGCCGGTTTTTTCTTGATGCGGCCCACCCCCAAAATTCCAGTTTCCGGCGGCCGAAGGATAGGGGTGACGCCATCTACCTGGAACATGCTCATGTTGGTGATGGTAAAGGTTCCGCCGGTGACCTCATCCACCCTGAGGGTGCCCTCACGGGCCTTGCGGGCCAACTCCCGAACGGCTCGGGCAATTTCGAGCAGCCCCATTCGGTCGGCGTTGTGCAGCACAGGAACGATGAGGCCCTCAGCCAGCGCTACCGCAATGCCCAGGTTTACCATCTCGTGCAAAAGAATCTCTTCGCCCACCAAAGTAGAGTTCATAATCGGATGGCGCCTCAGGGCACGAGAGGCTGCCAGCAAAATGATGTCATTATACGAAACTTTCACAGACTCATCAGACCGGTAAGCGTCGCGAACCATATCGCGGAATCGAACCATTTCTGTAACATCCACCTCGACAAAAGCAGTCAGTTGAGCCGTGTTGTGCAGGCTGGCATGCATATTTTGGCCAATGGCCTTGCGCATGCCGGAAAAAGGAATAGATGTGACTAAGGGAGTCGCCTCTGGCGGGTGTTTTGACGCCGCCAATAACCTCTGCACATCTTCTTTGGTGATCTTGCCTTCTTCTCCCGTGCCCTGAATAGTGGAAATGTCCAACCCGGCCTGGCGGGCCATCTCCTTTGCAAGAGGAGTAATTTTCGGCGTCGGCGGCCCTTCGTCGTGAAAACGCTGCACGTCGGCCTCGGTGATGCGTCCCTCCGGCCCGCTTCCGCTCACCCGTGCCAGATCGACGCCGAGCTCCTTTGCCAGATGGCGGGCTGCCGGTGATGCCGGAACAAATCTTTTTTCCGAGGGAGCTTCCAACTCCTGCGGCGCGGATCTTGTCCCGGTGAGTGAGAGACCTTCGCGGATCTCGCCCATCTGAATGCCTTCAACGCGGGTTGGTTTTTCCCCCGGTTCAGCAATGACCGCCACAACAGCACCGACGGGTATCACCGTGCCGGCCGGTACCACAATTTGAAACAACACGCCGTCGAATGTTGCTTCTACGACATTGGTGATCTTTTCAGTTTCCACTTCGAAGAGGGGCTCTCCTTTTCGGATGGCATCGCCTTCGGCTTTAAGCCATCGGCTGACTTTACCTTCCTTCATCGTCAGACCCCATTTGGGCATCGTCACGTTTACAGCCACATCGAACCTCCTTTTTACCCAATTGAGTTAAAAACCGATTGGCGATAAGTAGTCGTTCGTCATTGGGCTGCTATGCAAATTCAATAAGATTCAGCTCATCAATTCATCGATCTCTGAATTGTGAATGTAGAGACCTACGTCCAAGTTCCAATAAGCAGGTAGCAACAACTTATTACCCCTTATTAAGCGCTGAGTGCCGAGGAGGCCTTGAAAAGGCTATCGCGCAGCTGACGCTCGGCTCAGCCCGCGACCTCTCGCGCCGCTGTTATGATCTTTCTTCCCATGGCAGGCTGCCGACTGCATATCGGGAAGCATCACGCAATAGGGTATCAGAATAACTAAAAAGTCCTCGCCTTACCTCGGCCTATCCCCAAGGCACCAGATATTTATCTTTCGGAACCGGCCCTGGGTTGCTGTATTGAACCTTGGGCTCTACGAAGAGCACCGGATCGTTGTCCCCTAGCGAGAGAGGCAGCTGACCTTCTATTTCCTAATAAGTAAGAACCTGCTTTTGGGGGGCGTCAGTTGCCCAAGGATGGAATGGGTAAGAATCTACTTTTGAGGGGCAGTGGTTGCTCAAAGGTATGATTGCGGTCCGGCCACCAGTCTGCCCCCAGATACGGGAACATCTAAATGTCCTAAACCACATTTGAATTTTTAACACCATTGCCATCGGCTGTCAACAGGATGAAAAATGGCCGTCATGCCCATTTCCAGCTGTTCCTGGGAATGTCCACTCAGTGCAATCCGGAGCGTTTCTCAGAGATACGTTTGGCATGTAGACTTCCCTCTAATAAATAAGCATAAAGAAGCATCTCTCTGCTGGACATCAGGTAGCTTAGTATAGACCCGACGCTAATCAATAGGGCGATTAGCCGAATCAATTAAAAAGCGGCAAGCATTGATACCGACAGTGCAATTGTGCCAGCATATTTTTTCGAAGTGATACCAATTATTAAAGCTGCACCCCATAACCGACAAAGTCTGGCGAATGGACTTCGGCGATGAATCCAACCTCAGGGGCTTATTGAAACTTTGATGGTTTTGTTCAGCCAATCCTGAACAGAGCGCTCATCAAAAAGGTGTGGATCTGCCCTTCGATGGGAGCAGGCTCGGATATATGGCGCCTTTGGGGTATATCCAACAAGAATTGAATTCCGCTATTTAGTTGTTAATGACTGCCACGCCGGTAAAGAAACAGTGCGGCAAAAGCTGCAGATTTCAATCGGGCTAAGAGAATATTCACAGAGTGCTGCTATGCCTGTGCTTTCATCCGACAAATAACCAGGCCACGCCAATTTTTATTCGGCGATCTCCCCCAAAGCTATCCTCTATTGATATACTAAATACAGCCAGGGTGGTAATCTCTCAAATTATGAATACCCAGCGCCTGCGGCCAACTCTCCTTTGCCGCACTCCTTTTCTGCTCGAAACGTCCATCGACTTCCTCCTGAGCGACGTCTCGTAAGTTATGCCCATCGTTGGACGCGGGGTTGAACACGCTAATTAAGCGTGCTCGATGGACCTTCTCTGTTAGGTTGTGCAACCAAGTAGTCGCACTCCTTCGGCATGCGGGTTGCCTATATTTTTCTCCATGGTTAATATTTCCTACGGATTGGCACATCAGGTGATTCGAGCGTGCCGAGGTTCACGTTAGGCGTGTTTAGAATTCAGGTGGGACCGGCCAGCATGCAACAGAAGAAGCCTGTTCATGCCGGGCATCATTCACTCGCGAGGGGGTTGACGAGATGGTCGCCCTCGGAGTCGCCATGGAGGCTGTCGTCGAGTTGCGGAAAGGGAGACGAACGGCATGGATGAAGGATACCGAAAGGCATTACAGTGCATTTCAGGTGAGAACATCGGGACTTCTCTTGACGGCAGCTGCCGGGTCAAGTCAGAAGTCGCTTCCGAGGTCGAACTGCTCGATGCATACTCCCGGGCGGTCATCACGGTGGTTGAAGCGGTCGGTCCTGCGGTCGTCGGCATCGCCGTGAGGAAGTCGGCCAATGCCCATGCCTCCAAGCAGCAGGGGGCGGGTTCTGGGGTGATCATCGCCCCCGACGGCTATATCCTCACCAACGATCATGTCGTCCAAGAGGCGGAAGCGATTTCGGTCACGCTCCAAGACGGCGGGAGCTTCGAAGCGACATCGGTCGGTGCAGATCCCGCCACGGACCTGGCGGTGCTTCGCGCCAATGCCTCGGGTCTTCCTTATGCCACCCTGGGGAATTCCGCTGCGTTGAAGGCGGGGCAGCTCGTAATTGCCATTGGTAACCCGTTCGGTTTCCAATCAACGGTCTCCACCGGTGTCGTGAGCGCACTCGGCAGGGCGTTGCGCAGCCAGCAGGGCCGACTGATCGAAAATATCATCCAGCACACCGCACCGCTCAACCCGGGAAATTCCGGCGGCCCGCTGGTCGATTCGCGAGGCAGGGTGGTCGGGGTGAATACCGCCATCATCGTGATGGCGCAGGGGATCGGCTTCGCCATTCCAGCCGACACCGCCCGCTGGGTCGCCTCGCAGCTCCTGACCCACGGCCGGGTCCGGCGCGGCTTTCTCGGCCTCGCCGCGCAGCAGCGGCAGCTCGATCGTCGCCTGATCAGATTCCATCACCTTTCCAGCGACTACGGGGTCGAAGTGACCTCGGTCGACCGCTCAGGCCCGGCCGGCAGGGTAGGAATCAAAGAAGGAGACCTGATCGTGCTGGTCAATGGCCACGTTGCAGCCAGCGTGGACGACATCCATCGTGTCCTCGCCGAATGGCCGATCGGCAAGGCTCTTCCGGTTGTCGTCATCCGTGGTCAGGAGCGGATTGCTTTGTCGGTCGAGCCGGCTGAGGTCACCCAGAACACCAACAGGTAA
>JBLMXM010000438.1:0-3482 GCA_050257775.1 Hyphomicrobiales bacterium
CTGCGATCTACTCTACGGCATTCTGGGCTCACGGCGCCGCACCGGCAGTGACCTGGGGGGCTTTCTTGAGAAGCCTTTACACGGGCCTGATTACGATAACCGTGGCGTTCTTTGTAATGGAATTTCACCTGCAGCGCCGGGTGATCCCTTACTTCTTCCCCCAGGGCGGCCTGTCCATGATCCCCCGCACATTGCGCATTCGCATCCGCACGCGGCTCATTGCATTTCTCCTTGCCTGCAACGTCATCCCCCTGGTCTCAATCTTGCAGAGCGTTTATGCGGGACCGCTTGGCGATGAAGCCCTGCTAAAAATGCTGAAATCGTTTCAAATGGATCTTGTCGTTCATGTGCTCGTATTCATAGGGGTCGGCATCTGGTTGACCTTCCTGGTGAGCAGCAATCTGACGAAACCCTTGGAGGAGATCACGCAGGTGCTGCGCAAGGTCCAGAACGGCCTGTTTGCAGTTAAGGTGCGGGTAACATCCAATGATGAAATCGGGTATACGGGGGATGTGATCAACGCCATGACCGAAGGCCTGATTGAGCGCGAACGGATGAAGCAGTCCCTCGCCTTGGCGCAGGAAATCCAGCAGAATCTGTTCCCAAAGGAAACGATGAAGTCTGAAGGATTCGAGGTGGCCGGCAGGAGCGTGTACTGTGACGAAACCGGCGGTGATTATTTTGACTTCATCCCCGGGGTCGGCGGTGATGCCCAGAAGTTGGGCGTGGCCATCGGCGATGTCTCGGGACATGGAATTCCCTCAGCGCTGCTGATGGCAACGGTGCGGTCATCCTTGCGACAGCGCGCCTCGCATGCGGGCAGCGCTGCGCAGATCATCGCCGACGTGAACCGCCAGCTCGCGCAGGATGTCGCTCGCTCCGGTGAATTCGTGACCCTGTTTTTCCTGGTGATCGACACCGCCCGAAAAGAATTCGCCTGGGTGCGGGCCGGACACGACCCCGCCCTTGTTTATGATCCCCGCGCCGACTCGTTTGAAGAGATCGGCGGACCGGGGATGGCTCTCGGTGTTGATGAAAATTTCAACTTCAGTGAGCAAAGCCGAACCGGCCTTTCGGCGGGACAGGTCATCCTGCTCGGGACCGACGGCGTCTGGGAGGCCTCCAACGTGCGGGGAGAAATGTTCGGCAAAGGGCGGGTTTATGACGCCATACGGCTAAATCATCATCGCAGCGCAGCCGAAATTCTGGATGCCATACTGCGGGCCCAGGAATCCTTCCAAAGCGGGGCCCCCCAAAAAGATGATGCGACGCTGGTCGCGATTAGAATTGGAAATTGACGCAAACCCGGATCGGACGATGCAGCGCATGGCAAAGAGAACGCTATCAGGGGATGCTTGTGCAAATTGCGCGTTCAACTTCTACGCGAAAAAAAAAGATCCCGCTAAAAAGCCGAGCCCGGGAATCGAATTCCCGGGCTCACGAACCTTGAGCCGCAACTCAGCAGGGTCATAGATTCCGGTCAGGCATCCGTCATATCCCAGACCTCGCCTTCCCACCCCGTCACGACTCCCTCATCCCTGCACTCCGGGCACATCCAGTGGATTTGCGCCGTGCCGGGGATCAAGCCGACCTGCAGCACGCCGTTGCACGGTTTTCGGTTGGGGCGTCTGCCGCATAACGGCCTGAGGGCACCGGGCATACCCGCTTCCTTGGCCGTGGCCCAGGTGATGATCTCGCCCACTTTCCTGAGGCTGAGCTTGAGCCGGGGAACCGGGGGTCCGAAAAAAATCTCATCAAGCGAATTCTGGATGTCGATGACCTGCATGGGTCGGCATTCCCTCGGTGGGTGGGTAGGGCCTGGAAAGGCGCAGTCACTCAACATCGGGTCAGGTTTCTTCCCGAGAATAGGATCCCCAACACAAGCACCAGGATGGCCAGCATCGACCCCATCCACGCTGCGACTAGGATCCACGTCCAGAGCATTGGTATCCTCCTTGGCCAAGGGGTATTCTCCGAATTCAATGGCAAGGTCGGGGGAGGAATAAAATACCGTGGAGACAGTATTTTGTGCCTTCATAGGCTGTAGATGAGGTGCATGGACGGCTTAGCCCTTGATCCTGGAGGCATTCTTGAACTGTTGACGTTGCTGCAGCCAGCCGGAGTAGGCTTCCCGATCGGCCGGCTTCAACCCGCAGCGCGTCAGCACCGGCTTCAGGGCGGAGGGCATCCGTTGAAAGTTTTCGATGTCCCGGGTGAGGCTGGCGACCCCCGTCATCTCGGAGCCGGGCGCGATGAGAGAGGTGACCACATTGGCGCCCGCATCGATGCGGCTCTGCAATCCGGCCAACCCCTCGACGTCCAGCGAGGCCGGAATCAGCCGGTCCGGAAAGGTCAGGCGCAGCATGGCAATGATCAAAAGCTCCTTCAGCGGATCCGGTGCCGGAACCGATGCCATCGGCGTGCCCTCCTGGGGAACAAACGTCATGACGCGAAGCTGATCGGCGTCCAGAACCCGCATCATGGCAAGCGAGGCGGCGATATCCTGCACGCTTTCGCCGATCCCGCTAAGAATCCCCTCTTCAACGAGAAACCCTTTCTCCCGGGCGGACAGCTTGACCTGCCAGCGCTTCTCGAAGCTTTGCCCGGGCCGCAGCTTGGCGAAAAGGGACCGGGTGTGAGTCTCCTGGTAACAGGCGTACCAGTCGGCACCTGCTTCCACCAGCCGGCCCAGAACGTCGGCCGGCACCACGCCCGGCGAAACCATGACCGGAAGACCGGTGGCCGCCTTGACGACGCGGGCGCTCTCAACCAGGAATCCGCCGGCCTCCGAACCGGACTCCCAAAGCCGCGAGTCCTCGCCTGTGGTGAGGTCGATGAGATGGACTCCCGCTTCGGCCAGCCTCATGGCGGCGGTGCGGATGTTGTCCATGGGCTTGCGCAAGCGCGGAAAGGCCTGGTTGGACTTGCGGTACCGGCAGAACGTGCAGTCGTTGCGGCAAAACGTTGAAAAGTAGACAAACCCGTAGAGAAAGACGCGATCCCCGAAGTGGTCTCTTCGCACGCGGCGGGCGGCCCTGAAGACCTGGTCGATTAGCCGCCGGTCGCTCAACCCCAGCAGGAAGCAAACGTTTTCAATTTCAAGTTGCTTTCCGGCTTGAACGTCGGACAGCAGGTCCTTCAGTAGATAGTCTTCGCTGTGCCGGATTGGTGCTGCCATAAAAGTTGTCTGCGGGTCGGCCACACCCGACAGCTGATCGTAAGTTGACACTGATCTTCTGCCCAAACCGTTCCTAACAGTCACTGCGGTGAGCTGTCAAACGGAATGATCCAAGCTATAGAAATCTTGCGATCCTCTTGGATCAGTTCGAAAGGAAGTACGGCAGCCTACAACCCGTTCCCGGACAAAATAAAAAGAGGCTACCCCATTAAGCGTAACCTCTTAATATTATTGTGCCGAATGACAGAATAGGTCCCCGATAGATTTCGAAATGGTTTCATTTCCAGATTTCCTAATTGCGGTC
>JBLMXM010000439.1:0-5127 GCA_050257775.1 Hyphomicrobiales bacterium
CGGACTCAATGGGCCCAGATCAGGCGGCGCGTCTACGGCGTCTTTCAGTTCGGTCTTTTCCTCCGCGATTAGTTTTTCGCACCTCTTGATGTAGTCCAGTGCCGGCTGATGGTAGCCGACATCGGGAAAGTCCGAGACCACCACGCGGAAGCGGGCGAGGGCGGCCTTGTAATGATGGCTCTTGAAATAGAATTGCCCGACTCCGAATTCATGTCCGGATAAGCTCTTGTAACAGCCGATCAAGTGCTCGGCCGCGCTGCGGGAATAAGGGTCATTCGGAAACTGTTGTTGAAGCCGCTGGAACGTCTGTGCGGCCTTACGGGCCGCTGTTTGGTCGCGGTCGGGGGTCGAGATGCGGTCGAAATAACAGCGCCCGATCTGGTAAATTACATAGGGGATCGCCTCGTTGCGGGGGTGCAGCTTTTCGAACTCCTCGTAGGCGAAGACCGCATCTTCGTACTGCTCGAGTTGATAATGGGCGTCGCCCAACTTAAGCTCGGCCAGTATAGCGTACCGGGAAAACGGGTAGATGTCCTTCAGCTTCTGGAAGCATTCTATGGACTTCTTGTAATCGCCGTCATCGAATGTCTCCATGCCTTTTATGGCCAGTTCTTCGGCCGTGGCGTTCTCGTCCAAGCCGCCGAAGAATCCGACCACGGTCTTCTTGATGTCCGCGGCGGTTTCGGTGATGGTGCTGCACCCGCACACGAGGACCGCGAGCATTCCGCCGAATGCCAGGTTGCGAGCTATCATCCAGAGCATGTGGGTCACGCGGGTCATGGGTATCGGAGCCATCCCGAAAAAAGCCTGATCGTCGTCAGCGCGGGCGGGGCATCGGGAATCCGGCTTCTGATCTTTCCGGCATGAAACGGCGCGGCTTGGCGCCGGTCGACAGTTGCGCGATCTGCTTACTGCGGGATCGGTTAAAGCAGCTTGTTCAGGGCTTCTTCGAGCTTGGCCTTGGCCACCATTCCGGTGATCTGATTGACGACTCCGCCGGCCTTGAAGAAGATCAGAGTCGGGATGGCCTTAATCCCGTACTTTCCCGGAGTGACGGGGTTGTTGTCCACGTTGCACTTTGCAAACTTGATTTTCCCACTGAAGCTCTTGGATAGATCCTCCACGAGCGGAGCGATGGCCTTGCACGGACCGCACCAGGGGGCCCAAAAGTCGACCAGCACGGGTTTGTCAGCCTTCAGGACCTCTGTCTCGAAGTTCCCGTCCTCGATCTCGATAATTCCATCCGCCATTTTGTTCAATTCCTTTCTTGAAAAAAGATTAGTGCGTGATAATAGAGGCAAAGATAGGTGATGTCAACCGTGCTGGCTTGAAAGAATCAGCGCAGAGGAGAAGCGTGCATGACAGCCAAAATTCGTGTAGGCGCATTGATTTCGGGCGGCGGCACCAACCTGCAGGCGATCATCGATGCCAGTCGCAAGAATACGATTGCTGCCGACGTGGTTTTCGTCGGCACGGACAACCCCCAGGCAGCCGGTCTGCAGAGGGCTCAATCCAACGGGATTCCTACCTTCGTTGTCGACTACCGGGCGGCTATCCGGTCGTTTAAAGAAAACCCCGCCGGCAGAGACCTTCCGAAGGATTTCCAGCTGGATCAGGTGCGCGCCAAGCAGACCCTCTTTCCCCGGGACGCCGACCCCGAGACGATAAATGCGTTTCTCGCCAGCCGGGCTGTGGCCGAGAGTCTCTTGCTGCAAGCGATTCAGCCCTATGCCTTCGATCTTCTGGTGCTGGCCGGCTTCATGCGCAACTTGACGCCGTATTTCATCGACCGGGTGAACACGGATCGGACGCACCCCCGCATCATGAACATCCATCCGGCTCTGCTGCCGGCCTTCCCCGGAACCGACGGATACGGCGACACGTTCCGCTACGGATGCAAGGTCGGCGGGTGCACCGTCCACTTCGTGGACTATGGCGAGGATTCGGGGCCGATCATCGGGCAACGCGCCTTTCCCATCGGCGAGGATGATACGGTTGACTCGATCCGTAAACGGGGCTTGGAGCAGGAGTGGCAGCTCTACCCGGAGTGCATCCAGCTGTTCGCCGAGGGTCGCCTGAAGACCGCGCGCTCGGTGCACAAGCTGCCGGGCGGAAGGGTTTTCGAGCGCACGGTGGTCAAAATACTCCCGGAGCGGGGATGATCGCGATGACTCGCGGGGGGCCGCAACGGATGCAACCGAAGACTGGATCCGTTTGATTCATGGTCGGGTGCCTTAGAGGTGCCTATGTCGTACAAGCTGACGATCACCCAAAAGACTGCGTATCTTCACGCCATTGTCACCGGGGTGAACACCCAGGAGAACGTAGCGCGCTATCTCGATGAAATCCGGCGCGAGTGCACCGCCCGGCGCTGTTCTCGGGTGCTGATTGAAGAGCGCCTGGAGGGGCCCCGCCTTGGTACCATGGACGTGTTTCAGGTTGCATCAGAGGGGAGCCATCGCGGTCGAGGATGCTTCGAGGCGATTGCCTACGTCGATGTAAACGCTGCAGGCGATCTGATGAAGTTTGCCGAAACCGTGGCGGTCAACCGTGGCCTGCCTGTAATGGTGTTTTCGTCAGTAGCAGACGCCGAGGCATGGCTGGTGGGCAAAGATCGCGGGGACCACCCACCACCTGAGGGACCGGACGCGAATGAGCGCAGCCGCTGAGCATTATCGATAAAGAGTCCAACGATCCTGTCACCGAAAGTTACAGACGCCAGGGGGATAGCCGCAATGATTCCCTCCAAGACAAGCCGCCGTCTACGAGCGGAAATTCTGGTAGCTGTTTTTGTGGTATGTGGAGGAGGGGTGGTCTACGGGTGTTCTATTCTGCAGGATGGGTCGAGTCTATCGGGTGAACCGGGACCGCCTCCGGTTGCCGCACTCCCTGCCGAGCCGGTTACCGTTCAAGCCGCGCCGGCGGATTCCCAGTCTAACCATGGCTTTGAGCCTGAGCGCCTGTGGGGGCCTTCCAACGATTGGGAGCCCGCCATCGCCATCAACCGAGCGACCGGTTCCGTTTACCAGCTGACCACTCGTTACGACGGCCCTGAACCGTGCAAGCGTTGCGCCGGGCCGTACATCATTTTCCGCCGCTCGGTCGATGGCGGAGCGAGCTGGCAAGCCGACCAGTTTCTGACACCGTTCCGCAAATCCCACAACGATCCTCAGATCAAGGTGGACGGCACCGGTACCATCTATGCCGCCTGGTTGAACGATTATGTGCCGGGGGTGAAATTCATCAAATCCGCCGATCAGGGCCATACCTGGACCACTCCCATTGCCGTAACGACCAAATCGACTAAGCCCAACTGGTCCGACAAGCCGATTTTGGCGATTTCAGCCGACGGAAGAGACGTTTACATCGCCTTCAATGCAAGCGATTCATACGCCGTGGCCTCCCATGATTTTGGGGCAAGATTTTCCCTGCCGGTCCGGACCAGTCATGACAAGCGTTACTGGTTCCACACCGGAGGTGCTGTGGCGCCTGACGGCCGCGTCTACTTTGCCGCAATCGATTACAGCCAGGACTACACCGGCGACGCCCACATCAATGTCCTGAAGTCAAGCTCCGGCGGTGTGACGTGGACGACCACGCGAGTGGATACTTCGCGAGAGGCTCCTCATTGCGACTGGTCGCCGGGCTGCTACCTGGGGTTCTTCGGTCCCTCGGCGGTCCTGGAGGTCGACGCAGCCGGAACCATCATGCTTGCCTACAATGCCGGCGACGTGGCCGGCGCGCCGCAGCGCATGTGGGTGCGCACGTCAACCGATGGTGTTACCTGGAGCGTTCGAGCCGAAATCTCGAACGGTTTGCCCTCAGTCAACAACGCGTTCCCGGCCCTTGTTGCCGGATCCAACGCCGGGGATTTCCGACTGGCCTGGCAAGACGACCGCAACGGAAGCACGACCGACTGGAACACCTGGTACCGCCGGACGACCGACGGCGGCAAAACCTGGAGCGATTCGGTGAGAGTATCGGATCTTTTCGGGGGGGCACCTTACAAAACTGCCGCCGGATATGCATTCCCTTATGGAGACTATTTCGGGATCGCCGTGGATGCCGAGGGCCGAACGCATCTCATCTGGGGGGAAGCCGCCGGCTATGGCGGGCCCGGGGGAACCTGGTACGCACGTGAATGGTCAGAACCGGGCAAATAAGCAACTATCGCACAGCCGAATACCGGGATCGACCCTTGCGACAGCCGTTTGTCCGATGCGAGTAGAGTCTTGGCTGTCCGCTGGTGTGATAGAATCCTCGTTGATGCAGCTATCGCATTACCCGCCGGGTCAGCTTCACAACTGATCGGTTTAGGTTGTGCGTGTCTCGTCTCACAGGTAGGATCGGGCGCCGAGGTACCGCGCCCGGAAGTAGTCGCTGGACAGAGAGGCCACCTGGATAGTGTTCCCCCGGCCCGGGGCGTGCAGAAAGTTGTCGCCGCCCAGGTAGATGCCGACGTGGGAGACTTTGTTTCCGCCGCGCGTAGCGAAGAAAACGAGATCCCCCTGAGACAGATCTCGCTCGTTGACGGGCGTTCCGGCGGCCCACTGATCCGCCGAGGTCCGGGGGAGTTCCAGGCCGTTGAGCTGATAGACCACCATGGTGAGCCCGCTGCAGTCGAATCCGGCCACTGTCGACTCTCCGCCCCACTTGTAAGGCACCCCGATGAATCGCTCGGCGGTGCGGACGATCTCCCTGCGAAGCTGGCCTGCGGTGGTACCTTCCTGGCGGGCGGCTGCGTAGTCCCCCGGCGCGATGATGAAGTACTCCTCGATGACCCGGGCGGATTTCAACCCCTCCGCCTTCGCGACCGCCTCCTCCCGCGATGGGAAGTTCCCGATGCGCACCTTGTAGAAACCGGATTCGTCGATAAAGTGATAGGCCACCAGCTTGCGGGCCAGCAGCTTTTCAGTGAGGCGTACGGCGTTGTCGATGTTCTTGAACGCGCCAGCCTGGATGGTATAGCGCAGCTGCGGCAGGGCCAACCGGGGCCTGGGCGGAACCGGCTCGTGCCGATCCCGGGCCTGCCCGCCGCAGCCGGATAGAAGAAGCAAAAGCAGAAAGGCGGTTATCGCCGCCTGCGGCCCAATCCTGCACCGGCCCTTTTTGCTTTCAGCTTTCACC
>JBLMXM010000440.1:0-17836 GCA_050257775.1 Hyphomicrobiales bacterium
GGCGTTCAGAAAATGATCGTAGAGCTTTTTGTTGCCTACAAACTTATCCAAGTTCTCGAAGGTGTCCACCAGGAACGGGAGGTTGACCAAGCCGAAACGGGGGCCGAGGTTGGTGGAGGCCACCGAGCTGACCGCCATGCCCTGTATAGCGCCCATCTTCAGTTGATTGAGCACCTCCACTTCACCGCCCAGCATCGAGAAGGGCTTGTATTCGAAATAGAGCTGGCCATTGGTGCGCTTCCAGAGCTCATCCCGAATGGCGAAGCCGGCATAAACTCCCTTGATGGCCGGCGATGACACGTTGGATACGACCAGCTTGTACTTGGCGCCGGAAGGATCGAACTTGGGCTTCCAGGCATCCAGCGGAGATTTCTGCTGGGCAAGAACCGGCCCGGCCGATAGTGATAGAAAAACGAGTCCTGCCAATGCGAAGATCAACGCCTTTCTTGCTTGCATCGCTGCCTCCTTCTTTGTCCGACAATTTAATAAACCCCGTTCATTTGCCAAAGAATGTTTAATAGCTATAAAACAGCTGAGCGATTCTTTGTCAAGTAAAAAGTAGGCTGTTTGGGGCGTTTCGAACCGAGAGTCGACTGCGTCAGGTTTCAGCTCCAGCCCAGTATCCATGAGGATCAAAGCGCGCAATCGTAGTGAGTTCACGAGAAGCAGGCGGCGGCGTCTGATCCAGTGCGGGCGAGACGATGAGCGGCCAGCCGGTTTGGGTCTGTACCTCGTCGACCGTGACGCCGGGGTGGAGGGAAGACAGGACCATCTCGCAGGTAGTTGCGTCGAACCGAAAGACCCCTAATGTGGTAATAACGGCTGAAGGTCCGCCGCGAGCAAGGCCGGCGTTTCGCCGCCATCCGGGCCCGTCGCCGTAGCCCGGCGAAGTAATATAGTCCACCCGTGGAACAAAGCGCCGGCGTTCATGGGCCATGATGATGATATGGCGCCGGGCCAGGCAGGCCAAGTCGCTGGCTCCGCCGCTTCCCGGCAGCCGGGTGCGCCCAGGCGCGTCGCCGCCGACGTAGCTCGTGTTGAGATTCCCAAAACGGTCGATCTGCGCCCCGCCGATAAAGCTCACGTCCACCGAGCCGTTCTGCAGCAAAGCCATAATATCGGAGGTGTCGGCCAACCACAGGGCGCGGTTCAGGTTGGGCAGGTCGCCCATGGTCATGATCGGCTCGGGAGCCACCTCATCCCGGATCGCGCCCAGCTCGTAAACACCAACTGCAGCAGGGGCATGCGTGGCCTTGGCCAAGAGAAAACCCAGAAGCGGAAGGCGCATGCCGACGAACACAACCTCGCCGTCGGCGATTTCGCGCGCGGCGGCGCAGACCATCAGTTGGGCGGGGGTATAGAGTTTAGTATCCATAATCCACCGGCTCCGAGTACAGGTGATGCTTCAGCTTCAGGGCATCCATGCGTTCCTCACCGAGCAATTTCATATAGCCCGCGGAACTGCGTATTGGGTCCACCCAGCCCCGTCGCCAATCCTCGAAGGCCTCGGGAGTCAGGCTAGAATTGCGGTAATCGATGAAGGCCTGGTGGTCCCGGTTATAATAGCCCGGAACGGGTGATGGATGCCCGCCCCAGGGGGCGTGAACCACGGCGCTGACCCTAAAGCCGGGAGTGATGACCCGGTTGGGGTCACGCGTGATGAGTTCAGAAGGGACGATCTCCTCTGCTGTGATGAGCACCTGCCGGCTGGCCAAGCAGGCGTCCCCCATCACTCCGAGGTTGCCCCATACATGGGCACTGCCGTACTCGTCGGCGCGCTGGACATGGATGATGGCAATATCGGGTTGGATCGCGGAGACGGCGGCCAGTATGTTGCTGGTGAAGGGGCAGCGCATGGGCTTGAGGCCCGCGTTCGTGGCGAACAGATCGCTGCCCAGGGCGGTGCGCGCCGGGAGAAAGGGGACCCCCAGGGCTCCGGCCTTGAGAGCCATCGCCAGCGTCAGGTTGGAGTGGTCATCGACCGTCAGGATTCGGCCTTCCACCGCCCGGCGGAAATTATAGCCGGAGCCGGTGATGACATTCCCCACCCAGGCCGCCTGCACACGGCCGGCGCACCCGGCCCCGATCAGCTGGTCGAAGAGCATATCCGAAATGGGGCCGATGAGGGTGAGGCCGCGCCGGCCTTGGCGGATGATTTCGTGACCCGCGGCAAACGGAATCAGCGCCTCGAGGCAAAGTCCCATCGCCACGGAGCTGCCGTCCGGAACGAAACGCCCGATGGCCTCGGGAAGCGAGATGAGCTTGGATGTCGGCACAGCCCGCACCCATATCATCCCAGTCTGCACCGAGTCAACCCGGTTGCGACGCTGGGTCGCGGCAGTGGTTGTTTTTGGTTTGTGTTCAGCCCTGACCTGAGATACTAATCAGGCAAGTTGGGTTCAGACTTGCTCGGTGAATTCATTGCCGGTTTTTCATCTTCCCCTGTTGAGGGCGATTCAAGATCCACCGCTCGCTGCGCTGAAGACACAGAGAACGCAGAGGTTTCACTTGAGTTGTCTGGCCTTTCGCTGAAAAGCCGGAAAGCCAAACCCCGCACGCCCTGCGGGGATAGCCAAGTTTTCCCGCGATGCGGCGCAGTGGTGCTCCGTTGCCGGCCTCTCACCGGCAACGGAAGAAGCAGAAACCTCTGCGGCCTTTGCGGCTTTGCGGTGAGATGGGCTTGTTCTGCATGAGGTCTCATGACTCCTATAGAAGAGGCGCAGTTCCGCGCAGCCGGCCGCGGGGTGCCGCATGGCACGATCCTGAAATTGGTGGCAACCCCCGATGAGAGCAGTGTGGAGCTTTCACGCTTCTGTGAAAGCCTAGCCATTCTGATACCCCAGATTTCGATCTCCCGCGAGGCCGGTCAAGGGCAAGAGCATCCACTACTGCTCCTGCCCGACGGCCTGCGCTACCAGGGCATTCCGCAGGGTAATGAGGTGCGGATCTTTGTCGATGCTCTCGCGGGAACGATCCCGCCGCTGTCCGATCCGCTGCGCGACCGCCTCAAGGTGATTGCCTATCCCTCCGCGCTGGACCTCTACATCACCCCGCAGTGCACCTATTGTCCCCAGGTGGTGCGTCGGCTCGTGCCCTTGGCGTCAGCCAGCCGCCTCATCCGCCTCAGCGTCATCGACGCCACGATGTATCCGGAGCAAGCGAAGCAGAACAGCATCAAATCGGTCCCGGCGCTGATCCTGGACGGTCAGTTTCGGTGGACGGGTTCGATCGACCTGGAGGACGTGGTGGCCTTGATGTTGACGCGCGACCCGGCGTCTTTGAGCCCCACCTCCCTTGAAATGATGCTGAGGGAAGGGGCCGCCCGACGGCTGGCGCAAATGATGGCCGAAAGAGGCGCCGTCTTTCCGGCACTGATCGAACTGCTCTGCCACGACCAGTGGCCGGTGCGCCTGGGGGCCATGGTGGCGATGGAGGAATTGCAGGCGCTGCGGCCGGAGCTCGCCGCTCAGGTGATCGAGCCCCTGTGGAATCGATTAGGGACTGTTTCCGATACGATCAAGGGCGACCTTCTCCACGTCTTCGGTGAACTGGGCGGGCCGGAGATCGTTCCGAAGATCAATGCCGTTCTGGAAGATAAGCCGCCCGCGGAAATCAAGGAAGCCGCTGAGGAAGCATTGGGGAAGATCAGAGAAAAGTTTGCCTAAAAAAAAGCCCCGGCCGCATGGCCGGGGCTTTTGCGTTTATTCTGCTTTTTTCTTTTTAGCCGTGGGTTTCTTGGCCGGCTTCGCGGTGGCTTTTTTAGCCGGGGCTTTCGCTGCGGCCGCCTTCTTGCGGGGCGCGCGCTTGGGTTTGGCCTCGGCCTCGGCCGGTTTTTCTTCCGCGCCGGCCGGTTGGGTTTCTTCGGCGGCTGGCTTTACTTCAGGAGCCTTGGCAGCGGCTTTTTTCTTGCCGGCGGCAGCCTTGGCCGCTTTCTTCTTGCTCTTCTTCTTTTTGGCTTCCCCCTCCGAGTCGATGAACTCCACGAGCGTCACCGGCGCCGCATCCCCGGGCCGGAACCCCAGCTTGGTAATCCGCGTGTATCCGCCGGAAATTTTGCCGAAGCGCTCGGCGGCTTTATCGAAGAGCTTGTGTACGACGGCCGGTTCCTGGACGAGCGCCAGAGCCTGTCGACGGGCATGCAGGTCGCCGCGTTTGGCCAGGGTTACCAGATGGTCCGCCCAGCGCCTCAGTTCCTTGGCCTTGGTGTCGGTGGTGCGGATGCGATCATATTTCAGCAACGAGGTCACCAGATTGCGGAACAGCGACTTCAGGTGCGCCGTCTTTCGACTCAGTTTGAGGCCGGCCTTGCGATGTCTCATAAAACCGATTACTCTCCTTCCTCAGTCTCTTCCTGGGGCGGCGTAAAACCCTCCAGCTTCATCCCCAGGGAAAGGCCCATTTCAGCTAACACATCCTTGATTTCGTTCAGGGACTTGCGCCCAAAGTTCTTGGTCTTCAGCATCTCGGCCTCGGATTTGCTCACCAGCTGCCAGATCTTATGAATATCGGCATTCTTCAGGCAATTGGCGCTGCGAACCGACAGCTCCAGTTCGTCCACGCTGCGCAGAAGGTTTTCGTTGTATCTCGGCTTGTCCCGGAAATCGGCTTTCTGCCTGGCCTCGGGTTCGTGCCCCTCGTCAAAGGTGATGAACATGTTCATCTGTTCCTTGAGTATCTTGGCGCCGTAGGCCATGGCTTCTTCCGGCTTGATGCTGCCGTCCGTCCAGACCTCCAGGGTGAGTTTGTCGTAGTCGGTGCGCTGACCCACTCGGGCATTGCCGACCACGTAATTGACCCGCTTGATCGGCGAGTATACGGCGTCAACGGGGATCGTCCCGGCAGGGGCATCTTCATCTTTGTTGGCCTCCGATAGAGAATAGCCCTTCCCGACCTTGACCGTCATGCTCATTCTCAGCACGCCCTTTTCCGACAGAGTGGCGATGTGGTGCTTGGGGTTGAGGACCGCGCACTTGCCGTCGTCGCTGACGATATCGCCGGCGGTAACCTCCCGGTTGCCGGAGACATCGATCCGCACCGTCTTGGGCTTGGGATCGTCCACCTTGAAGCGGACTTCCTTCAGATTGAGAATGATTTCCGAGACATCCTCGCGGACCCCGGGTATCGTGCTGAACTCGTGCATCACCCCTTCGAATTTGACCGATGTGATGGCCGCCCCGTAAAGCGAGGAGAGGACAATCCGACGCAGACAGTTGCCGATGGTGATCCCGAACCCTCGCTCTAGCGGCTCACAGACGAACTTGCCGTAGGTTGGGTTGCTGGTGACCTGGACTTTGTCAGGCTTTATCATCTGCTGCCAATTCATGTAGATGAGTGCATCTGACGGCATGGTGTGTTCTCCTCGTTTCCTCGGTGTTGGCGGAGCGGCCGCCGCTGGGGCGCTACATACGCCGTGAATAGTCTTTCACGCCGTTCCGTTTACTTGGAATAGAGTTCGACGACGAGCTGCTCCTGCATGGGCATCGTCAGGTCTTCGCGCACCGGAAGGCTCTTGACCACGCCCTTGAGGTTGTCCTTTTCAAGGTCCAGCCACTGGGGCACACCCCGGCGAACGACGGCATCCAGAGAGTCTTGGATCAGCTGAATCTTCTTGCTGCGCTCCCGCACCTCGACGGCATCCCCGATCTTGACCTGGAAGGAGGGGATGTTCACCTTCCGGCCGTTCACCAGGAAGTGGCTGTGCTGGACCATCTGACGCGCCTGCGTGCGCGAGCTGGCAAATCCCAGACGAAACACCACGTTGTCGAGCCGGCGTTCCAGGGCGACCAGCAGGTTGGTGCCGGTGATGCCTTTCTGACGGTCCGCGCGTTCAAAAAAGAGATGAAACTGTTTTTCGGAGAGGCCGTAGATTCGCTTAATCTTCTGCTTCTCCCGCAGCTGAATGCCGTAGTCGGATGCCTTGCGGCCGCGCCGCTCGCCGTGCTCACCCGGCGGGTATGAACGCCTGTCGAACGCGCACTTGTCGGAATAGCAGCGATCGCCCTTGAGAAAGAGCTTTACGTTCTCGCGTCGGCAGATCCGACAATCGGAACCTGTATTGTTGGCCAAAACGTCCTCCCTATCATTTCCTTACGTTGCTGATGATGGTGTCACCTGCCCTCCGACCCGGGGGCTACACGCGCCGGCGCTTGGGAGGCCGGCAGCCGTTGTGGGGTACGGGGGTTACATCTTTGATGGATGTGACATTGAATCCCGTATTCTGCAGGGCTCGCAGCGCGGACTCCCGTCCCGGGCCGGGCCCCTTGACGAAGACTTCCACGTTCTTCATCCCGGCCTCGACGGCTTTTTTGGCGGCATCCTCCGCCGCCACCTGGGCGGCAAAGGGTGTACTCTTCCGTGAGCCCTTGAAGCCCAGGACCCCTGCGCTCGACCATGCCACCGTGTTGCCCACGTTGTCGGTAATGGTCACAATCGTGTTGTTGAACGTGGACTGGATGTGAACGACGCCGTTGGCGACGCTTCGCTTGACCTTCTTCTTAGCCTGAGTGGTCTTGGTTGCCATAATTCCCTTACCTGTCGGTTAACGAAACATGAGATGCCGGCCGCGTGCCGATTGCGGCTATTTCTTGGTAATGGTCTTTTTCTTGACGGTGCCGCGACGCGGCCCCTTGCGCGTACGCGAGTTGGTGTGGGTCCGCTGGCCCCGCACAGGCAGGGATTTGCGATGGCGCAGTCCGCGGTAGCAGCCCAGGTCCATCAGACGCTTGATGCTCATGGACACCTCGGTGCGCAGTTCCCCTTCCACCTTGTGCGAGCTATCGATGATCTTGCGGATGTTGTTGATCTGAGATTCCGTCAAATCATCGGTTTTCATGTTCGGGTCGATGGCCAGCTGTTGCAAGATCTGGCGAGAGGTGGACCTTCCGATCCCGTAAATATAGGTCAACCCGATTTCGATCCGCTTGTTCCGGGGCAGGTCAACGCCCGCTATGCGTGCCAAGGTCGAAGCCCTCCTTATCCTTGTCTCTGTTTGTGCCGCTTGTTCTCGCAGATCACGCGAACGACCCCTTTACGCCGCACGATCTTGCATTTGGGACAAATCTTTTTCGTCGATGCCCTGACTTTCATGTAAGCTGTCTCTCCTCTTTGGAACCGCCGCGGATCACTCACGCTCACGACCGCAGCCGGTGCCGGCCGATGCGGTTATTTGGACCGATAGATAATGCGCCCCCGGGTGAGATCGTAGGGCGACAACTCCAGGGTGACTTTGTCCCCGGGCAGGATCTTGATGAAATGCATCCGCATCTTGCCGGAGATATGCGCCAGGACCTGGTGTTTGTTTTCCAGCACCACCTTGAACATGGCGTTGGGCAGGGTCTCGAGCACGACCCCTTCAACCCGAATAGCTTCCTCTTTCGGCATGAATCACTCCCGCCTCGCCTCGGGGAAAAAACCGCTTGAGCCTCCGCTAGTATCGGCCCTTGACGCGCCCGGTGCCGCCCTTGAGGAACCCCTCATAGTGCCGAGTCAGCATGTGGCTCTCGATTTGAGAGATCGTGTCGATTGCTACGCCCACAACGATCAGCAGCGCCGTGCCACCAAAATAAAATGGCACATTGAACTGGCTGATCAGAATGGACGGCAGCACGCACACGGCCGACACATACACCGCGCCCCCCAGCGTAATGCGAGAGAGCACTTTGTCGATATACTCGGAGGTGCGCTTGCCGGGCCGAATGCCGGGGATAAAGCCTCCGGCCTTCTTCATGTTGTCCGCCACGTCCGTCGGGTTAAAGGTCACCGCGGTGTAAAAGTAGCAGAAGAAAAAAATGAAGCCGACATACAGCAGCTCGTAGGCGACATGCCCGGGCCGTATGGTATCGGCGATGCTCTGCATCCAAGGGACCTTGATAAAGCTGGCGATGGTCGCCGGGAACATGATGATGGACGAGGCGAAGATGGGCGGAATCACGCCCGAACTGTTGATCTTGAGCGGCAGGTGTGTGCTCTGCCCTCCATACATCCGGCGCCCGACCACGCGCTTGGCATACTGCACAGGGATCCGGCGCTGACCCTGCTCCACGAAGATGATGACCGCCACGACCGCGACCATCAGCACGAGCAGGCTGATGACGATAAAGATGCCGATCTCGCCAGTGGACAGGAGCTGGAATGTTCGGCCGATGGCGACCGGCATGCGACAGACGATGCCGGTGAATATAATCAACGAAATGCCGTTTCCGATCCCGCGCTCGGTGATCTGCTCGCCCAGCCACATGATGAAGGCCGTTCCCGCCGTGAGCGTTATGACCGTCAGGAGGCGGAAGCCCCACCCCGGATGCAGCACCACCGCCGCGCCGCCGGGTGCCGTCATCGTCTCAAGCCCTACGGCGATGCCGAAGCCCTGGATGAGGCTCAGGACCACTGTACCGTAGCGGGTGTACTGCGTGATCTTCTTGCGGCCTTGCTCGCCCTCCTTCTTCAGCTGTTCCAAATGCGGGACCACTACGGTCAGCAGCTGCAGGATGATGGAGGAGCTGATGTAAGGCATGATGCCGAGCGCGAACACCGACAGGCGCTCCAGCGCACCGCCCGAGAACATGTCCACCAAGCCGAGTAGCGTCCCCTTGGCGGCGGCAAAAATCGACGCCAGCGCCACGCTGTCCACCCCGGGGACCGGCACCTGCACGCCCACCCGGTAGACGATCAGCAGCCCTAGGCTGAACAGAATGCGGCGCTTCAGCTCCGGGATCTTGAATATGTTGGCAAACCCGCTCCCGATCATGACGCGACCTCGACCTTCCCTCCGGCAGCTTCGATCTTGGTCTTGGCCGACGCGCTGACGAAGGCCAGCTTGACATGCAGGGGATGCCCGATCTCGCCGGTGGCGAGCAGCTTGATACCGTCCCAGTCCCCCTTGACCAAGCCGGCCTTGATCAGGGCCGCACGGTCGACGACGCTGCCGCTTTCAAAGCGGGCCAGGTCGCGGATGTTGACGACGGCGATGCGTTTGCGGAAGATGTTGGCAAACCCTCGCTTGGGCAGGCGCCGCTGCAAGGGCATCTGGCCGCCCTCGAAACCGGGGCTGGTCTGGCCCCCCGAGCGGGCCTTGTGACCCTTGTTGCCGCGGCCGGCGGTCTTGCCCCAGCCCGAGGCCACGCCGCGCCCCACGCGTTTGATGCCCTTGCGGGAATTCGTTGCCGGTTTCAGCTCATGCAGCTTCATGCCACCTTCTCCTCGGCTTTCACCAAATGGCACACCTTGCGGACCATTCCCCGGACAGCGGGGGTGTCCTGGAGTTCGACGCTTTTGTTCAGCCGGGTCAATCCCATGCCCCGCAGCACCTGGCGCTGTTTTTCCGGCCTTCCGATCATGCTCTTGACGAGAGTGATTCTCAATATTCCAGCCATATCCATGTCCTTCTGAGCGGCGCGGCCCCGCCGGCGCCGGCCTGCAAAACTAAGCCAGCTGCTCCATCCCGATCCCCCGCCGCTGCGCGACCTGCTCCCGGCTCTCCAACTGCTGCAAGCCCTCCACCGTCGCCCGGACCAGGTTGTGCGGGTTGTGGGACCCCAGGCACTTGGTTAGGATGTTCTGCACCCCGACTGCTTCCAGCACCGCGCGCACGGCTCCTCCGGCGATCAGCCCGGTGCCTTGGCTTGCCGGTCTCAGCATCACCCGGCCGGCCCCAAAGCGACCCGTCACTTCGAACGGGATGGTCCCCTGGATCAGGGGCACGGAGATCATGTTCTTCTTGGCCTTCTCCACCCCTTTGCGGATCGCCTCCGGGACTTCGCTGGCTTTCCCCAGCCCGAACCCGACCGACCCCTTGCCGTCGCCGACGACCACGATGGCGCTGAACCCGAAACGACGGCCGCCTTTGACCACCTTGGCGACGCGATTGATGTGGACGACTTTGTCGATGAATTGCTCGTCACTGTCCTGCTTAAACAAGGGCCTGCCTCCTTATGTCTAGAACTGCAAACCGGCCTCTCGAGCGCCGTCGGAAACGGCTTTCACCCGGCCGTGGTACAGGAACCCGTTGCGGTCGAACACGACCTTTTCGATCCCCTTGGCTTTCGCCCGCTCCGCCACCAGCTTGCCCACCATCACGGCCTTGTCGACCTTCTTCTTTTCGGCCGCGGCTTCCGTCACGGCCTTCTCCAGGCTGTTGGCGGCAACCAGTGTGCAGCCGCTGGCATCGTTGATAATCTGAGCATAAATGTGCCGTGCGCTGCGGAAAACGGACAGCCTCGGCCGCTCCTCGGTGCCCATGACCTTCTTGCGAATGCGGCTCTTGCGCCGCGTCCGTTGATCTGATTTTGCATTGACGCCCATGGCCGTTTAAAGCTCCTGTGTTTGAAACGTCTTCCCGGTTACTTCGTGCCGGTCTTGCCCGCTTTCTTCTGGATCCGCTCCCCGGCGTATTTGATCCCCTTGCCCTTGTAAGGCTCCGGCGGTTTCAGGCGCCGGATGGCGGCGGCCGTGCGGCCCAGTTCTTCCTTGTCGATGCCCGAAAGTTTGATGATCGTGTTTTTCTCGATCGCCGCGCTCACGCTCTCCGGCAACGCGAATTCCTTCGGGGTTGAAAAGCCCAGGTGAAACACCAGGACCTTGCCCTTCACCTCGGCCCGGTAGCCGATGCCATTGATCTCGAGCACACGCTCGAATCCTTGCGACACCCCGGTCAGCATGTTGGCCACCAGACTGCGGGTAAGCCCCTGTAGCGCCCGGCCGGTCTTGAGTTCTTTGGCCAGCAGTACCTTGACTGTCCCATCGGCGATATTCAGGTCCACCGCCGGGTGGATCTCCCGGCTCAGTTTACCCTTTTTGCCCTCAATCGTCAGCGACCGGTCCTTATATGAGACCTTTGTGTTCGCCGGAATCGGAATCGGTTTCTTGCCTACGCGTGACATATCCTGCTCCCCTGTTCGGTCGATCGCACCGGATCCCGGTGGATCAACTGACGATGCACAAAATCTCGCCGCCGACGTTCTCCCGGCGCGCCTGCTTGTCCGTCATGACCCCCCGGGAGGTCGACAGGATCGAAATGCCCATGCCGTTCAAGACCGGCTTGAGGTCCTTGCTTTGAACGTAGGTGCGCCGGCCGGGTTTGCTCACCCGCTGCATGCTGTTAATGGTCCTGGGCTGGCCCTGCCCGTATTTCAGGTAGATGCGCAGGATTCCTTGCTTGCCATCCTTCAGGAACTTGTAATTCTTGATGAATCCCTCGTCCTTCAGGATGCGGGCCATCTCGACCTTCAGTTTGGACCCGGGCACATCCACGCTGCTGAACTTAGCCTTGGCGGCGTTGCGGACGCGGGTCAGCATGTCGGCTACTGGATCAGTGATTGCCATGGTTTTCTCCTGTGTTCACGAATGCCGGCGTGCGCAGGCCGCCGGCGCGTCGGGCTCAACCGTCTTCGGAAGAGGTCCTCCGGGGCCCCCATCACCAACTGGACTTGATCACCCCGGGAAGCTTGCCTTGGGACGCCATGCTCCGGAAGCAGATGCGGCAGACGCCGAACTTCCGCAAATACGCTCTCGGCCGACCACAGATCGGGCAGCGGTGGTACGTCCGGACCTTGAACTTCGGGGTCCGCATAGCTTTCAATCTGAGCGACTTCTTTGCCAAATCATCCTCCTTGAGATCCTGCCTAGATGCGCCGCCCCGTCGTGCAGCGGCCGTCCCTCCGGCCCCATCAATTGCGGAACGGCATCCCCAGCAGTCGCAGCAGTTCCTTGCCTTCCTCATCAGTCCGGGCGGTGGTCACAATGCTCACGTTCAGTCCCTTGATCTTGTCGATCTTATCATAGTCGATCTCAGGAAAGATGATGTGCTCCCGAATACCCAGCGCATAATTTCCGCGACCGTCGAAAGCCTTACCCGATACGCCGCGGAAGTCCCGCACGCGTGGTAGCGCGACGTTGATGAGCTTTTGCAGAAAATCATACATGCGGCCCCGGCGCAGGGTGACCATGCAGCCGATCGGCATGCCTTCCCGCAGCTTGAAGGCCGCAATGGACTTCTTGGCCTTGGTGATCACCGGCTGCTGGCCTGCGATGGCCTTGAGCTCCTCGGCCGCCGTCTCCAGCACCTTGATGTTCTGGATGGCTTCCCCCAGGCCCATGTTGAGGACGATCTTTTTCAGCTTCGGAACCTGCATCTTGTTCGTGTACTTGAAGGTTTCGATCAGCTGGGGAACGACCTCTTTTTCGTAACGGCTCTTTAACTGAGACATGCTGCTCCTCCGGCGGCTTGCATCAGGACTCGATGGTCTCGCCGCATTTGGCACAGGTCCGGATCTTTTTCCCGTCCTCCAGGATTTTGTTGGCCACGCGGGTGGCGGCCATGCACTTGTTGCACATCAGCATGACGTTGGACCAGGGGATCGGGGCTTCACTCTCCGTGATGCCGCCCTGCCGGTTCTTGGCGCTCGGCCTGGTGTGGCGCTTGATGATGTTGACCTTCTCGATGAGGATGCGATCCTTTTTGCGGAGCACCTTGAGCACCTTGCCGATCTTGCCCTTGTCCTTGCCCGTGATGACCTTGACTTTGTCGTCTTTCTTGATGGCTACTTTTTCGAACTTCATATGCCGTTTCTCCACCGGACTGCTGCGCTCGGGCGGGCCTGCTACAGCACCTCGGGCGCCAGGGAAATAATTTTCATAAACCGCTTGGCACGCAGCTCCCGCGCCACCGGCCCGAAGATGCGGGTCCCGATGGGCTCCTTGGCCTGGTTGATCAAGACCGCCGAATTCTCGTCGAAGCGGATGTAGGAACCGTCCGGCCGGCGGACTTCCTTCGTGGTCCGGACGACCACCGCCTTAAGCACATCCCCCTTCTTCACTTTCGCGTTTGGGATGGCTTCCTTGACCGAGACGACAATGATGTCGCCGACCGTGGCGTAACGCCGGCGGGAGCCCCCCAGCACCTTGATGCAGTAAAGCACTTTCGCTCCGGAGTTGTCGGCCGCTTTCAACCGTGTTTCTACCTGGATCATGGGTCACGTCCCTTTCGCGTTAAACCGCTTTTTCGACGATCTTGCTCACGCGCCAGCGCTTGCTGCGGCTGAGCGGCCGGGCTTCGGTGATCTGCACCTTGTCGCCGATCTGACAGCTGTTGGTTTCGTCGTGCGCGGCATACTTGGTCTGACGCCGGACATATTTGTGGTACATCTGGTGCTTGACCAGGCGTTCGACTGAGACGATCACGGTCTTGTTCATCTTGTTGCTGATGACGACACCCACGACCTGCCGTTTGATTCCTCGTTCTTTCATGGCTGCCACTTATGCCTTCGCTTTTTGCGGGTTCAGGGATACTTCACGAATGACCGTCAACAGCCGGGCGATATCCTGTTTGGTCTGCCGGATCTTGGCCCGGTTCTCGAGCTGCCCGATCTCAAGCTGAAAGCGCAGGTTGAACAGCTCCTGTTTGAGATCGGTCACCTTGCGGCGCATCTCATCGGCCGTCATTTCGCGGATCTCGCGGGCGTTCATAGAGATTCGCTCCTCTCAATGAATTTGGTCCGGATCGAAAGCTTGTGGGCGGCCAGCCGAAAGGCCTCCACGGCCATCTCCCGCGTGACCCCCTGGATTTCGTAAAGGATACGGCCGGGCCGCACCACGGCCACCCAGCCTTCCGGCGCGCCCTTGCCCTTGCCCATCCGGGTTTCCGCCGGCTTCTTGGTGTACGGCTTGTCGGGGAAGACGCGAATCCAGATCCGCCCGCCGCGTTTGACATACCGGGTCATGGCGATACGCGCGGCCTCGATCTCGCGCGCGTTGACCCAGCCGCTGCCGACCGCCTGCAGCCCGAATTCGCCGAAGTTCAGCAAGCTGCCGCGGCGAGCCACCCCGCGCATGCGGCCTTTCATCTGTTTGCGAAATTTAACCTTTTTAGGACTGAGCATCGTCGGATCTCCTGCGGTTTAGCTCTGTTCGGCCGGCACCTGGTCCTTGCGGAGGACCTCCCCCTTGAAAATGGTCACCTTTACCCCGACGATCCCATAGGTGGTGCGCGCCTCGGCCAGGCCGTAGTCGATGTCCGCCCGCAGCGTGTGCAGCGGCACACGCCCCTCCCGGTACCATTCGGTCCGGGCGATCTCGGCGCCGCCGAGGCGGCCGGCGCAGATAACTTTGATACCCAGGGCGCCGAAGCGCAGCGCGGACTGCACCGCGCGCTTCATGGCCCGCCGGAAGGCCACCCGGCGCTCCAGCTGGGTTGCGACGTTTTCCGCCCCCAGCTGGGCGTCGATTTCGGGTTTGCGGATCTCCTGAATGTCGATCAACACTTCGTGGGCCGTGAGCTTTTCGATTTCCTTCTTGAGCTGCGCGATCTCCGCACCCTTCTTGCCGATGACGATGCCGGGACGGGCGGTGAAGATGCGCAGCCGGATGCGCTTGGCCGATCGTTCGATTTCGATTCGGGAGACACCGGCGTGGTAAAGCTTCTGTTTGATGAATTTGCGCAGCTTGAAATCCTCGAAGATGTAGTTGGCGTAGTTCTTGCCGCCGAACCACCGCGACTCCCAGGTCTTGATGACGCCCAGTCTCAATCCGATCGGGTTGACTTTCTGGCCCAAGCTCAAACCTCCTTTGCTAAACCGACGTCTTTTCCGCCAGCACCACGGTGATGTGGCAGGTCGGCTTCTGGATCCGCGTGCCCCTGCCCCGCGCTTTGGTCCCCCAGCGCTTCAGCATCGGGCCGTCGTCGGCCGTGATGGTGCGCACGATCAGCCGGTCGACGTCGAGATCCGGTTTCTGGTCGGCGTTGGCGACGGCGGAACGGATGATCTTCTCCAGTCTCTTCGCCGCCCGCTGAGGCATGAACTTCAGGATGTGCAGGGCGGTTTCAACGGGTTTACCCTGTACCGCGGCCGACACCTTCATCACCTTCAGCGAAGACACGCGGGCGTATCTTGAAACGGCTTTAGCCTCCATCTCTGTCGTCCTTCTTCCGGCGGGTTAGGCCCGGGACGCCCCGGGTCAGGCCGCCTTGGTTTTCTTATCCCCGGAGTGGCCGTGGAACGTGCGGGTCGGCGAGAATTCCCCCAGCTTGTGCCCGACCATGTTCTCGGAGATGAACACCGGGATGAACTTCCGGCCGTTGTGCACGGCCAGGGTCAGCCCCACCATCTCCGGCACAATGGTGGACCGCCGCGACCAAGTCTTGATCACCTTGTTGCTGCGGCTCTCCTGCGACTCCTGAACCTTTTTCAGGAGCCTTTCCTCAATGAAAGGACCTTTCTTCAACGACCTTGGCATAGGGTTTTCCCTCGTTGGCTTTGCGGATCATCGCGCTGGCGGCGCGTCCGGCTACCTCCGCCGTTTCACGATCAACCGGTCGCTCGGTTTCTTCTTGCGGGTTTTGTGCCCCTTGGTCGGCACGCCCCATGGGCTGCAGGGGTGCCGGCCGCCTGAGGACTTGCCTTCGCCGCCGCCCATCGGATGGTCGATGGGATTCATGGCGACCCCGCGGGTGTGCGACCGCTTCCCCAACCAGCGCTTGCGGCCGGCTTTTCCGATCGCCACGTTCTCGTGCTGCACGTTGCCCACCTGGCCCACGGTGGCCCGGCAGTCCAGCAGCACCTTGCGCACCTCGTTGGACGGCAGCTTGAGCAGGGCGTAATTGCCCTCTTTCGCCATGAGCTGGGCGTAACCGCCGGCGCTGCGCACCATCTGGCCGCCCTTGCCCATGCGCAGCTCGATATTGTGCACCTGGGTGCCCAGCGGCATATTGCGCAACGGCAAGCAGTTGCCGGGCTTGATGTCCGCATTGGGTCCGGCCTCCACCATATCATTCACCTTCAGATCCGATGGCGCCAGGATGTAACGCTTGTCCCCGTCGGTGTAATGCAGCAGGGCAATGCGTGCGGAGCGGTTGGGATCGTATTCGATGGCCACGACGCGGGCCGGAACCCCGACCTTGTCCCGCTTGAAGTCGATCACTCGGTAGTGGCGCTTGTGACCGCCGCCGCGCTGCCAGGCCGTCACCCGGCCGTAGCAGTTGCGGCCGCCGCTCTTGCTGAGCGGCTGCAGCAGGCCTTTTTCCGGAGTCCGCTTGGTGATCTCACCAAAATCGGCATAGGTTTGGAACCGGCGACCCGGAGAGGTCGGCTTTACTTTCTTGAGTCCCATCGTCTGCTCCTTAGCGTATTAAGCGCCTTCAAAGAACTCGATGCGCTCGCCCGGCCTGAGCCGCACGATCGCCTTTTTCCAATCGCGCCGTTTGCCCTGAATCCGTCCGCGCTGAGTGGTCTTGCCGCTCATCTGCATGGTACGCACGGAAGCGACCCGCACCTTAAAACCCTCCTCGACCGCCCGCTTAATCTCGATGCGGTTGGCCCGCCGGTCCACCTCGAAGGATACCTGGTTGAACATTTCCTTCTGGAGGTTAGTCTTCTCCGTGACCAGGGGTCGGATGATGACGTCGTAGTACTTCATGAAATCAGCCTCCCCTCGATGGTTTTGATGGCGGGCTGCAGCAGCACGAGTGTGTCGTACTTCAAAACATCGAAGACGTTCAGTCCCTCGCTGCGCAGCACCTTGACGGCCGGAACGTTGCGGGAAGATCGCTCCAGGGTGTCGTTCTTCGCCTCGGTGACGATCAGCGCACTCTTCAGCTTGAGCGCCTCAATCGCCGTGACGAAGGCGCGGGTCTTGATCTCGGCCAGATCGAACCGGTCCAGCACCACGAGCGCCTTCTCTTGGAGCTTGCTGCTCAGGGCCATCTTGAGAGCCATCTGGCGCACCTTCTTGGGCAGTTGGTAGGCGTATTTGCGGCCGTCCGGGCCGAAAATCACGCCGCCGCCCCTAAGCAGCGGTGATTTGATGTCCCCGCGCCGCGCCCGGCCGGTGCCTTTCTGTTTGTACAGCTTGCGCGTGCTGCCGGCGACATCCCCGCGGTGCTTTACCTTGGGGTTGGCCGAGCGCCGGTTGGCCAGCTGCATGGTCACGACCTCGTGCAGCACGTGGGCCTTGACCGGGACGTTGAAAACCTCGTCCGGAAGCTCGACCTGCGCCACCGCTTTGCCTTCGATATTGTGTACATCTACGACAGCCATAATCCCGCCTTCATCGCTATTTCTTCTTGACGATCTTGGGTTTGCGGATGGCCACCAGCCCCGAGGCCGGTCCGGGTACAGCGCCCCTGACCAGGAGGATGTTCTCTTCCGGCCGGATATCGACGATCTCGATGTTCTGCATCGTCTGGCGCTCGGCACCATAGTGCCCCGGCAGCCCCTTGCCCTTGATGACCCGGGAGGGCCAGGCGCTGGAGCCGATGGAGCCCGGGATGCGATGGCATTTGCTCCCATGGGTCGTGCGGCCGCCGCTGAAGCCCTCCTTCTTGATGACGCCGGCAAACCCGCGCCCCTTGGTCGTGCCGCTGACATCCACTCGCTCGCCGACAGTGAAGATTTCCACCGTGACGTTCTGCCCGACGCTGAAGTCGCCGGGGTTGTCCACGGCAAACTCCTGAACGTGGCGGAAGCAGGCTTGCCCGCTCTTTTTGAAGTGCCCCTGCAGCGGCTGGGTCACATGCTTGGGTTTGGCTTCCTCAAACCCCAGCTGCAGGGCATTGTAGCCATCCGTGGCCTGGGTCTTGATCTGGGTCACCACGCAGGGACCGGCCTGGATGACCGTCACCGGCGTCAGGCGCCCGTCGGTGGCGAACAGCCCCGTCATCCCCAGTTTTTTCCCCATCAGTCCTTTGCACATAGTCGCAACTCACTTTTCCGGCGGTCCCACCCAGCCCGCACCGGCTTGGCTGACCGCGGTGGGCGGCGCCCGGCTGGTCCTAAAGTTTGATTTCGACATCCACCCCGGGGGACAAATCCAGCTTCATCAAGGCGTCCACGGTCTGCTGGGTCGGCTC
>JBLMXM010000441.1:0-23982 GCA_050257775.1 Hyphomicrobiales bacterium
CATTTCGTCAGGGGGCTTCCACAAATGCCGGCAATCGCGGCACCTGAACCTTCTCGCGGAAGCCACCTCAAAGCTGCCTCCCTCAATCTTCAGCGCCCGGCCCTGCACCAAGGCTTCCGCCACTTTCCTGTGGGCCGATTCGATGATCCGGCCGAAGGTCTGGCGGGAAACCCCCATCTGTTCCGCCGCCTGATCCTGGTACTGGGATTCGAGGTCGGCCAACCGGATCGCCTCGTACTCGTCAAAACTCAGTATCACTTCCTCCAACAAGGCCAACGGAATTCCCCTGGGCTTGAAGTAGCTGCTGCCGGGTGTGGAATTGATCCGTCTGCATCGTTTCGGTCTTGCCATTCACTTGAATCTCCGTTACATTTTTATTATGAGCATATGCCCATATCATGTCAAGAAAAAAAACATGTCACGGGTTCGCGTAGGCCTGCTTTTAGCGCAAGGTTAAAATCTTGATTGCGGAAGGGTGTTCTATCGATTCAACAGCCGGCTGAGCAAACCTTTCTGCTTAAGGCCGGGTTCAGGCATCCCGAGATGCCTGCGGATGACCTCTGCGACTCTTTCTTCCCGGACATTGGAGCCTTCGACGACGATCTCCTCTCCGACCATGACGGCCGGGGCCACCGGCAGGTCCAGTTCGAAATAGTCGTCGGTCTGATACTCGGCGATGGGTTTGGAGGTCACTTCAATTTCGATGGGATATGTTGCGCCCAGCCTGGGCATCATGTCCTTGAAGTTCTTTCACGGCTTCCCATTAGGTTCATTCAAAAAGAATCTCACCTTGAGCATACGCCTCTTCCTTTTTTCATCGGTCGCCGACCACCCGGCTCATTCGGGCGAGAAACTGATCCGGCGGCAGAAAATCAACCAGACGGTGCTCCAATCTTTCTTTTCCCTCGGAATCCAGGAAGACCACCGTCGGGACCCCCCTTACGTTGAACTCCCGCAAGAGTTGCTCATGAACCGCATCGCCGCTTCGAGTTACATCCACCTTGATCATCACGAAACGGGCCTGCGCCTGTCCGACCACGGCGGCATCATGAAATGTGATCTCGTCGAGTTCCCGGCACGGGGCGCACCAAGCCGCATAAAAGTCGATGACAACCGGTTTTTTCTGAAGCCGGGCATCGGCCAGTGCCTCTTTCGAGTAAGGCGTCCAAGCCACTCCCGGCCCCCGCCCGAGCCATGACGCGATCATAAAGGCGGCCAGCGCGAAGCATACCGCACCGGTCACCGCTTTCATCCAGGGAAAAGCGCCGAAGGCAGCCCTGCTTCGGTCGAGCCAGCCCAAATGGATGCCGGCCGCAAGCGAGACGGCGGAAAGCGAGATGGTCGCCGCCGGTTCCCCCAGGATCGGCATTAAGAAATAGGCGGCCATCCCGATCAACACCCATCCCATGAGCTTTCTGACCCAGAGCATCCATCCGCCCGAGGGCGGAAGGCGCTGCAGTTGCCCCGAGAACAGCGCCAGCAGGCAGAGCGGAAGCCCGATGCCGATGCTCAGGGTGAAGAAAACAACAAATCCCAGCCATGGGCTGCCCGTCCCGGCCACCCAGGTGAGAAGCCCCAAGACAAACGGCCCGATGCAGGGTGCGGCCACCACCCCGAGGGTGAGCCCCATGAAGAGGCTTCCGGAGTAACCGGCGTATGATTTGGCTGCCGCCTGGGTCAGGCGGCCGGGAAGGTGCAGCTCCCATAAGCCGAACAGGCTGGCGGCGAAAGCGATCAGGACCGCGGCAACCCCGATCAGGACGGCCGTATGCTGCATCACTGCCCCCATGAGGCTTCCGGTGAGGGCGGCCATGACGCCTAAGATCGAGTTTGTGACCGCCAACCCCAAGAGATAAAACAGCCCATGAACGGCCAGCCGACCCTTTCTGGGTTCGCCCGCTGTCGCGCGGCCTCCGAAATACGAAACCGTAATGGGAATCAAGGGATAGATGCAGGGGGTCAGGTTGAGGGCTATGCCGGCGAAAAAGATCCCTAGAAGCGTCCCGAACATGGCCCAGCCGTACAACGGCACCGGTGCTCCGGGATACGGCTCCCCTGCGGCTAACCCCGCCGGATGGCTTTCCACCGGAAGGCCCATCTCCTCCCATTCGGGTAATCCTGTGGGGTCGCGAAAGATGTTCCGGTAACCTAGCTGAACAGCCACACGGGCCGCCGAGTCGCTGCGGACTCAGGATAGGCCCGCTCAGTAGAACACAATCTTTCGGTCTTTATCCGGGCCCAGAAATTCCCCCAACGCGTCCGACTTGTGCCAGCGCGACCACCAGGTGGGCTCGATCGGAAAGTTCAGGGCCCCTTTGATATGCCCGGCGCGGTATTCCCAATCCTGGCGGGTGTCCACCAAAAGGAGGCCAATCGGATTTTCCGAATACTCTGCCGCAAGCTCTTTCGCGGTAATGATGCGGTAGCCTCCGCTGCGTGCCTCGCTCAGAACCTCATCCCAGGTCGCTTCCGTCGGCGTGACGGCCCGATTGGTCCACCATATCGCGCCGATGACAGCCAGGACGGCAATCAGGGTGAGGATTAAGGTCCGGTTTGGTTTCATGCGGCAGGTATTAATCTTCCCAGGGGGTCAGGCTTTCGCAGCCGTCTGGAGTGACGAGCACGGTCTGCTCGAACTGGGCGGAGAGGGAGCCGTCGCGGGTGACCGCGGTCCAGTCGTCCTCCAGGATGCGGAGTTCCTTGCGGCCCAGGTTGATCATGGGCTCGATCGTGAAGACCATGCCCGGGATCAACTCGAGCCCGGCGCCCTTCTGGCCGAAGTGCGGCACCTGGGGCGGCTCGTGGAAGTCGAAGCCGACGCCGTGGCCCACGAACTCCCGCACCACGGAGCATCCCTGGGATTCCGCGTAGGCCTGGATGGCCCAGCCGATATCGCCGACCGTGTTTCCTGCCTTCACCATCCCCATGCCCCGGCGCAGGCACTCCCGGGCCACGGCTACTATTTTGCGGGCATCCGGTCCGGGTTCGCCGACCAAGAAGGTCTTGTTGGCGTCGCCGTAGTACCCGTTCAGGATCGACGTCACGTCGACGTTCACGATATCGCCGTCCTGGAGCACCCGCTTGCCGGGGATGCCGTGGCAGATGACCTCGTTGACCGAGACACAGACGCTCTTGGGAAAACCGCGGTAGTTGAGCGGCGCAGGAACCGCGCCGTTCTTCACCGTGAACTCATGCACCCAGGTGTTGATGTCGTCGGTGGTGATGCCGGGCCGGATGCGCGGCGCAACCAGGTCCAATGTGGCGACCACGAGCAGGCCGGCCCGGCGGATCGCCTCGATGTCCTTCGCTGTCTTTATCCGAATCCCGTATTTGCGGGCATAGACCTCGTAGGGGGCGGCCGGCTCCAGGCCACCCTTCTCCATGCAGCACTTCTTGTATTTCTGCCCGCTGCCGCAAGGGCAAGGGTCGTTGCGACCGATTTTAACCGGCTTCATTTTCATTTCTAACGAATGCCCGTCCTTTAATCAGGATTTTTTTGACGCTAATATAAATCCGGATCGAATGCAAGAAAACCAGGAGGTCAACGACCAACCGTGAAACGGGTGGACCGGCTTTACGGCCGTCGGCCGAAAAGCTAAAAGCACGTCAGTGCTTTTAACGTTGCACTTGCAACCGCGAGCTCGGCACGGGGTTTGTTTGGCAAGAAAACGATAAGAGGGGGTTGGGAAGAATATCCGGCCCGCCCCGGAGGCAGCGGCGGGCCGTTGAACGAAGGGATTATCTTCAGCGATCGTACTTCTTGGCGTAGGCGGCGTCGTTGTAAATGCCTTCCCCGTAAAGATCTTTGCCGTATGTGCGGATGATCGCCTGGCCTTCCTTGGAATTGACGAAGTCGATGAACCGGGAGGCATATTTCTGGCCGGGAGTCGCACCGGCCGGCTGGCAAAGGGTGTGGTAGGTGTTCACCAGGAATACATCACCCCTGAACAGGATCTGCAGGTTCTTCATCTCCTTCTTCGCGCTGACCCAGGTGCTGCTGTCGGTCATGAAGTAGCCCTTTTCGGCATCGGCTTTCTTGAGGGTGGCCATCATGAAATCCTTGGTTACGATGTACCAGTCTCCGGAAGGCTTTATCCCGGCTTTCTCCCAGATCTCCATCTCCTTCTTGTGGGTCCCGGAGTTGTCCCCCCGGGAGAAAAATTTGGATTCGCTCTTGGCGATGAGCGCGTAGGCCTCGGCGGCCGTCTTGGCCTTCTTGATGCCGGCCGGGTCATTCGGCCGACCGACGATGTAAAACTCGTTCGACCCGATCAACTCCCGCTTGATCGCCCAGCCGTCTGCAACGGCTTTCTTCTCCGCCGCCGGCGCGTGCACCATGATCATGTCCACCTTCTTGTCCTTGAGCAGTTGCATGGACTCGCCGGTGCCGGCTTTGACCCAGCACAAGGTCCTGTTGTTCTTCCCGGCAAACTGCTCCCCCAGCGCCTTGAGGAGCCCCAATTCCCCGGGACTGCCGGTGGCCAGGCTGAACTGGTTGGGCCCTTTACCGTAAGACTCCGTGCATGGTTGTTGGGCGTAGACCATAACCGCAAGAAACATAATGAAGAAAATTAGGAAACATGAACCTACCATCGTGCGACGTCTCATTGGTTGCCTCCAGCACCCTTTACGTTGGTATTTCCGCGCCAGTTATGGCATGTGGTACCGCTCAGTCAATGGAATTGTTCGCGATATCCATCCACTACCAGAAATAACGAAGAATAACTTTGAACTGATCAGCTTTATCCGTCAGAGCGTACAATCTTCTTTAATACGCCTGCCTGAGATCTTTAATGGACGGCCACCGCGCGATCTGGTAAGTTTTTGTAAATTTGCAGCTTTATCCAGCCGAGTCGCGGCAGTGCGGGTGCAACGGACACGGATTGACGGGATACATCGAGATTTCACAAAGGAGTCTGCGCATGGCGAGAAGAGCATCGCCCTTTCGCATTCGGTCAAAAATCTGGGTGGAAGACCCTAACGGGAAAGTGGTGTTCGGCCTGGGAAGATACCGAATCCTCGAGGCCGTGCAGCGGCTTGGTTCGCTGCAGGCAGCGGCCCACGAACTCAAGATGAGCTACCGGGCGATTTGGGCGCGGATCCGCGCCACCGAGGAGCGGCTGGGCAAACCGCTGCTGATCCGGCATCCCCAGGGCTCCCAGCTTACGCCCCTGGGAGAAACGCTCCTGAAACAGTTTGATCGGCTTCTGAAAAACGTCGAAAGCGCATCCAACGACGTCTACGAGGAACTCTTGGCGACGTACATCGGGACCTGATCTGCAGGCATTTCTCCTATCAGTGGTACGCAGGAAGAGACGGAAGTCCTTCGGGGCAGGCCGACGCCGGGGAATCGATCTCGCTAAGAGCGCTTAAAGAGACATGCAGCCGCTTTAGCTTTTCACCTCCCCTTCGAACCTTCACTGGTGCCTTCGGCGAGAAACCCAGCCGACCTTCCAACCGTATTCTCAACCCGACGTTTCCAATCTGCGCAAAACGCAACGAGGTCAGGAAAAAATGCGAGAAAGTCGCGTTCCAGGGCCTTGTAATTATCTTCGATTTCGTTGACGGCCCGCATGAACCTGGCACCGCGGGTGAGCCGGCCGGCGATACGGTCGAGCGCGTCGCCCACCCTTTCCAAGTGCATGTAACCCCCCAGCCAGTTTTCCGCGATCATGCGCGGCAGGATACGACTCAGCCGTTCCGGCAGAAGATCCCGGTTCTTTCTCAAGACCGCATATACCCGCTCGGCAAAGGATTCTAGGTCTACCATGCTGAAGCGGCACCAATGCCGGCTCAGAAAGTGATCGTAACCGACGTCGATGATGATTCCCGCAAAACGACGTCGTGGCGGACTGATGCGATCCCGGCTCCTGCTGGTGATCACATGGGTATCCGAAAACGAATCGATCTTTCGATGCAGGAGGATCGCTTCGGATATCGCTGCATTAAACCGTCCTCCGGTGCTCCCTTTGACAAAATCACCCAGCAGGCTGCCGAGGAGAGCATCCTCGCTGCCGCCGGCCAGAAGTAGGTGGGACAAATAATTCAAGCTATCCTCTCCTTTGAGACCGTCTTCGTTTCAAGCAAGGCCGTGGATTTCGCATCGAAGGGAGGCCCGTGTTCTTGCGCTGTTCGAAAGTTATAATTTCGGAGATGGGTTGAGTCAATGGCTGAGGGTCGACCGGCCCGGTAAAGCCAACTTCGAATCCGTGGCCTTCAGCCCATATTCATCCTTCATTTCCAACCAGCTCTTCGACGCTGACTAGGATCTGTACGGCAAAGGCAACTTCTACGGCATTCCCCCGAGCGGGATCACCCTGGGGCTTGGAAACTTCGCGATCGCCTTCCTGAACCCCCAGCAGGGCGACAAGAGCGGCATCGGCAGCAACAACTCCTGCATTCTCGTGCCCATCACCAACGCGGCGAACCTTAACGCCCAGAACTCCACCGCTTTCCAGGGCACTGCCACCGGCGACACGGATTCATACTTGTCGAAGTTCGAAGCCTTCTACAGGCTTATGTTCGGCTCCGGCTGCATCCATCTAATCACCGGTTTCCAAGTGTGCCGATGGATTTATTCTGATTATTTCTCTGATAGCAGAATAAGCCCGTCATGGGCCGCCAGGCATCGTGGGAAAAGATGCTACTTGCAGCACCTAAAAATGACAGGTATTGTGTCTGGAGAGCATGCACCCATCATGCTCCATCCTTGACGGGTACAGGGCGGCATATTAAGCGATCAGTGCGGCTCAGCGAACGGAGCTCGATTATGGATTTTCTTCATGTGCATTTTCAGGCGTCCGGGGTGGACACATGGTTCTTCCTTCCTCCGCTGGTCGCTCTGATGGTGTCGGCCGTCACGTCCATGGGGGGGATTTCCGGCGCCTTCCTGCTGTTGCCATTCCAGGTCAGCGTCCTGGGCTTCACCTCACCGGCCGTAAGCGCTACCAATTTCGTCTATAACATTGTTGCCATCCCCAGCGGGGTTTACCGCTATTTGAAGGAAGGCCGGATGGCGTGGCCGCTGACTTGGATAGTGATCCTGGGCACCCTGCCAGGGGTTCTCATTGGCTATTACCTGAGGGTCCTTTACCTTCCGGACCCGAAAGCTTTCAAGTTATTCGTCGGCCTAGTGCTGCTTTATATCGGTGGAAGGCTGCTCTACGAACTGTCCGCCCGCGCACAGAAGGGCAAGCAGGAGATGAAGGCCCTGGAAGCCAAGTTCAACGAGCATGTAAAGAAGATGAAGACCGACCTCAACGCACGAGTGTCGGCAGGCCTTCCGGCCGACGCGGTGGTGCGCACGCTTTCCTTCTCTCTTGGCCGGGTAGAATACGAGTTTTGGGGTCAGCGCTTTTCCTATCCCACCATGGGGATGTTCGCGCTGGCCTTCGTGGTCGGCATCATCGGTGGCACCTACGGCATCGGCGGCGGGGCTATCATCGCGCCGTTCTGCGTCGCCGTCTTCAACCTTCCAGTGTACACGGTGGCCGGAGCGGCGCTGATGGGAACTTTTCTCACCTCCATCGCCGGAGTTTTCTTCTACAGCGTGATGCCGGCCCAGGCGGGAATGGCGACAAGCCCTGACTGGCTACTCGGTTTTCTGTTCGGCATCGGCGGCTTCGTTGGGATGTACGTGGGGGCCCGCCTTCAGAAATTCGTGCCCCAAAAGCTCATCAAGGCCATGCTGGGATTGATCATCGTATTCCTGGCGGGGCAATACATCCTACAGTACTTCCGCTGAAGAACCTCGCTACCGGGCCTTCCGTGGGTGTCGCCCTCAGACCCATTTCACGGAATCGATGGCGTAGCAAATGTGAGCCATCCGTCCGGGATAGAGCGCATGTTCGCAAACCTGTCGTTCGGTAAGGATTCCTGTGAACGGCAAATTGGCAACGAGCACCGATGCCACGATTGCCCCTGAGGCTTTCTCCAATGCCAAGCGTGTGATCTGGCCGGAGAGGATGACTTGCCCCACCGAACCACAGCAGGAAATAGCCTCCGCTGCAATAAAGACATTTTCGATGACCGCTGCGGCCAACGGCTCGGGTGGCTTGGGAACCCGCACCCGCTGGCCGTCGGATAGCGTCCTGCCCCAGAGCCCGTTCTCCATCGGCTCCCAGGGACCGAACAGCACATTCTCGCGGCCCGTGCTCAGAAACCGCCCCTTCAACAGGTGAAAGACCTTGTCGCAGACGCCGTAGAGCCACTGCCAGTCATGGCTTGCGATGATCAGGGTCGTCCCCCAGTCACGCCCGGCCTTCAGGGCCGCATCCTTGATGAGCTGGGCGCTCAAGGAATCGATGCTGGCCGTGGGTTCATCCAGCAAAAGGACCTCGGGCTTGAGAATCAGCCGGGCCGCAAGCGCCACCCGCTGAGCTTCGCCGCCCGAAAGCGCAAAGGACGGCCGCTGGGCGAAATCCTTCCCGTTCAGCCCTACGTATGAAAGCGCCCGATCCACCCGTTCTTCGATGTTATCCACGACCTTTCGAATCCTCAGGCCGTAGGCCACGTTATTCAGTACGGTGCGCTTCATCAGGAAAGGTTCCTGGGGCAGCAAGGCCACCCGGTTACGAACCTCCGACGAAAAAGGCCCGACAGGCTTGCCTTCGAAGAGAATCTCTCCTTGCGTGGGCTTTTCGATGAATCCTGCCAGCCTCAGGAAGGTGCTCTTGCCGCTGCCGTTCGGGCCGATGATTCCGATGATGCCGCCCCGGGGCAGCTCCAGACGGTCGATGCTCAGCACGACATGGCCGCGGTAGACGTGCGAAAGGCCGCGAAGGGCGTAGAGGGCGGTTCCCACCTTAATACCTCTTCCGCAGGAAGGACACCGACAGGTTCACGCCGAAGGCGATCAGCAGCAGCACCAGCCCCAGCGCGATTCCCATGGCGAACTCGCCCTTGTTGGTTTCCAACGCGATGGCCGTGGTGATGGTGCGGGTCTGCCACTTGATGTTGCCGCCGACCATCATGGCAATGCCGACTTCGGTCATGACGCGGCCGTAGGAAGTGAGGCCGGCGGCGATGATCCCGTGGCGCGCCTCCCAGAGGGTGCTCAGGAAGAGCTGCCGCCGATTGGCGCCTAAAGAGATCAGGGTAACGCGCAGCTGGCGGTCCATGCTCTCCACGGCCGTGGCGCCCAGGGCGATCACGATCGGAAGCGCCAGGATGGTCAGGCCGACGGCGATGCCCGGCAGGGTGAACAGCAGGCCCCACTGCCCGAGAGGCCCCCGGTGAGTAAAAAAGGCGTAAACCAGCAAGCCGATGAATACGGTCGGCAGGGCGAGCAGCGTATCCACCACCACCCGTGTTTGCTTCTTGTATTTGAATTCAAAGTAACCCAGGCAGAAGCCCAGCGGCAGCCCTATGACCAGGGTGGCCGCCAGGGAATACGTAGATACAACCAGCGTGGCGTAGACCGCCGAAAAGGTCTCCGGATCGCCTACGGTGAGCAACTCGATCGCCTTGAGAAAACCCTGTAGCAGAAAATCCATGTAAATCGGTGTCTGGTTGTTTGGGTCTTTGGGTGTTTGGTAATTTAAGTGTTTAGTGTTTGGTGTTAGGTGGTTAAGCTGGCCTCAGTTCGTGTTTCAGCCCTTCACTCGTTACTCGTTACGCATCACTCGTTGCTCGTAACTTTTTTTCATTTGGCATTGGGGGTGAACAGCGGCTTGCCTTCCAGCTTGAAATCCTTGATCACCTTCTGCCCTTGCGGCCCCGCGATCCAGTCGCTGAACTTGGTGGCCAAATCCAGCTTCGCCTTGCTGCACTTGGCCGGGTTCACGGCGATGACACTGTACTGATTGAACAGCATCTTGTCGCCCTCTACCAGGATTTTCAACGGGGGTTTGTCCTTCATGTTGTTTTCGTACTTGATGTAGGTACCGCGATCGGCCAGGGTGTAGCCGTTCTTCTCCGCGGCGATGGTGATCGTGGCCATCATGCCCTGGCCGGCCTGAGCATACCAGGCCTCTTTTTCAGGCACCTCCCCTCCCACAGCCTTCCACAGATCGAGTTCCATCATGTAGGTGCCGGACTTGTCACCACGGCTGACGAAAACCGCCTTCTTGGCCCGAATGGCTTGCAGGGCGTCCTTGACGCTCTTGCCCTTGATGCCGGCGGGGTCGGCGGACGGCCCGATGATGATAAAATCGTTGTACATGATCTCCCGGCGGTTCAGACCGAATCCCGCCTCCACAAACTTCTTTTCGGCGCCGGGGGCATGCACCATCAAAACATCCACGTTGCAGTCTTCCCCCAGTTTGAGCGCCTTACCCGTGCCGGTGGCGGTCCAGCGCAGGTCGATCCCGCTCGCCTTTTTGAATTCCGACGCGATGACGGGCAGCAGGCCCGTGTCCTCGGTGCTGGTCGTGGTGGCCATCAACAGAATCTTCTCCTGGGCGTCGGCAAAGCCCGGCGCAATCAGCGATGTTAAGAGTAGCAGCAAGACCGTCCGACAAACGTAATTCGTGCGAACCATTGCGATTCCTCCTATTCGGTTGTCTCTTTTGGCACGTTGTGCGGGAACACCATCTTGCCGCTCAGGCTGAGGTCATAGCCCTCGAGGCCGTCTTTCACCATGCGGTGGAACTTGGGTTCATGGAGCAAGCCCAGGAATTTCTGGACGCCTTCCTCGAAGAAGCGCTCCTTAGAGGCCATGAGATCAAAACGCTCCCAGCGCAGCGGGATGAACCCCAGGTTGAGCAAGGCCGCCACCGGGCGGATCCCCGGACCGGCATCGACCCGGCCGGAGAGGACCTCAAGGCCGACATCCAGGTGCCGCTGCACCTCGTGAGTGTAGCCCTCGATCTTCTCGCCTTTGACCCCCGCCTTGCCCAGTTCACGATCGAGCAGCAGGCGGGTGCCGGTCCCCAGCGGGCGGTTGACGATACGCAGACCAGGCCGGCCGAGGTCCGCGACGCCTGAGATTTTCTTGGGGTTCCCCTTCCGGACGATGATCCCCTGCTCGCGCCGGCAGAAGTTCACCACGGCCGGCAGGTTTCCCAGTTCCTCCGTGGCATAGGCGAAATTGTATTCGGTTTCATCCTCCTGGAGCAGGTGGCTCGCCGCCAGGTGGCACAGATCGCGGCGCAGCGCGCGCAGGCCGCCCATGCTCCCCAGGTTGCCGAACACCGCCAGATGATCGGAGATCATGGTGTTGAACAGCGTGATGGCGCGGTCCAGGAGAAGATCGTTGCTTCCGGCGATGACCAGAAGTCCTCTGTAGGGAGCTGAGCCGGCATCCCGTTTCGGGTAATTGATCGTGTTGGCTTCCACCCACTGTTCAACAAGGTGCTGCGGGAACAACCACTTGCCGGTGATCTTGGTGGCCGGCAGCCCCTTCTCGGAAACAAGGGTGTAAACCATCTTCTCGTTCACATTGAGGAATTTGGACACTTCCTTGGTGGATAGCAGCTTGGCCATGGCACGACCTCACTCATGCATCTATTCGGGTTATGGCAAAAATCTAAGTTAGGATTATACGTTTTCGCTGTCAATTTAATTCGCGATTGAGGATTAAAAACACCTATAATGACCAAAACTGACAGATTTTCCGCACTAAATGGACTCCGTTGCTGCGAAAAATCCAGGTCAGGAGGCAATCTTCGGGGTTTTGTCCGGGTAGGGGCAGAGCTGCTCTATGGGGCAGACGGGGCACCTGGGTTTCCGGGCCGTGCAGGTCTCGCGGCCGAAGAAGATCAGCCGCAGGGAAAAATCGCTCCACTCATTCCTCGGTATGAGGCGCATGAGGTCGAGTTCGATCCGCTTCGGGTCTCGGTGCCGGGTTAACGCGAGGCGGCCGGCAATCCGGCCGACATGGGTGTCGACGACAATGCCCGGCGTGCCGAAGGCGGCGCCGAGCACCACGTTGGCGGTCTTGCGCCCGACCCCGGGAAGCTGGACCAGATCCTCCAGCGTCCGGGGTACACGCCCGCCGTGTTTTTCCACGAGAGCCTGGCAGCAGGCCTTGATATTCCTGGCCTTGTTCCGGTAAAAGCCCGTCGGTCGGACGAGCCTTTCGATTTCGGCGACAGGCGTGCGCACGAAATCCTGGGGGTCGCGCATGCGCTTGAACAGCACCGGGGTCACGCGGTTGACCTGCTGGTCGGTGCATTGGGCCGAAAGAATGGTGGCCACCAGCAGCTCGAACGGATTGCGGTAAAGGAGCTGAGGCTTGACCTGGGGGTAGATCGAGTTGAGAATCTCGCGGATGGCCTTGGCGCGTTCAGCTAATTTTCTTGGTGCCATGTTCATCCCACAGGCACTTATTGCGTCGGCAATTAATTATGCTAAGTCCCAGCATCTTCCGCACAGGCCGAGGGGGGTTTCCACCGCGGCAGGCACTCCACTCCACCTGGACTCGAATATAGGTTGGCAGAGCAAGTTGCCGGTTTAATAAATATAGGAGATCGCCCCGCGGCCGGATCGGCTTGAATTCGAGATCCGGCGACCTATGTTATCAGGGCATATCCCGGCAGACACTCGGCATATATCAGGGTGCTGAATAACAAGCATCGGGCCGTCAGCCAAGGCGCGCGGCGCCTTGGAAAGTGCAGCATATGGGCTAATATGTGAGCATTTGCAAGAGCCGCGCAGCGCCGGATCACGGCCCGAGACGCAGTTTTTCTGCATTCTGATAGACCGATTCAAGCGGACCCGTCAAGACAGGCGGACAATAGATGAGCACAGAGCACAGGAAAGCGCGCGGGCTGGGGTTGTGCTCCGGGGGGCTCGACAGCATGCTTTCCGGAGTGGTTCTGCGCGAGCAGGGAATCGAGGTCGAATGGGTCTCTTTCGAGACCCCGTTCTTTGCGGCGTCCAAGGCGCGCAAGGCATCCCGCATCACGGGGATCCCCTTGACGGTGAAGCCCATCTTCGCCGATTACATCGTCATGCTGCGCAACCCCCCCGCGGGTTACGGCAAGCGCATGAACCCCTGTCTGGACTGCCACACCCTGATGTTCCGCCTGGCGGGCGAAATCATGCGGGAAAGGGGCTTCGATTTCCTCTTCAGCGGGGAAGTGCTCGGCCAGAGGCCCATGTCCCAGACCAAGCCGTCCCTGCGCTACGTGGAAAAACGCTCCGGCATGGACGGCTACATCCTCAGGCCCCTCAGCGCGAAACTGCTGCCGGAAACCATTCCGGAACAGCAGGGGCTGGTGGACCGCGAACGGCTGCTGGGCTTCCACGGCCGTGGGCGCAAAGACCAGATCGCGCTCGCCAAGCGATTCGGCATCACCGATTACCCGGCGCCGGCCGGCGGCTGCCTGCTCACGGACAAGGGGTTCAGCGCCCGGCTGAAGGACCTCTTCGACCATGGCGGCGACTGCACCGAAGCCGAGTTCGAACTCCTCAAGTTCGGCCGGCATTTCCGGCTGAACCGCCAAGCCAAGCTGATCGTCGGCCGGACCGAAGCGGACAATGAAAATATCCTGCGGCGCCACAACCCGCAGCGGGACGTGGTGCTGGACGTCCGGGACTATCCCAGCCCGATCGGCCTGCTGCAGGGCGCCGCAGACAAGGGCAGCATCCTTCTGGCGGCAGCCATCTGCGTCGGTTACAGCCGCGCCCCGAAGCTCGCACTGGTGGATGTGGTGGTGAAGCGGTCAACCGGGGAGGAGGTGCTCCAAGCCATCGCCGTGCTGCCCGACGATGTGCGGAAGTTGATGATCTGACAAAGCAAAAGTTATGAGTTCCGAGTGATGAGTTACGGGTTTAAAAAGAGGTAGACCAAATTCCTTCACTCATCACTCACAACTCATAACTCGTCACTCCCGGCTTGCTTCAGCAAGCCGGGATCTCAGCTGCCCGCAGGCGGCGGAGATGTCCTGACCTTTGCTTTGCCGGATGATGACGGTGTAATGTTTGCGGAGCAGGACCTCCTGGAAGGCCAGGATGGTGTCCTCCGAGGGTCGCTCGAAGCCGCTGCCCTCGTGAGGGTTGAAAGGGATGAGGTTGACCTTGCAGCGGATCGGCTGCAGCAGACGGGCCAGCCGCCGTGCGTCTTCCAGGCCGTCGTTGACCCCCTTGATCAGGATGTACTCGAAGGTGATGCGTCGCCCCGGCGGCAGCGGATAGTTGCGGCAGGCCTCCAGCAGCGTCTCCAGGGGGTATTTGCGGTTGATCGGCATCAGCCGGCTGCGCGTCTCGTTGTCGGCGGCATTTAGGGATACCGCCAGGCTCACGCGCGACTGCCGGCCGAGATCGAGCATCTTCGGCACCAGCCCCGCGGTGGACACCGTCACCCGCTTGGCAGCGAAGCCGAGCCCCACGTCGCTGTCGGTGATGATCGCCAGCGCGCTGATGAGGTTGTCGAAGTTCGCGAGCGGCTCACCCATGCCCATGAACACCAGGTTGGTCAACTGCTCCGGCGTAGGCAGGTCGTTTTTGATATCGCGAACTTGGCCGAGGATTTCTCCCGGGGCGAGGTTTCGACGCAACTTGCTTTTGGCCGTCAGGCAGAACTGGCAGTTCTGAGCGCAGCCCGCCTGGCTGGATACGCACAGGGTGTAGTGGTCGCGCTCGGGGATCAGCACGCTTTCGATGCTCTCGCCGTCCTCGAGGCCGAAGAGATACTTGCGGGTCCCGTCGGCCGAGCTTTGCAGGGCCATGAGCTCCAGCCGGGGGATCCGGAAGTGCCGAGGCAGCAGAGCGCGGACATCCTTGGCGATGTCCGACATATCGGCAAAACTGTCCTTCTGGCGGCGGTAGATCCATTTCAGGATCTGCCCCGCCCGGTAGGCGGCGATCCCGCGTTCGGACAGCCACTCCGCCAACTGCTCCCGGGAAAGGTTCAGAATATTGGTATGCGCTTTCTCCGCTGTCATGGCTTCATTCCAACCGCATCCCGGCAACGCGGGATGTTTACGCGATTCCATCCACCCGACCCCTAGGCCCTTTGAACTCTTTTCGTATTATTGCTTGACATACCACCGATGCCATTGTAATTTCAATAATTTGTAAAAATCCAGGCGATGGGTCATGTTCGAAAATCTCAGCGACAAGCTCGAATCCGTCTTTAAGAAGCTGCGCGGGCACGGTCGACTCAACGAGGCCAACATCGAGGAAGGTCTCAAGGAGGTCCGTCTGGCCCTGCTGGAGGCCGATGTCCACTACCGGGTGGTCAAGAGCTTCATCGAAGAGGTGCGCACCCGCGCCTTGGGCCAGGAGGTGATGACGAGCCTCACCCCGGGCCAGCAGGTCGTCAAGATCGTCAACGAGAAGCTGACCGAGCTTATGGGCTCGCGGCACGAAGCCCTGAATCTGGCGGGCTCGCCGCCGGCCGCCGTGATGCTGGTGGGCTTGCAGGGGTCAGGCAAGACCACCACTGCCGGCAAGCTCGCCCATCATCTGCGCAAGTCCGGACGGCGGCCGTTCATGGTCCCCGCGGACGTCTACCGCCCGGCGGCCATCGACCAGCTTAAGAAGATCGCCGCTCAGCTGCAGGTGCCGGTGTTCCCGTCGAAGACGGAGCAGGACCCGGTGCAGATCTGCTTGGAAGCCAAGGCCGGGGCGTTTCAAGAAGGCTGCGACACGCTGATCCTCGACACGGCCGGCCGGCTGCACATCGACGCAGAGCTGATGGCCGAGCTCGGCCGGATCAAGGCCGCCCTCCGGCCTTCGGACATCCTGCTGGTAGCCGATGCCATGACCGGCCAGGACGCCGTGAACATCGCCAAGTCCTTCAACGACCAACTGGACATCAGCGGCGTCATCCTGACCAAGATGGACGGCGACGCCCGGGGCGGCGCGGCCCTGTCCATCAAGGCGATCACCGGCAAGCCCATCAAGTTCATCGGGGTCGGCGAAAAGCTGAGCGCCCTCGAGCCGTTCCATCCCGAGCGCATGGCCTCAAGCATCCTCGGCATGGGCGACGTGCTCAGTCTGATCGAAAAGGCCCAGGAAGTGGTCGATGAGAAGAAGGCCGCCGAACTCCAGAAAAAGCTGCGCAAGAGCCAGTTCACGCTCGAGGATTTCCGGGACCAGCTGACCCAGGTTCGCAAGATGGGCTCGCTGTCCGACATCCTGAAAATGATTCCGGGGATGGGCAAGATCAAGCACCTCAAGAACCTCGAGGTCGATGACCGGGAGCTCACCCGGATCGAGGCGATCATCAACTCCATGACGCCCCAGGAACGCCGGCAGCACGGCATCATCAACGGCAGCCGGCGGCGTCGGATCGCACAGGGCAGCGGGACCCGCATCCAGGACGTCAACAGCCTGTTGAAAAACTACACCCAGATGTTGAAAATGCTTAAAAAATTCAATCAAGGCGGCCTCCGTCGCGGGATGCTGCCGTTCTGAAGGAGACACTAAGACATGGCAGTAAAAATCAGGCTGGCGCGCCACGGCGCCACCAAGAATCCGTACTACCGGATCGTGGTCACCGACAGCGAAAACAAGCGTGATGGCCGGTATCTTGAGAACGTCGGCACCTACGACCCCAAGGCCAGCCCGGCCAAGGTAACCTTGAAACCCGAGCGCGTGCAATACTGGCTGGGCAAGGGAGCGACCCCCACCGATACGGTGAGAAGCCTTTTGAAAAAAGAGGGCGTTCTTGCTAAGAAGGCTTAGCAGCGGTTTCAACCGTTCGGATCACCCCCGAGGACAAGACGCACGCCGATTAACCTCAGAATGAAACCGCTTAGTGTGTGGCCGGTCTCTACGTGACGTCCTCAACAGTCAAATGAGGAGACGACGGCATGAAAGATCTGATCACCCTGCTGGCGAAGGCACTGGTGGATAATCCCGATCAGGTCCAGGTCACCGAGGTGGAAGGAAACCAGACCACGGTTCTTGAGCTCAAGGTCGCAAAGGAAGACTTGGGCAAGGTGATCGGCAAAGAAGGCCGCAACGCCCGGGCCATGCGCACCATCCTGAGTGCCGCATCGGCCAAGCTCAAGAAGCGCACCGTCCTGGAGATTATCGAATAAGCCGTGCCCGCCGAACGTTTCATCCTCATTGGACGATTGGCAGGAGCACACGGCATCCGGGGCGGCTTGAAGCTGACGTCCTATGCCGAATCCCTTGACGTTTTCGCCGCCGGCCGTTCGATCCTGACGCTGGACGAAAACGGTGCCGAAGCGGTTTACCAGGTCACCGAGGTCAGGCCTCAGGGACGCGCGGCCGTGCTGTTCCTGGCCGGGATCACCCGCCGCAGTCAAGCGGAAGCATTGGCCGGCTGCGACCTGTTCATTGACAAGGAGGAGTTGCCGGCGCTCGCGCCAGGCACCTATTACCGGGCCGATCTGATCGGTGTCGAAGTGGTTTCCGTCGATGGCCGCCATCTGGGACGGCTGGAATCCATTTTCGAGACCGGCAGCAACGACGTGTACGTGGTGAAACGCGCGGGCCGGGAGATCCTCGTTCCGGCGCTCAAGTCGGTGGTGAAGTCCGTCGACCTTAAAGCGCGCCGCATGGAGGTGGATCTGCCCGAGGGTCTGGAACAGGAGTAGCCCGAACATTTCATGGAAATTTTTCAACAGCTTTACGGCCCGACGCCTTGCGGCTGCGGTCGCCTCGGCTCGTGAAATGTCCGGGGGGAGCGACCGCATGCGGATCCTGGTGCTCACGATCTTCCCGGAGATGTTCGCCGGACTGTGGTCCCACGGCATCGTCCGCAGAGCCATCGAGCAGACGGCCATATCGGCCGAGGCGCTCAACATCCGGGATTTTGCCGGCGACAAGCACCATGTCACCGACGACCGGCCTTACGGCGGCGGCAGCGGCATGGTGATGAAGCCCGAGCCCCTGGCCGCTTGCATCCGGGCCGCGCAGAAGATGGCGCCGGAAGCTCGCACGATTCTCATGACGCCGCAGGGCCGCATTTTCAACCAGAAGGTGGCCGGTGAGCTGGCAGGGCTGACCGGGCTCATCCTCGTATGCGGTCGGTACGAGGGGGTCGACGACCGGCTTTACCGGGATTTCATCGAGGATGAGCTGTCCATCGGGGATTACGTGTTGACCGGAGGGGAGATCCCCGCCATGGTGGTGATCGACGCGGTGACTCGGCTGATCCCCGGGGTTCTGGGCGGCAGCGACTCGGCCGAGCGCGATTCGTTTTCCGACGGTCTGCTCGAGCATGGCCACTACACGCGGCCGCCGGTGTTCGAGGGCGCCGAGGTCCCCGAGGTGCTCCGGAGCGGCCATCACGGCAACATCGAACGCTGGCGGATCGAATCGTCCCTGATGCGGACGTTCGTCAACCGGCCGGATCTCTTGCGCGGCAGGCCGCTGACGGCGCAGGAAGCCGAAGTCATGCGTCGTTGGCAGGCGCGGCTCGGCGAGCTTCTCGGCGGACGGGGGGATGCGCCCGGCCCCACCAAGCGCTGACCGCCGGCACGGGGGTACTGCCCATGGCCCGGCTGTATCTCGCGCTGCTGCACCATCCGGTGATGAACCGCAGGGGTGAGGTCATCGCCGCGGCGGTGACCAACCTGGACCTGCACGACATCGCGCGTGCCGCATGCACTTTCGATATTCGGGGTTTTTACGTGGTCACCCCGTTGGAGGACCAGCAAGGGTTTGCTCGACGGATCGTCGACCACTGGACCTCCGGGCCGGGCGCCGACCACATCCCGGACCGCCGGCAGGCGATGCAGCTCGTCCGGATCATGGGGTCCCTTTCAGAAGCGGTCGCAGCCGTCTTCGCCGCGGAGGGGCAGCCACCCGTGACAGTCGCCACTGCTGCCCGCGGATACCCGCAAGCCATCGACTACCCGTCCATGCGCGGCATGCTCGCCGCTGAGCGCCCGCACCTGTTGCTGTTCGGCACGGCCTGGGGTTTGGCGCCGGAGGTCATTACCGCTGCAGATCACGTGCTCGCGCCGGTCGCCGGCGCCGCCGGATACAATCATCTCTCGGTACGCAGCGCTGCCGCGATCATCCTGGACCGGCTCCTGGGTCAGCATGGATGATTGGCTTCCGGGAAGCGAATATTGTATTGACGACAAGCATCATTCTGGAATATTATAGAAATTTGCGATGACATTGAAATCCGGAGGAGATGAAACATGAACCCGATCGAACTGCTGGAACGTGAGCAGATGAGGATGGACTTGCCCGACTTCATTCCGGGCGATACCGTCAAAGTCCACGTAAAAATAAAAGAAGGTGAAAAAGAACGCATCCAGGCCTTCCAGGGGGTGGTGATCAGCAAACGCAAGGGCACCATGGGCGCCAGCTTTACGGTGCGCAAGGTTTCCTACGGCGTCGGCGTGGAGCGCATCTTCCCCATGCATTCGCCTGCCATCGACCGGGTGGAAATCATCACGCGGGGCCGGGTGCGACGCGGCAAACTCTACTACCTGCGCGACCTCAGGGGCAAGGCGGCGCGGATCCGCGAGAAACGCCTGGCATAAGCGGAACCGAACGCCCCTCGAACACGGGAGGACCGTTCGGGGAGTTCAGAGCGCCCGCCCGTGAGACGGCCTGCAGCACCTGACCTCCGTCAATGGCTCACCAGTCCGATGGATCTTTGGGCATACGAACACCGGACTGCCCGCTCCGGCTACCAACGCATCGCCGGCATCGATGAGGCCGGCCGGGGGCCTTTGGCCGGCCCGGTGGTCGCCGCGGCCGTGGTACTTCCCGCCGATTTCTCGGACCCGCACGCGATCGATTCAAAAAAGCTCACGCCTGCCTGGCGGGACCGCCTATACGGCACCATCTATGGCCGGGCGCTGGCCGTGGGCATCGGGATCGTCGATGCTATCGAGATCGACCGGGTCAACATCCTGCAGGCATCGCTTCGAGCCATGGCCATCGCGGTGAGCAACCTGAGCCCGCCACCGGACTATCTGCTGGTGGACGGCACCTTCCCTGTTCCCGTCAACCTCCCCCAGACCGCCGTTCCGAAGGGCGATGCCCTGAGCATCTCGATCGCCTCCGCATCGATCATCGCCAAAGTCACCCGCGACCGGTTGATGGAGATCTATCATCTTTACTATCCGCACTTCGGATTTGCCCGTCACAAGGGCTACCCGACCCAGGACCACAAGGAGGCGATCCGTGCCTTCGGCTGCTCGCCCATCCACCGGCGCACGTTCAGAGGCGTCCGGGAACATCTGTGCAGATCCGAAAGGGGATGGCCATGCTGAACCGACATCAGCAGTACGGCGAGGCCGGCGAAGCCCTGGCGGCCCGGCTGCTTCGCAAGAAGGGGTATAAGATCCTTGTGACCAACTACCGCACCCGGCTCGGGGAAATCGACATCATCGCCCGCCACCGGGACACCATCGTCTTCGTCGAAGTCAAAGCGCGGCAAACCCCGCATTTCGGAAACCCGAAGTGGGCGGTCACGCCGCAGAAGCAGCGCAAGATATCCATGGTGGCCCTGTACTACCTGAAGACGACGGGACAGAGCCAATCCAAGGCTCGCTTCGACGTCGTGGCCATTCAGTCCACGGCCACGCCGCCGGAGGTGGAAATCATTCAGAATGCCTTCGAGCTCAAGTATGGATAAACGCGCCGCTGGTACCGCTCCCGGAACACTTTACGTGGTGGCCACTCCCATCGGCAATCTCGAGGACATCACGCTGCGGGCCCTCTCCGTGCTGAAAACAGTGGACCTGATCGCGGCCGAAGACACTCGCAAAACCGGCCAATTGCTCAAACACTTCGGAATAGCCGCGACGCTTATCTCCTATCATGAGCATAACGAGGCCGCGCGGACCCCGGGCCTGGTGCGCCGCCTTGAGCAGGGTGCCGCGATCGCCGTGGTCACCAACGCCGGCACCCCCGGCATTTCCGACCCGGGCTACCGGATCGTCGCCGCAGCCGCCGCAGCCGGGGTGCCAGTAGTCCCGGTGCCGGGCGCGGTGGCGGCCGCGGCCGCCCTTTCGGCCTCCGGCCTCCCCACGGATGCATTCGTGTTCGAGGGGTTCCTGGCCAAGAAGGCCGGCAAACGCTCCCGGCAGATCAAGGCCCTTGCCTCGGAAACGCGAACCGTCATACTATACGAATCTCCGCAGCGCATCACGGCGCTGATCGCGGAATTGCTCCCGGCCTTCGGCGACCGCCGCGCAGTCCTGGCCCGGGAGATGACCAAGCACTATGAAGAATTCACCCGGGGTCGTCTCAGCGAAATCCTGGAGACCCTCACCAACCGATCCGACATCAAAGGCGAATGCACCCTTCTGATAGCAGGCAGAGCCGATGAAGGGCCTTCTTCCTGGGAGGATGCCCGGGAAGACATCCGACGGGGGTTGTCATCACCATCCAAGGGGCTATCGGAACTGGCCAAGGAGGTCGCCGCCGCCCACAGGCTGCCGCGCAAGGCGGTTTACTTGGAAACGGTGAAGATCAAAGCGGAGCTGAACGAATGCGGAAACGGAACGGGATAACACCCCATCGATGGGAAAATTGCAAAGGAGGGACATGGAAAATCAGTCTGCCATAGAACCGTTGGATGCCATCCTGTCGCCGAAATCGGTAGCCGTGATCGGCGCATCGACCACGCCCGGCAAGGTCGGTCACGACATTTTCGTCAACATCCTTAAGGGGGGCTTCACCGGCACGCTCTACCCCGTCAACCCCAGCGCGCGTTCGATCTCGAGCGTGCGGGCCTATCCCTCGATCAAGGATGTGCCCGACCAACTGGACCTGGGCATCGTCATCCTTCCGCCCAAGCCGGCGCTGCAATCCATCCAGGACGCCGTGGCCCGCGGGGTCAAGGGCATCGTCATCGTCTCGGCCGGCTTCCGCGAAGTCGGCCCCGAGGGCCGCGAGATCGAAGACCGCATCGTGTCCGTCTGCCGGGAGGCCGGGGTGCGGCTGATCGGCCCGAACTGCCTGGGGGTCATCAATCCCCTGCCCGGCATCCGGCTGAATGCGAGTTTCTCCGCGCGCATGCCCAAGGCCGGTAACATCTCCTTCATCTCCCAGAGCGGCGCGCTCTGTACCGCAGTCCTGGATTTTGCCGCCGATCGCAATTTCGGGTTCTCCAAGTTCATTTCCATCGGCAACAAGGCCGATGTCGACGAGCTCGACCTGCTGCGCTACCTGCACCAGGACCCGGACACCGAGGTGATCCTGCTATACATCGAGGAACTTCGCCGGGGGCCGGAGTTCATCCAGGCCGTCAAGGAGATCACCTGCGGGGATTACCGGCCGAAACCGGTCCTGGTGATCAAGTCCGGCCGGACCAGCGCCGGCGCCCAGGCGGCGGCCTCGCACACGGGTTCCCTGTCCGGCACCGAGGGCGTCTACAACGCCATCTTCCAGCAGGCCGGCATCATCCGGGTCGAATCGATCGACGAGTTGTTCGACTTTGCCACGGCCTTCGCCTACAAGAACGAAAGCGAGCTCGGCAAGCTGCGCCGCAAGGTGCCGGCCGGCAACCGGGTGGCCATCGTGACCAACGCCGGCGGTCCGGGCATTGTCGCCACCGACATGACTATGTTTTCGGGCCTGGAGCTCGCCCGCTTCAAGGACGAGACCATCGAGACCCTGGCGAGCCATCTGCCCAGCACCGCCAACCTCCATAACCCGGTGGATGTCATCGGCGATGCCACCATCGACCGCTACGAAAACGCGCTCGGTGCGGTCATCCGCGACGAAGGCGTGGACGGTGCGCTCGTCATCCTGACCCCGCAGTCCATGACCGATGTCCTCGGCACGGCCGAAGCCATCGCCCGCATTGCCCGCAAGTCCTTCAAGCCGATCCTGTGCTGCTTCATGGGGGTGATCGACGTGTCTGCGGGGGTCAAGTACCTCCAAGACCACGGCATCCCCGTTTACAAGTTCCCGGAAAACGCGGCCAAGGCCTTCGGGGCGCTCTACCGGTATTCCAACTGGCTGAACCGCCAGCACCTCGCCCAGTACCAGCTGAAGTTCGACCGGGACCGTGCCGCCGGAATCATCAAGGACTGCCTCGCCCGCGGCAAGACCCGCCTCGGCGAGCTCGACGGCATCGGCATCCTGGCCTCATACGGCTTCAAGGTACTGCCCACCCATTTGGCCAAGACGGCCGACGAGGCCGCCGCCGCTGCCAAGGACATGGGATTCCCGGTGGTGATGAAGATCGTCTCCGAGCAGATCCTGCACAAGTCGGATGCCGGAGGCGTGATGGTCGGGCTGCAAAACGCGGAGGAAGTAAAGAAGGCCTTCGATATCATCGTCTCCCGGGGCCAGGCGTACAAGGCGGATGCAGTCATCGAGGGGGTGCTGATCCAAAAGATGGCCCCCTCCGGCACCGAGGTGATCCTGGGCCTGAACCGCTACCCCGTTTTCGGCCCGCTCCTGATGTTCGGCATCGGGGGCATCTTCGTCGAGGTCTTCCAGGACGTAACCTTCCGGCTGGCGCCCATCGGCCGCAACGAGGCTCGCCGCATGGTGCGGCAGATCAAGGGCTACAAGCTGCTGCAGGGCTTCCGCGGAAGGCCCAAGGGGGACATCGAGACCATCGAGAAATGCCTGGTGGGGCTGTCCAACCTGGCCATGAACCACCCGGAGATCATGGAACTCGACATCAATCCCCTGCTCGTCCACGCCGAGGGCCAGGGCGCCACCGCGGCCGACTGCCGCATGATCCTGCGCGCGCCCGGGAGCGGCCAGCCGAAAAAACCGTGAACTGCCCGGCCGGCACTTAATTGGGCCAAGGGATTTAGGGGTCAGGTGAAGCCTTCCCCTGGATCCCTAAACCCCTTGGGCCCTTCTGGTCAAAATGACGCCGAGTATTTTAACATATTACGCCAGACCCTAACCCTAACTTACAGTGTTTTAAACCCCGTAAACGGCCTCTAATGGCTTTTTCCGGTTCTTTTTGTGGTTGAAGCAACCAAACCCAAACGGCCTCCCGGGAAATAGGGAGGCCGATATTATGCTGTCAGTATCGCCAGCATGGCGGCAATCAATTCTTGCTGGATATATCCTCGCCACACGATCTATCCATCAGTCTCCCGACAGGATGATATCCGCACATTTCTGAAAAGCTCTGTGTTGCGGATTAGCGGACCAGCATCATCAAAGTCTCAAAAATCT
>JBLMXM010000442.1:0-18995 GCA_050257775.1 Hyphomicrobiales bacterium
CCACGCCCACCAGCCGTTTAGAGGGTACCGACGGCCGGCAGAGACGGCCGGCGGCTCCGTGAGGGCCGGTTCTTCGGGGCTGTCTGGAGACGTATGGAGCAGGCTGGCTGCCGTACGCAGGATCCGTGGACGGATGAGTTGCGGCTCGCCGCGGCCCGCATCCCGGTGAGCCTGTGGCCGCACTAGAATGGACCTGCTGAGAGCCGGCAGAATGTTGTAACGTATTCATGGAGCACCACACTAGAATCCATCGAAGGTGAGCGCCCGCTCCCGGATGTTCTCCGATACCGCGGCGATGAACCGTTCGTGGGCGATGCCGTAAGTCACCTTGCCGTCCAGTGTGCGCACCGCCAGCGTCCCGTTTTCCCTTTCCTTGGCGCCGATGGTAAGCGTCAGCGGGATCTGGTTGAGCTGGGCCTCGCGCACCTTGCGATTGAGGCTCTCCGTCCGGCTGTCCACCTCGGTGCGCAGCCCGGCCGCATCGAAGCGCGCCTTGATCTCCTCGGCGTAAGCCGTGAGCTCGTCGTTCATCGGCAGGATGACCGCCTGGACGGGTGTCATCCATAGCGGAAACCGGCCGGCGAAATGTTCGACGAGGATCCCCAGGAAACGCTCGATGGAGCCATAAATCACCCGGTGGATCATGATCGGCCGCTTGCGCGCGTTGTCCGCGTCGACAAAATGCAGGTTGAAACGCTCGGGCAGGGACATGTCGAGCTGGATGGTACCGCACTGCCAGGTCCGGGCGAGGGCATCCTTGATATGGACGTCGATCTTGGGTCCGTAAAACGCGCCGTCGCCCTCGTTCAGCTTGTAATCCTGGCCATAGACGGCGAGAGCCGACTTCAGCCCGTTGGTGGCCAACTCCCACTGCTCGTCGGTGCCGATGGACTTCTTAGGACGGGTGGACAGCTCCAGGTGAAACCCCAGACCGAATCGGCCGTATATGCGCTCCACCAGCCGCAGTACGCCCAGAATCTCCTGTTCGATCTGCTCCGGTGTCATGAAGATGTGGGCGTCGTCCTGGTGGAAGGCCCGCACACGGAACAGGCCGGACAACACCCCGCTCAGCTCGTGGCGATGCACCAGGCCGATTTCCGCAGCCCGCAGAGGCAGGTCCCGGTAGGAATGCGGCTTGCGGTTGTACAGCAGCATGCCGCCGGGGCAGTTCATGGGCTTGATCGCGTACTCTGTCTCATCGATGGAGGTCGTGTACATGTTTTCCCGGTAGTTCACCCAGTGGCCGGAGCGCTCCCAGAGCGAACGGTTGAGGATGATCGGGGTTTTGGTCTCCACGTAGCCGGCGGCTCGGTGTTCGCTGCGCCAATATTCGAGCAGGGCGTTCCAGATGACCATTCCCCTGGGGTGAAAGAAGGGCATGCCGGGTGCTTCGTCGTGGAAGCTGAAGAGGTCCAACGCCTGGCCGATCTTGCGGTGGTTGCGGCGCTTGGCCTCCTCCAGGAAAATGAGGTAGGCGTCGAGTTCCTTCTTGTCGAAGTAGGCCGTGCCGTAAATCCGCTGCAGCTGGGCGCGGGAGGGGTCGGCGCGCCAGTACGCGCCGGAGACTTTCAGCAGCTTGATGGCCTTGACGAACCCCGTGTGGGGCACATGCGGCCCTCGGCAGAGATCCGTGAACTCGCCCTGCTCATAGACCGAGATGGTGCCCTCCGCGAGGTCCTGGATCATTTCCAGCTTGTACGGCTCGTTCTGGTAAAATGTAAGAGCCTCGGCCTTGGTCACCTCGCGCCGCCGGATGGGGATCTTGGCCTTGATGATCTTCTGAATCTCGGCCTCGATCGCGGGGAAATCTTCTTCCGAAACCGGCGGCATGTCGATATCGTAGTAAAACCCGTCTTCGACCACCGGGCCGATGGTCAGCTTGGCCTCCGGGTACAGGCGCAGGATGGCCTGGGCCATGACATGGGCGGCGCTGTGGCGCATGATCTCAAGCGCCTTCGGATCCTTGGTGGTAATCAGCCGAACCGTTGCGTCGCGGTCGATAGGCGCGTTCAAATCCACCAGCCGGTGGTCCATTTCCATGGCGACACAGCTGCGGAGCAGAGCCTCGGAAATGCTCCGGGCCAGCTCCGCGCCTGAAATGGCCTGATCAAAAGCCTTTATGTTACCATCCGGAAGTGTTATGCTGATCATAATCGTTTCTCTCTTGCCTTCACCGGTGCCGAGGGAGGCCATGGCCTTCAGCGAGAGCACGGTTGCAGATTGGTCAATCTGGTCAATGCATCGGCCCGCAACAGCCCAAACGGGAGAGACCGGCTGTGGGGCCGACTTTTTATACTACACCGATTCGCCTGATTGCACAACGGGCACTGGAGGACTGCTCACGCGCTCATCCGCCCTAATGCTTAAGCAAAAGGAACTCACGGGTCAATATTAAAAATGCCTTCCGACGGCTCTCTACGCTACGAGATCATCGACACGCCCTCGGATCTCGAAACTCTCGCCGCAGAGCTTGCGCACGAACATAGCATCGGAGTCGACCTCGAAGCCGACTCGATGTATCATTTTCAGGAGAAAGTGTGCCTGATCCAGCTCGCTACAGCACGGCGCAACGTTATCATCGACACAGTCGAGATAAGGGATCTCGGCCCGCTTAAGCCGGTTTTCCGGAACCCGGACATCCGCAAAGTGTTTCACGGCGCCGATTACGACGTACGCTCGCTCTACCGGGATTTCGACGTCCGGATACACTCCCTCTTCGACACCCAGCTCGCCTGCCGTTTTCTGGGAACCCGGGAAACCGGCCTGGAAGCGGTCTTGAAGAATATCTTTGGGGTAGCGGTAGACAAGAAATACCAGCGCAAGGACTGGTCGCGGCGGCCGCTGCCGGCGGAGATGCTGGCCTATGCCGCAGGAGATGTGCGCTACCTCGTGCCCCTGGCCCAGAAACTGGAGGAGGAGCTTGAAGCCAAGGGTCGTCTGAGCTGGGTCAGCGAAGAGTGCCGGCTGCTGAGCAAGGTGCGACCAGCGTCTCCCGAGGAGCAGCCGCTGTTTATGAACTGCAAGGGAGCGGGACGTCTCGACTCCCGCGGGCTGGCGGTCCTGGAGAATCTATTGCAGCTGCGCCTGCGCATCGCCCGCGACCGGGACCGGCCACTGTTCAAGGTTTTCAACTCCAACAGCCTGCTGGCCCTGGCCGAGGCCAAGCCGGCGACTCCCGAGGCGCTTCAGCAGACCGGGGCGCTGAGCGCAACCCAGATCGATCGTCATGGCCGGGCGATCCTGGCTGCCATCAAGAAAGCCTTGAACCTGCCGGCCGGCCAGCTGCCGCGCTATCCCCGGCACAGGCCCAAGATGGTATCCGCCGTGGCATCCGACCGCATCCGGGCTCTGCGGCGGTGGCGCGAAACCCAGGCCCGGCGGCTGACCATCGATCCGTCTCTGATCTGTTCCAAATTCGCCATGACCGCCATCGCCGAGCGCAGGCCCCTTCGAGTGGAGGACCTCGGCGAACTCGACGGGCTGCGGCAGTGGCAGCGCAGAGCTTTCGGAAAAGAGATCATCGCGGTTCTGCAGAAAGAACGTTAGATGGAAGAGCCGATATCCTTCGTATCCGGGAACCTGCGGCTCGCAGGGATGCTGGAAAAGGAGGGGGATGCACGAGCGGTGATTATCACCCATCCGCACCCGCTCTACGGCGGGGACATGGACAACCCAGTTGTCCGGGCTGTGCGCCGCGCGTACCTCGGCAAGGGATACAGCACCATGCGCTTCAACTTCCGCGGAACGGGCGAAAGCGAGGGTCGTTACGACAACGGCGTCGGCGAACGCGAGGACGTTCAGGCCGCCATCGCCTGGTTGGTCGGCTTGGGGATGACGGCCGTCGACCTGGCGGGATATTCCTTCGGCGCCTGGGTGAACGCCGGCGTGCGGGCGGGCTTTCAACGTATGGTGATGGTGTCTCCGCCGGTGGCGTTCATCGATTTCGGCCCGCCGGTGCACCTTCCGCGCCTGCACCTGATCGTCACCGGGGACGGGGATGACATTGCCCCGGCCGGAATCATTTCGGCCTTCAGGGCCCAATGGAATCCCGCGGCTGCCTTCGAAGTGATCCCCGGGGCCGACCACTTTTACAGCCGATCACTCGAAGCTCTGGAAAAGACGCTCGCGGCTCACATCTAACCGCCGCCCGGGCTTTGCTCTCGACAGTTCATCCGGTTTCTATTGCAAATCTACTTAAGTCTGAAGTATCATCCCAACTGTCACCCAACCGATAACGACGCGTTATTCCATTTTCAACATTGCTGCATGCATCACCAAGTTCTCGGCCAATTCAGGCGAACAGTCTTTCCACCGATTATGAGGAGGGCAAAAAGATGACCCGGTTAGGCAGGAAAAATGGTGCGCTTTTAACTGCGTTCCTCTTAGCGATCCTCGTCACGGTTTCATGCTCAAAGGGCTACAATAAGTATGCAGATGAATATTATGCGCAAGGCAAGATATTTTATCAAAACATGGACTATGACAGATCCATTGACAGTTTCTCAAAGGTGTTGGAGTTGGCGCCAGCCGGCGAGGAGAACAACCGCGTCTACTACATGCGAGGTCGGGCATATCTGAAAAACAGGGAGTATGACCAAGCCATATACGATTTTACCAAAGCCCTGGAGTTAACCGGAGACCGCGATAAGAGCTTGAGGTTTCTGATTTATGAAATGAGAGGGGATGCGTATTTCGGGAAAAAGGCATGGACGAGCGCCATACAGGACTACTGGAAGGCCGTGGCCGAGGATGTTGATAATGAAAACGCGAAATATGTTTACCTGAATAGAGGCTGGGCATACCTGAACAACAACGAACCGGAGCCTGCCATAAAAGACTTCGATAGAGCCATATCTCTTGACCCCAAACTTGCCGACGCTTATTACGGACGGGGAAATGCCTGGTTAAAAAAGGCAGATCCTCAACGTGCGCTGGCTGATGCCAAAGAGGCATTGAAGCTGAAGCCGGACGTTATGCGGTATGATGACTTTGTATATGAGGTCAGCACCGGCACCAAGCGAAAATAAGTTCCGACCGACTTGAGGGTTATACCGTCTCCAGATCTGGCCCCATATGATTTTCCTTGCGCCGAGTGACCTGACGTGAGATCCACGCAACCTATCCTCGAGGTTGACGCTCGACTGAAAGAACCTGCCAACGCGAGAGCAATCTGTGGTTTGCCGAACCAGCACTTTCCACAGGCCGATCTCAAGTCCATTCTGCCCGCTTCATCATTCTTCACCGTGTGCGTGACCCGATCATGAAGCGCTAAAGAAATCTCCCTATCCGGCTGGGGGCTTCCCACGGAGCGGGCGGATGCCTATGTTCAACCCGACGACCAGCCAGGGAAACTCGATATGAAATGCCCGAAGTGTCAGCATGAGAACCGCGCGGGCGCGAAGTTTTGCGAGGAGTGCGCCGCGGCTCTGGTGCGGACGTGTGCCAACTGCGGAACCGAGCTTTCCCCGACCGCCAAGTTCTGCCCCGAATGCGCCCATCCGGCCGGCCGGGTCGCCCCGCTGAAACCCCAGCGCTTCGGACCACCGGAGGCCTACACGCCCAAGCATTTGGCCCAGAAGATCCTGACTTCAAAGGCAGCCCTCGAGGGTGAACGCAAACAGGTCACGGTGCTATTCGCTGACCTGAAGGGATCTCTGGAGCTTCTGGCTGACCGGGACCCGGAGCAGGCTCGCCAACTGCTCGACCCCATCCTCGAGCGCATGATGGAGGCTGTCCACCGCTACGAGGGAACAGTCAACCAGCTCATGGGCGACGGGATTATGGCGATCTTCGGCGCGCCGCTCGCCCATGAGGACCACGGGGTGCGCGCGTGTTATGCCGCCCTCGACATGCAGGCCTCCATCCGCCGGTACGCCGAGGAGCTGTGGCGCGCCCATGGTGTCAGGCCGCAGATCCGGGTGGGGCTCAATTCGGGGGAGGTAGTGGTGCGCGCCATCGGCAGCGATCTGCACATGGACTACAGCGCGGTGGGCCAAACGACCCACCTGGCTGCACGCATGGAGCAGCTGGCCACACCGGGCACGGTGCTGATGGCGGCCGACACCCTGCAGCTGGCGGAGGGATACATCACCGTCAAACCTCTGGGGCCGGTGCCGGTGAAGGGACTCGAGACGGCGCTCGAGGTTTACGAGTTGACGGGCATCGGGCCCTTGCGGTCGCGGCTGCAGGCGGCGGCGGCGCGCGGGCTGACCCGTTTCGTAGGGCGCAAGACCGAGCTGGAACAGCTCCATCAGGCGCTGGGACGCGCCGCCGACGGCCATGGGCAGGTGCTGGGGATCGTCGGAGAACCGGGCGTAGGCAAGTCACGCCTGGTATGGGAAATCACCCGCTCGCACCACGTTCACGGCTGGCAGGTCCTGCAGGCCGGCTCGGTCTCGTACGGCAAGGCGACCTCCTATTTACCGGTGGTCGACCTTCTCAAGAGCTACTTTGCCATAGAGGACCGCGACGGCTTGCGTGCGGTTCGCGAGAAAGTGACTGGGAAGATCTTGACCCTGGACCGGACGCTGGAAGCCAGTCTGCCCGCGCTGCTCTCGCTGCTGGAGGTGCCCACTGATGATCCGCACTGGCAGCTGCTGGATCCGCCCCAGCGCCGCCGGAGAATCCTCGAGACCGTGAAGCGGCTGCTGCTGAGCGAAAGCCAAGTCCAGCCGTTGCTGGTCGTCTGCGAAGACCTGCATTGGATCGACTCTGAAACCCAGGCGCTGCTCGATGGGCTCGTCGAGAGCCTGCCGGCCGTCCGGCTGATGCTTCTGGTGAACTACCGGCCGGAGTACCAGCACCAGTGGAATAGCCGCGCCTACTATACCCAGCTGCGGCTGGACCCCCTGCCGCCGGAGAATGCCGAAGAGCTGCTCGGAGCCCTGCTCGGATCCGAAGCCGACCTGGAGCCTCTCAAGCGGGTCCTGATCGCGCGGACCGAGGGCAACCCGTTTTTCCTGGAGGAAAGCGTGCGCTCGCTCGTCGAGACCGGCTCGTTGCTCGGGGAACGAGGCGCCTACCGGCTGACGCAGCCCCTGCCGACCGTCCAAGTCCCGGCCACTGTGCAGGCGGTGCTGGCCGCGCGCATCGACCGGCTGCCCGCCGGGGACAAGGCCCTGTTGCAGACGGCATCGGTCGTCGGCAAAGACGTCCCGTTTGGGCTGCTCCAGGCCATTGCCGGACAGGCCGATGATGAGCTGCTCACGGCCATCGACCGTCTGCAGGCCGCGGAGTTTCTGTATGAAGCCGGCATCTTTCCGGAGCCCGAGTACACCTTCAAGCACGCCCTGACCCACGAGGTGGCCTACGGCAGTCTGCTCCATGACCGGCGGCGCACCCGTCATGGCCAGATCGTGGAGGCCATCGAGCGGCTCTATCCCGACCGGCTGACCGAACACATCGAACGGCTGGCCCACCATGCCGTCCAGGGCGAAGCATGGGCCAAAGCCGTGACCTATCTCTACCAGGCCGGAGCCAAGGCTTCGACGCGCTCGGCTCACCAGGAGGCGGTGGCATGCTTTGAACAAGCGTTGGCGGCTCTGCCCCATCTGCCGGGGTCCCCCGAGATCCTGGAGCAGGCTATTGATATCCACTTCGATCTAGCCAGATCGCTTTTGCCCCTCGGTCAAGTCGAGAAGAGCCTCCAGCATATCCGCAACGGCGAAGGCCTGGCGAGGACGCTCGGCAATCAACGCCGGCTCGGGTGGGTCTCGGTCTACATGTGCGACCACCTCTGGCACACGGGCGACTTCACGGAATCGCGAACGTTCGGCCAGAACGCGCAGGCCATCGCCGCGACAATTGAAGACCTTCCACTTCAGGTGGCCGCGGATCACTACCTCGGGCCGACCTGTTTTGCTCTGGGGGACTATCGCCGGGCGGAAACCCTCTGCCGGAAGGTCGCGCAGTCGCTGGCCGGCGATCTCAGTCGTAAGCGTCTCCCCGTGACGGAATTCCCGGCCCCGATAGCCCATAGTTATTTAGCATTGGCGCTAGCTGAGCGCGGCAAGTTCGATGAAGGGATCGCTAAGGGAAAAGAGGGGATCCGCCTCGCCAAGACAGTCGACCATCCATTCACGCTGGTTCTGGCTCTCTGGGGCCTCGCGTATGTCTATGGCCTCAGAGGCGAACGCAGCCTCGGCGTGCGTCTGCTGGAACGCGGTCTGACGCTTTCGCTGGAATGGAACCTCACCGTCCTGTCACCGCGGGTTACCGGCTTCCTGGGGTCCATGTACGCGGGTTCTCAGCGAACGGAGGAGGGCCTTTCCCTGCTGCGCCAGGCTGTGGAGGCGATGGAAACCCTGGGGGTCGGAGCCTACCATTCGCTCCTCCTCGTGCATCTGGGTGAAGCGTCCCTCCTCGCTAACCGGCTGGAGGAGGCGCTCGCCATCGGTGAGCGAGCGCTGCGGCTCACCCGCGAACGGGGAGAACGCGGCTATGAAGCCTGGGCCCTCCGCCTTCTCGGCGAGGTGGCATCCCACCATGACCCGTTTGACCTCGCGGCAGCCGAAGGCCACTACCGTCAGGCCTTGGCGCTGGCCGACGCGCTGGGCATGCGCCCGCTCCTCGCCCATTGCCACCTCGGCCTCGGAAAATTGAATTGCCGCGCTGGAGACGGGGTCAAAACCCGTGAGCATCTGCATACCGCAACCTCAATGTACCGGGAGATGGACATGGGTTTCTGGCTGGCACAGGCGGAGACAGAGATGCCGGCTCTGGGGCATATGACGACTTTGCCTTAACCGGCTCGTTTATCTGGACGCGAGAAAATTCGGCAGCACCGATCATCGGTGTATTTGATCGGCCAACCGGGTGGCCCCAATCGGTTGCCGATATGCCCGGCTCTATTGATGGAGGGCATGGGAATGCAGTGCCCCAAATGTCAGTTTGAGAACCGCGCCGGCGCAAATTTTTGCATCGAATGCGGTACCAAGTTAGAAGTCCACTGTTCGGCATGCAGTCATCTCAACCCTGCCGGCAGCAAATTTTGTGAAAAATGTGGATCCAAATTAGGCCTGCCTTTCCCAGCCCCCCCCATCGAGTTCTCCTTCAGTGAAAAGCTGGACAAGATGCAGGGTCATCTCCCCAAGGGCCTTACCGAGAGAGTCTTGGCCCAACGGGATAAGATCGAGGGTGAGCGCAAGCATGTCACCGTCTTGTTCTGCGATATGGAGGGCTTTACGCCAATCGTTGAAAAGCTCGGGCCTGAGGAAGCTTATGGGATCATGGATCGGGTCTATGACCTGCTGATGCACCAAGTCCACAAGTATGAGGGCACAGTCAATGAAATGACGGGCGATGGCGTCATGGCCCTGTTTGGAGCGCCCATTGCCCTGGAAGACGCCCCCCAGCGGGCTATGCGGGCCGCTTTGTCCATCCATCGGGAGATGGCCCAATTCAACGCGAAGATCCAGCCATCCAAGGAGCCCCTGCCGCCCTTCCGGATGCGGGTGGGGATTCACACTGGGCCGGTGGTGGTGGGTGTTTTAGGCAACGACCTCAGGGTGGAGTTTAAGGCCGTCGGGGATACTGTGAACCTGGCCGCGCGAATGGAAGGGTTGGCCGAGCCGGGAACGACGTATGCCACCGAGGAGGCCTTTCGGCTGACCGAGGGTTTTTTCCGCTTCGAGGCCCTGGGCGAAAAGATCGTCAAGGGCAAGGCGGAACCGGTCAAGGTCTACCGATTGATTGCTCCCGGCAGCCGGCGAACACGGATTGATGTGCGTGCGGAGCGGGGCTTGACGCCTTTCGTCGGGAGGGAGCGGGAGCTTGAGCTTCTGCTGGACGGCTTCGAGAGGGCCAAGTCGGGCCGTGGCCAGGCATTTTCGATCATCGCCGAAGCAGGGGTCGGGAAGTCGAGGCTGGTATATGAGTTCCGAAAGGCCGTCGCCCATGAGGACGTCACGTTCCTGGATGGCAGCTGCCTTTCCTACAGCCGGGGGGTCTCCTATCATCCGATCATCGATGCCTTGAAGCAGAACTTTGACATCGGAGAGGCCGATGGCGATACCGCAATCAGGGAAAAAGTCGCCGAGGGCCTGAGAGCCCTGGGGGCGCAAGAGGCCTCGACCTTTCCGCATCTGCTGGAGCTCTTATCGGTCAAGAGCGACGAGGCCGACGCTATCCGGTTGAGCCCCGAAGCGCGCAAGAATCGAATCATCCATGCCTTGACGAACATCACGCTCAGCGGGGCGGCCATCCGGCCCCTGATCATGGCCTATGAAAACCTTCACTGGATCGACAAGGCCTCGGAGGAATCCTTTAAAAAAATACTGGATTCGATTTCGGACGCCCGGGCTTTCTTGATATTCACCTATCGGCCCGATTTTGTGCATTCCTGGGGCATGCGCTCCTATCACAACCACCTGAACCTCAACCGGCTTTCCAACCGGGACAGCCTGGCCCTCGCGTCTCATCTGCTTGGCGGGGCAGGGCTGGACGAGCAACTCGAGCAGCTCGTGCTGGAGAAAACCGAAGGGGTTCCATTCTTCATCGAAGAGTTTATCAGCTCGCTGAATTACAAGGGCATCATCGAGAAAGTGGATGGGCAGTTCCGCATGGCCAAAGACATCGGCCATGTGAGTTTGCCTTCGACGATCCAGGACGTGATCATGGCCCGGGTGGATTCCCTGCCCGAGGGCTCCAAGGCCGTGCTGCAGACCGGCTCGGTCGTAGGCCGGGAGTTCAGTCACGATTTGATCCAGAATGTGGGGGGAATCGCCGAGGACGCCTTATGGTCTCATCTTTCGGCGCTGAAAGACGCAGAGCTGCTGTATGAGCGGGGCATCTACCCTCAATCAAGCTACGTCTTCAAGCATGCCATCACCCAGGATGTGGTCTATAATAGCCTGCTTCACAACAAAAAGAAGGGCCTTCATCAAAAAATAGGAACGGCCCTGGAACAAGCCAACCCGGAACGGCTGGACGAATTCTACGAGATTCTGGCCTACCACTTCCTGAAGGGAGAGGATTGGCAGCGCGCTTACCAATACAATCGGGAGGCGGGGTTAAAGTCCCTGGCCCAATCCGCCTATGAGGAAGCCCAACGATACTTTGAAGATGCATTCGCTGCACTCAAAAATCAACCTCGCGACAGGATCCGGATCGAACGGGAGATCGACCTGCGTTTCAGTATGCGCTCCGCGCTGACTCCCCTGGGGCGATACATGGAATGGGGTGAATGGATCCACGGCGCTGAATCGCTGGCGCGAGAGATCCAGGATGATGTGCGGCTGGCCCAGGCTCTGAATTATCTCTCCTCGGCGCACTGGATCAAGAAGGAGACGCTCCCGGCGCTCGAGCTGGCGCAAAAAGCGTTGACCCTTGCCGAAAAAGCCGGGCATTTCTCCTGCCAAGTCGCAACGATACTGCATCTAGGAATATTTTACTTCACCGTCGGGGATTACCCCAAACATGTCGAATGGCATCAAGAGCTCCGAAGAAGGCTGACGGGGGAGGCAGCTTACCTTCACCACGGGTTAAGCAGCTTCCCCGGTGCTTTTGGGCGCGGTCTTCTGGCGCTGGGCATGGCTGAACTCGGCGACTTTGATCAAATCGAAGAACTGCGCCAGGAAGCGCTGGAGATCGCAGAGCGGGTCGAAGACGCATTCACCCTGTCCAGCACCGACACGTTCATTGGATTGGCCTATCTCCGGCACGGGGAGCTGGAGGTGGCCCTTCCACTTTTGGAGAAGGGGCACCAAATGTGTCTTTTATCCAAGATGCAGTTCCTGCGCGCGTTCACAGCCGGAGCACTCGGGCAGGCCTACCTTTTGGCTGAAGAGCCCCGGCGGGCCTTGGACGTCCTGGAGGAAACGACCCGGCCGGAAATTTTCGAGCGGGGCGTATGGACCGTTTATCCGTTGACGATTCTGGCCGATGCCTATCGTGCCGCCGGTGAAGACGCGTTGGCATTGGCGACGGCATCGCGAGCCTTGGCGCTTGCCGATGAAGTACAAGCGCGTGGTTTTGAGACCTGGGCCATGTGGGTGATGGCCCGGATCCATGCCGACGGCGACCGGCCTGAAGAAGCCGAAGACTGGTATCGGCGGACCCTGCAAAGGGCCTCCCACCTCCTGATGCGCCCCCTCGTTGCCCATTGCCATCAGGGGCTCGGAAAGCTCTTTCTGCGCCTTGGAGACGAAACGAAGGCGCGCTCGGGACTCGATGCCGCGCGCGACCTGTATCGTTCACTTCGGATGGCAACCGAATGATTCCTTCATCGGATATGGAAAATGGCAGAACCGATATCCTTCAAGTCCGGGAACCTACAGCCCCATCCTTCCCAAACACTGCTTTCGAGCATACCTTGAGTTATCGAGTTATATAGATGGTTATGCGCAGCAAAACCCTTTGAGCCTGGTTGCAACAGGTGCAACTGGGCGTGCTTTCGCTTGAATTTTCATTCCCATCACGGTACTCCATCAGCGAAGGGCTCGCCCCGCCGCGACTGTGAAGCAGGAGACATGAGATGATCGGCTACCGTGCCGCACGAACGGCCATCAAGGCCTTGCGCCGAAACCCGATGCGCGCCATGCTGACGACCCTTGGCATCATCATCGGTGTCGGGTCTGTGATCGCCATGATGGAAATCGGGGCAGGTTCCTCGTCGGCGATCCAGAGGTCCATCTCCACGATGGGCGCCAATGTCCTGAATTTGAGCCCCGGTGCCGCCTCCAGCAGTGGCGTCACTTACGGATCGGGCAGCAGAACCACCCTCACGCCCGAAGACAGCGAGGCGATTCTGCGGGAATGTCCTGCGGTTCGTGACGTGGCGCCGCTGGTCCACACGCGGACACAGGTGGTCTTTGGGAACCGGAACTGGGTTCCGACGTATATATACGGGACCACGCCGTCCTATTTGGATGTCCAGAACTGGACCATCGCCAAGGGAGAGCCTTTCACGGATCGAGATGTCTTGAACGCGAACAGGGTCTGCCTGTTGGGGCAAACCCTGGTTCGGGAGCTGTTTCAGGGCGAATCGCCCGTCGGCAAGAAGATCCGCATCAAAAACGTATCCTTCCGGGTCGTCGGAACGCTCAGAGCCAAGGGCGCCAACATGATGGGCATGGACCAGGACGACATTATTCTAGCACCTTGGAGCACCATCAAATCCCGGGTGACCGGTTCTATGCTCGAAAACCCTAACCAAAGTGCCGCCAGCTCGAGCAGTTCGGTGAACAGCTTGAACAATCTTTACCCCGGCGAACAACAATCCCTTTACCCTGAACAATCAGCTGTCCAGGCGGCCGATAACCCGATGCCGGTTCGTTTCGCCTATGTCGATCATATTCTGGTCTCAGTGCGAAGCACGGATGAAATTCCTTGGGCTATTAACCAGATCACCTCACTGCTTCGAGAGCGTCATCGCATCCGCCCGGGCGAAGCGGAGGATTTCAGAATCCGCGACATAACCGAAATGATGGAGGCTTTCACGTCCACCTCGACTCTGATGACCAACCTCTTACTGGGGGTAGCCATGATCTCCCTGGTCGTCGGCGGCGTGGGGATCATGAATATCATGCTGGTCTCGGTCACCGAGCGAACGCGCGAGATCGGGTTGCGCATGGCGGTCGGCGCTCGGGCACGGGACATCCTGTGGCAGTTTCTGGTGGAAGCCGTGGTGCTGTGCCTGGTGGGCGGCAGTGTGGGGATCCTGTTGGGCCACGGCGGCTCGCGCCTCGTAGAGCATCTGCTGCGATGGCCCGTCGAGGCGTCGCCGGCGGCCGTTGTTGCCGCCGTCACTGTCTCAGCCGCCGTGGGGATCGTTTTCGGTTTTTACCCGGCCTGGAAGGCGTCGCGACTGGACCCCATCGACGCCTTGCGCTACGAATGACAAGCATGAACTGAACCCGATTCGTGGGGCCGCCAACGGCTCACCGCGGCGGGCCCCCCGCTCCACCTATTCGAGAATGTTGGAGCCTGGCATTTTGATAGCCGGCCTGCTGAAATCCGCGGGGCGGGGCCCATATCAGGGCTCAACGAACCGCGACACGGCTTTCTTCCTTCCCGTCAGCCGCTGATAGGCCACCGCCGGGTGGCCAACGGCGATCACGGCGTGCACGCGTTCCTCCCGGGGAATGGTCAGCAGATCCTTGATCCGAACATCCTTGGCCATGGCGCTGACGGCAAACCCGATCAGGCAAGTGCCCAGCCCCAGCGCGTGGGCACCCAGCAGGATGTTCTGGGTTGCGAGCAGGGCGTCTTCGGCCGGGCAGCTCCCGCCGGCAGCCGAGCCGACGATGATGACGGCCGTGGCGCCATGAAACAGCCGGTCGCGTCCGCGCTCCTCCCAATCGGCCAGCCCCTCGGCCACGGTCTGGTGATAGTCCCGGTAATATTCCGCCAGCTCCGGTCGCCCGATCAGCCGCAGGCCGTAACGCAGCAGGGGATTGGCCGCCATGCGGTTCAGGCGTTTATAAAATGCGCCGATGGCATCGCCGAGCTTCATCACTGCGGCGCGGTTGGGGAGTATGGTAAAAGTCCAGTCCTGGCTGTTCGTTCCGGATGGGGCGGTGGTTCCGATCTTGACCAGGTCCTCGAGCAGTGCTCGCTCGACGGTGTGTGTCTCGAAACACCGGCAGGACCGGCGGGAAGCCATCAGCCGCACCAGCTCGGCCGGGCCGAGGCCCCCATATGGCAGCCAGTCCGTTCGGACGGAGAACGTCTGAAACCGGAGGCTGTCCGGATCGAGAGCTTCCACCCGCACCGCTTGCACCGGGCATATGGCGAGGCAGTGCCCGCAACCCAGCGAGTGGGCACCGGTCACGGCCGCTTTTCCGTCCTTCATCTCAAGGGTCTGAGACGGACAGATGCGCACGCACTCCCCGCAGCCGATGCAGCGCTCGGAGTCGATGATCGTGGTGACGGTACGGTTGATCATCCAAAATAAGTGGGTGCAGAGCATAGCGCACGAAGCAGCGGGCAGGAGGAAACAGTGAATCTATTCACTATGCCCTTTGCCTTACGCTCTCTGCAATTTTTCAAATCAGCGCATGCAGCTTCTGCAGCATCTCATCTGCTTCCTTGCCGGTGAAGCGATACTGCATGTCCAGAAAGCGCCGGCGCATGCGGATCACCTCCTCCTTCACCCGGCTGTTGTTCCGGATGCAGTCGGCCATGAGCCGGGCCAACTCGGCAAAGTCCTGCGGCTTCATTCCAAACCGCGTCATCTCCTGCACCCCCATGCGCAGCGCGCCGGAGGCCGTAAACCCCTCCTCGTCCGGCGCGGCCTGGAAGTTGAGGATGATGTGGTTGTCTTCAAGCCGCCGGGCGATCTCGGCGCCTTTCGCATAGCCCACCCGCACGATCACCTGGTGGGTCTCGGTGAACGAGATGCGGGGGTCGCCGGCCACGTCCAGCCCGGAGTCCGCCAGGGCCTGGCCGAACGCCTTGGCATTCTTGATGACGGCCGGTTGATAGTCGTCCTTGTACCGGTTCATTTCATAGGCCGCGAGCAAGAGCCCGAGCAGGGTGCCGAGGTGGTGGTTGCTGAGGCTGCCCGGGAACGTCCTGCGCTGGATCGCCTCCCAGAGAGGATAGCGGGCGTCCGCCGGGGTGACGTTCACAGCGATAATGCCGCGCTGGGTCCCGAAATACGTCTTATGGGTGGACCCGGTCACGATGTCGGCGCCCTCACGGAAGGGCCGCTGAAAATGGGGCCCCACCAACCCGAGCACGTGGGCCATGTCATACATCAGGACGCCGTCCAGGTTCAGCTCGATCATCGCCGCGCGGATTTCGCCGACCGGCTCCCGGTGCAGGGTCATGCTTTTCCCGAGGATGATCAGCTCCGGCCGGTGCTCGGCCAGGAGCGCCCGGGTCGCCGCGACATCGATCTGGTAAGGGTTTTCCGGCAGCACGGGGAAATTCACGACGGCCGGCTTCTCCCAGGTGCGGTCGCGCATGACGAAATCCCGCAGGGCGCCCATGGGCTGGGCGCTGAGGTGGCCTCCCTTGATGATGTGGTGATTCATCACCTTGCGCAGGCGCTCCTGCTCGCCTTTGCGGTCGGCGCGGTTCAGGTAGTCCACCATGCCGCTGAACACGGCCATATTGGCCATCTGGCCGGAGATGGTGCGCGCCTCCACTTCGCTGCACTCCAGATAGCCCTTGAGCTCGCCTACCAGCAACTGCTCGACCTCGGCGATGAAATCGGTCCCCTGGTAATAGAAGACATCGGCCTCCTTGAACGCCTTGACGGCCTTGTGTTCGGCATAGCGGCCGGCCGGGTCCGTCACCGACAGCAGCCGCACCATGGGCGTGGCCGTCTGTTCGGAGGGAATCAGGTTGATGCATTCGGTCTGCCGCCAGGCATGGTTGCGCACGGCCTTGTCCACCAGAGTGCGCACCCTGCGCAGCGAATCCCCGGCGCCGAGGTCTGCGCGTTTGCCTTGGCGCTGCTGGTTCCACGGAATCGGCCAGGCTCGGGGCGGGGCCTCGTTGCGAACGTGATACGGCACGATGACCGCATGGGTGAGCTTGCCGCGGATATCGACCTCGACCGGGTCGTCCTCCCGCAGGTCGCTGTCCAGCAGCGCCAGCCCGATGGCGCGCATAGCCCTTTCCTCGGTTTGCGTGGATTCGATGCCGGTCCCGGCGCTCCCCCAGTAAGGGACCATCGTCCCGCTGGTAACAAAGCCAGCCGGTTTGCCGCCGCGCCGCACGGCCGCGCCGGCTCGGGCGATGCCCTTGTCCGTCAGGGCGATGGGTTGAACCAGACGGGGGAGGTCGGCGATTCGACTGAAATCGCGGTCCATGAATCGCCGCAATGCCTCGAACTGCCGAGACAGCGCGTCGCGGCCCACATAATCGCCCTTCAGCGTGGAAAAACTCACTGCAAACCGGGCCAGGGTGCAGGCGAAAATCGGGATGTCCCGGCCCTCGGGGTCGCGCCCCAGTTCATGGCCGTAAAGCGGCAGGCCGGCTTCCAGGCGCAGCGTATCCCGTGCACCTAAACCGACCGGCTGCACCCCCTCAGCGATGATCCGGTCCCAGAGTGCCGGTGCCGTGTCGCCGTCAATGAACAGCTCAAACCCGATCGGCTCGCCGGTATAGCCGGTGCGCGCGAGCAGAAGCGGTGCGCCGTTGAAGGCGGCAATGCTCAAGCGGTTGCGGAGCGGCTCCGGAAGGCTGCCGGAACTCAGGATGGCGGTCAGAATGCTCTTGGACGCCGGCCCCTGCAGGCTCAGCATGGCCATCTCCCGGGTGTGATCGGCCAGCTCCACCGACCGAAAGCGTCGTGCCTCCGTGGTTAGGTGATCCCAGTCTTTCTGCCGGTTGGAAGCGTTGACCACCAGCAGGAACTCCTGTGGGAAAAACCGGTAGAGGTAGGCATCGTCCAGGGCTCCACCGCCGGCTTCGGGAATCATGGTGTACTGGCCTTCGCCGACATTCAGGGCGGCCGCATTGTTCGTGAGGACATGCTGCAAAAACGGCAGCGCGTCGCCACCCCGCACCTGAAAGCGTCCCATGTGGGAAACATCGAAAAGCCCGGCTTTCCGCCGGACCGCGAGATGCTCCTGCACGATGCCCGCAGGATACTGGACAGGCATCTCCCACCCCCCGAATTCCACCAGGGTGGCCCCGAGACTGACATGGCGGCCATGAAACAGGGTTCGCAGCAGCTCTGCCATTGGTTCCTCCTAAAGTTGAATGTTCCGGCCGTGGCCGATGCCGCCATTTAACCCCGAAACCCATGGGGGTGTCAATCGGTATCGGCCGGCCTCGACTTCGCTGAGGTTTTACGCTATTAGAGCGGGAATTACACAGGTCTACTCTTAGCCGGGCGCATCCTCTCTCGACGGATGCATACAAGGAATGAAGGCAGGCCTTCAGTCCGGATAAATGGTTTCGGAATGCGGCAGGTTTCGTAGGCATATCCGCGCTGGAGCGGCTTCCTCTCGGCCGGGTTCCGAAGCCGCCCGCCCCATTTTAGCGCGCCGATTGGGAAATGGCAGGACCGGAGGGCCGGAAATAGGTATCGGGGCAGGCTACGAGCGTTTAACCCAGGTGTGCTATATTAAAAGGAGGTATGGGATGGCTGTCACGACAACGGTTCGATGGTTAAACGAGAAGCATTTCGTGGGGATTGACTCCGGCAACCACTCGGTGGTGCTCTCGGGGCAGGCCAACGGCATCGGGGTCAAGCCCTCGGAAATGCTTCTGATCGCCCTGGCATCGTGCTCGTCCGTAGATGTGGTCGAGATTCTCGAAAAGAAACGCATGAAGCTCACGCTGCTTGAGGTGGTGACTACGGGCGAGCGGGATCCGGAGCCGCCGTGGCCCTATCGCCGGATCCATTTAAAATACCGACTGGCCGGCCATGGCCTGACCACGAAGGCCGTCGAACAGGCCATCAGCCTGTCTCAGGAAAAGTATTGCTCGGTGGCCGCAACGGTACGGGGTGTGTCCCAGATTACTACCGAATATGAAATCCTGACGGCGGACTGACCGGCATGTCTGTCTCGCATTATCATAACCATTTAATTTGAATATAAATATTGACTATTGGGGCCGAATTTGATATAATGAGTTATAATCTGGGTGGCTGCGGGTCTGCGATGAGCCGGGCTGTCGGTCTGGTCGGCCCTCGACCGGATGGGAACTCGTGGCCGGTAGGGGACCCTTAATATATCTGTAAGCCGGCGGCTGGCCATCGGGCTGAGCGGAAACTGCCGACCGTCATTGCAAGGGAGCGTGGGATGCTTACCTCCGATCCCCAGGCAGGTAAATACGGGATCACGGCGAGGCTTTTCAGTCTCGTGAGCAGCCTGCCGAAGGATCAGCAGTTGATTCTCCTAAAGCGGCTGGTCGGCGAAAAGGTCACCGCCCATTTGTTCAAACTGATCGTCGAGATGTCCGAAAACCAGCAACTGATTCTCCTTGAGCAGATGGGCCACATCATGGAGGCCGAGCCTCCGGAGATGACCGTTCGGCTGGAGGGCACCGAACCCTCCATGCGTGAAAACCCGCGAAAGTCCTGTCTGATCAAT
>JBLMXM010000443.1:0-7790 GCA_050257775.1 Hyphomicrobiales bacterium
TGTCCTGGAAAGCCACACGGCAGCCACGGCCGCTGAAACCATTCAGGCCGCCGACCTGAAACGGCTAAAGGCGCTGGTGGAACAGGCTCAGAATGATCTCGATCAAAAAGACTCCAGCGGCCTCCGCTTTAACGAACTGGAGTTCCACCGCATCATCGGCGACGCCTGCGGGAACCCGTTGCTGAGCTTCTTTGTGGACCTGGTGCACAACCTGCTCGCGGATGCCAAGGAGATCCTGAAGCCTCAATTTGATTTCTCCCTGAGAGTGCTGAAGGCCCACAAGAAGATATACCAAGCCCTGAAAGCCGGAGATGCTGTACAGGCCCGCCGGCAAATGTCCAGGCATCTTCGGGAGGTCGAAAGGGATCTTCTCGAGATCCAGGAACAGAAAAATATCCGTGGCCTGGTGCTTTCGTTCGACCGCGGCTTCGGACTGAAAAAGGAGGTGATGCCAGACAAGGCAAGACGCGATAAAGCAAGGAAAAAGGCTCGGGTTATCCACCTGGATAACTGAAACACATCGACAAGGAGGGGTAAAAAATGAAAAAGCAGGCAGTACGTTGGGCTGTTACCATGGTATTGCTGGCCGGCCTGATGGTCGCGCTTTGGCCGCAGCCGGCGGACGCAGCGCCTTCACGGTGGCGGTTCCAGAGCATCTGGGTCCCTTCGATCACCCTCTGGAAAGGTGACAAGTACTGGGTCGATCTGATGAACGTGATGGCAGCCGGGGACCTGGACATCAAGTGGTTTGCCGGCGGCACCCTCGTGACGCGCTCGGATGAAATGTTCGACGCTGTAGCCAAGGGCACCATCGAAGCGGGCACCGACTGGCCCAGCTACTGGGAAGGCAAGAACACGGCCTTTGGTCTGATCACGTCAACCCCGGTCTGGTTGACGCCCGGGGACTACATGATCTGGTTCTGGCAGGCCGGCGGCCTCGAACTGGCCCAGGAACTCTACGCCAAGTACGGCATCGTCTGGTTCCCGCATTCCGTGACCGGCCCCGAATCCGGCCAGCGCTCCAACAAGCCGATTAAAACAGGGGATGACTACAAGGGCGTGAAAATGCGCCAGTGCGGCCGCGTGCAGGCCAAGATCCTGCAGGATCTCGGCGGAGCGGCGATCTTCATGCCGGGTGCGGAAATCTACCTGGCGCTTTCGCGCGGCACCATCGACGCCGCCGAGTTTTCGGTTCCCGGAGTCGACTGGTCCATGGGCCTGCAGGAAGTCACCAAGTACTGGGTCCTTCCGGGCTGGCACCAGCCGGGCCCGGTGTCCGGCGTCATGATCAACAAGGCGGCCTGGGACAAGGCCCCCGACCGGGTCAAATTCCTGGCCAAGGAAGCCGCCATGGCCTCAATGATGTGGGCCTGGACTTTCTATGAACTGAACGCGGCCGACTTCACCCAGAAGTTCAGGGAAAAGGGCGTGCAGGCGAACCTCCTGGACCAGGAGACGCTCCACAAAATCACCGATATCGCCTACAAGTACCTGGTCGAAGACGCCGAGGCCAACCCGGACCACGCCAAGATTGCCTTCTCTCAGGTGAAATACCTGAAGGACTTCGCCGACTGGCGGTCCATCGAGCAGCCGTTCGAGTTCGGCCGCAATCCCCCGAGGCTCGACGAGATCTACGGCAAGCTCGAGGCGATCGCCAAAAAGCACAAGGTCTACGACGCGGTGATTGAATTGCAGAAAGCCACCCGCGCCCGAATGGAATCCCAGGAGTTCTGGAAGCCGGGCACGCCGTATGCGGGCAATCCGGTTGCCCCGCCCAAATAGGCAATGATTGATTCAGCCTTTCTGGATGTGGATCTGCGCTACTCGGACCTGAACAGCATGGGAGCTCTCCGCTGACATCACCTTGCGGAGAGCTCCCTCAACTCGCGGAGGCTGATCATGCATGCCCTGAAGGGGACCATTAAGTGTATTGAAACGATATCGGAATGGTCCGGCCGGATTTTCTGTGTGACCATTCTGCTCCAGTTGATCCTGTCCTGTTATGAAGTGTTCACGCGCCGGGTTCTGCACTCGCCCACCATCTGGACCCATGAAATCCTGAGCTACGTCTTCTGCGGCTCGGTCCTGCTCCTGATGGGCTACACTCAGCTTCACAAGGCTCACGCCAACGTTGACATTCTCTACGAGCGATTCTCTCCCCGGACCAAGGCCATGATCGACGCCCTGACCTTCATCTTCTTCATGGGGCTGTTCTCATTGGTGTTCTTCACCGACGCCGTCAGGTTCGCCGCCACCTCCTGGGCGATCCACGAACGCACCCCCACCGCCTTCAACCCGATCGTCTACCCAGCCAAGACGCTCCTGCCGGTAGGTGCCCTGCTGCTGTTCCTGCAAGGTATGGCGGATTTCATCAAGAATGTCGTCTTCCTGGTGAAAGGAGAACGGCTATGATCGACATGTCACCGGAAACTGTCGTATTCTTGATGTTCATTGCAATCATGGGCGGCCTGGCGCTGGGGCACCCGGTGGCGTTCATCATGGGCGGGCTGGCCACGATTTTCGCTTTCCTCGGGTGGGGACCTCAAGGCACCTACCTGTTCCAGGGGCGTGCATTCGACTCGACCACCAACAACATTCTCATCGCCATCCCTCAGTTCATCCTGATGGCCTCCTTTCTTGGGAAATCCGGCATCTCGGAGGGTCTATTCCGCTCGATGATGCATTTGTTCGGGCCCGTCAACGGCGCCATCGGGCTGGCGGTGATCGTCATGTGCGCCATCGAGGCGGCCTGCACCGGCATCATCGGCGCGAGCGTGGTCAGCATGACCATCCTGGCCGTACCGGTCATGCTCAGGCACCACTACAACAAGCACCTGACTTGCGGAGCGGTGGGCGCGGGCGGCGTGCTGAGCATCCTGATCCCTCCCAGCATCATGCTGGTGATGATGGCGGACCAGGCCGGCGTATCCGTGGGCAAGCTCTTTGCAGGCGGCTTCTTCCCCGGCCTGATCTTAACCGCACTGTTCTTCATATTCATCCTGCTCTTAACCATGTGGAAACCCGAATTGGGGCCGGCGCTTGCGACTGAGGAACGGGCCGCTGTTTCCGGAGTGCAACTGGTCAAGATGCTGGGGGTGCACATGGTGCCTCCGATTCTGCTCATGATCGCCGTCCTGGGTTCGATCTGGACAGGGGTGGCAACCGCCACCGAGGCCTCGGGGGTGGGCGCCCTGATGGCCCTGATCCTGATGATCGCCTACGGCAAGTTCACCTGGAAGCTGTTTTTCGAGTGCCTTTTGTCCTCCGCGAAGACCAACTGCATGGTGATGACCATTCTATTCTGTGCCTCGATCTTTACCGGGGTGTTTCTGGGCCTGGGCGGCGGGGACGCGGTGACCGACTTCGTCATGATGTTCGGCGCGCTCGGCAAGTGGGGCATCCTGTTCATCATGATGTTCATCATCTTCATCCTGGGATTCCTGATCGACTGGATCGCCATCATCTACATCACGTTCCCGATCTTTCTGCCGATTGCCGCCAAGCTGGGCTTCGACAAGCTGTGGTTCATCATCCTGATCGCGGTCAATCTGCAGACGTCGTTCCTGTCGCCGCCGTTCGGATACGCCCTGTTTTACATGAAGACGACGGTGCCGCCGGAGATCAATTTGCTTGACATTTACAAAGGCGTCATCCCGTTTATTATCCTTCAGATAATCGGCCTGGCCCTGTGCATCCTCTGGCCGGAGTTGGTCACCTTCCTGCCGGCCCGGATTATTCACTGAGAACGGGAGAAAAGGCAGTTGATAAGAGCATACCGTGGATTTTAGTTTTAGATCAGTCTGCGACGAGCGAGGGGCGGTCGAGCGTTTTGGCTCGATCGCCTCCCAGAGGCCAGCTTGGCGGCCGGCGAGCCGGCACCCATTCTAAATGAGATCGGCGATGACAGCTTCCTCACCGCATAGGCAGACCAACCAGCTGTGTCCGGCCTGCATCTTCCTGGTCTCCGGCTGTGTGATGGTTATGGAAATCGCCGTCTCGCGGTTGCTTTCGGCGCTTTTTTCGTACCATTACGTATTCCTGGTTCTTTCGCTGGCGCTCTCGGGGCTGGGGATCGGCGGCATGCTGTCCTGGTTTTTTCGAAATGACATCCCGGACGATGAAAATAGCCTTTCAGGCTTAGGCTGGCCGGCTTTGGTATTCGCCCTGGCGGTGCCCGCCTCTATTCTGCTGGCGATTCAAGCCGGCCGCATCGCAGACTCCCTGTGGGCCATTGTCCTTATCGGCCCGATCCTCTGCACCCCGTTTGCCGCAGCCGGCTGGTTTATCGCCGAAATGTACCGGTCCTTCCCGGCCATCAGCCACCGGCTCTACGGCATGGACCTCCTGGGAGCCGGAGCCGGCGCCTGGGCCGCTGTCGGGATGCTCGATCGGCTCGGCGGCATCCGCGTTCATTTTATCGTCGCCGCCAGCGCTGCCCTGGTCGCATTCGTCATTGGAGTTCGGCAGGCCACACAATCGAAGCGGCTCACGGCGTTGAGCCTGTGTGCCCTGATCACATGTCTGGTTCTGGGAGCCGGTCTTTTCCCAGGCGGGCTTTTGCAGATACCGGTCGGCCGCAACCCTGAGAAGGAGATTCATGACGCGCTGGGTTCATTTCAGGGAGAGCTGGTCGAGAGCCGTTGGACCGCCTTCGGCCGCACGGATCTCGTGGCGTATCGCTCGCGCCCTGAAGTAATGGACCTCTATGTTGATGGGACTGCCGGATCCCCAATGTTCCGCTTCAGCGGCCGCCACGAAGACCTGGCCCAACTGGTCGAGGGGGAGTTGGCCGATTTCCCCGGCCGTTTTCCATTCCGATTCCTTAAGCCCGATGCGCGCAATTCCGCGCTGGTCATTGGACCCGGAGGCGGGCGCGACATCCTGCTGGCCCTCTGGGGCGGATTCAAGAACATCACCGCCGTTGAAATCAACGCCGACCTGGTGGAAATGGCCCGGGAGCGCTCCCGTTTCAACGGTGGGATCTATGCCGGCTACCCGGATGTCGCCATCGTTATCGACGAAGGCCGGCGGTACGTCCGGAGCCGCGTCGAATCCTATGACCTCATCTTTCTGAGCCTGCCGGTGACCAACACCAGCCGCAGCCTGGAAGGATTCGCCCTCACCGAGAACTATCTGTTCACGCTGGAATCCATGGCGGAATACTGGGAGCAGCTGACGGCGCAAGGCTCCCTGGCGGTCGTCGGGCACAACGACGCCGAGATTCTTCGGCTCCTGGTACTGGCTCTAACCATGATGGAGAGAAGAGGCTTCAGCCCGGCCGACGCCATGAAGCACATTTATGTGGTCAGCTCGGGCGACTATCTCTGCCTGGTCCTGCGCAGGGCGGCTTTCACTCCTGCGGAGTCGCGCGAAATGCACCGAGCGATGCTCGCGCAAGGCCTTCAGCCGGGATCCTCGTACTTTCCCTTCGTGCCGGGCGTCAACCCCAGTCTGCTGGCTTTGAGCCTCGGCCGGATCGGCCTGAATGACCTGATCGGCCAGGTGCAAGCCAGGGGCTGGGATATCCAGCCTGTTACCGACAACCGCCCCTTTTTCTACAAGCTGGAAACCGGAGTCCCGGCGCCTGTCCTGGTGACCGGGGGGGTTGCGCTGGCACTCTTCGCCATCGTGATCGGACTGCCGTGGGCTCTGGGGATTCGGCGCCGCTTGAGGCGGGACGCCCCGCTCCGTTTCAAGCGGCCCCTGGGAGTGCCCCCGGCGCAGGCGATCGGCCTATTTTCTCTGCTGGGGATAGGCTTCATGTGCATGGAGCTGCCTCTGCTGGCTCGGTTCACTCTTCTTTTCGGCTCCCCCTCCGTCGCGATGGCGGTCTTCCTCTCGACGCTTCTGGCGTGGGCCGGCCTGGGGAGCTGGATCAGTCGCAGCTGGAGGCCGAAAGCTCCGCAACGGCGAATTCGAGCTGCCTGCCTGGCGATCGCACCTATCCTCCTGGTGTATGCGGCCCTGCTGCCATGGATTCTGTCCAAAGCGGCCCAACTGGATCAGTTGTGGCGCTTGATAGCCTGCGCCGGACTGCTGATGCCCGTTGGCCTGGTTGCCGGCGTCCCATTCCCGTCAGCGGTCCAGTGGCTAAAACATGCGGGCATGGAGAACCATATCCCCTGGATGTACGCCATCAACGGGGTCAGCTCGGTGGCGGGCTCGACCATGACCCTGCTGATAGCCATCGGATTCGGCTTCCAACAGGCCCTCCTGGCAGGCGCGGGATGTTACCTGCTGGTTTACGTGCTTGTTCGCAGCGCCAGCGAACTGGAGTTGAACCAGATGGGGATCACGATCGGTACGGCGCTCCTGAGCTGAGACGGCCGGGGCGCTCGTACCTGACCTGGCGGCGGTCACGGAAAATGCTGAGCGTTTAGTGGATCTGGACCTGAAACTCTTCATCATGGAAAGGAGGCAACAATGAACCCTTTGGAATTGATTGCACCCAAGATGTTTGAATTTCGAGCCCCACAGATCATCCACTTTGGATTGGGGTGTCTGAAGAAGGTCGGCAGCGAAACCGCTCGCTTCGGCAAGCGGGCGCTGCTGGTGAGCGACCAGTCCATGCAGAAGGCCGGCTATGTTGCACAGGCCATGGAGCAGATCAAGGCCGGCGGCGTGGAACCCGCGGTATTCGACCAGGTGAACACGGAACCGACCGACAAGATCGTGGAGGAAGGCCTGCGGGCTTACAAGGACAGCAAATCCGACATGGTCGTCGCCCTGGGCGGCGGAAGCCCCATCGACGCAGCCAAAGCCATCGCGGTGATGGCGACCAACCCCAACAAGGTCTCCGAGTTCATGGGCCTCAACAAGATTGCCAAGCCCGGGGCCCCCATCATCGCCATCCCGACCACGGCCGGCACCGGAAGCGAGGTCACTCGCTTCACCATCATCACGGACACCGCGCGCGACGTGAAGATGCTGATCGTCAGCGATTACCTCATGCCCCAGGCCGCCATTATCGACCCGTTGCTGACGCTGTCCATGCCCGGTTGGGTGGCGGCCTCCACGGCCGTGGATGCCCTCACCCATGCGATCGAGTCCTACATCTCACGGAAGGCCCAGCCGCTGACCGAAATCCTGGCCCTGGAGGCGATCCGCCTGCTCGGGACCTACCTGCGCCGCGCCTGGGCCAATCCTGAAGACCTGGAAGCCAAGAATTATACCATGCTGGGGGCCACCGTGGCGGGCATGGCTTTTTCCAACTCATCGGTAGCCATGGTGCACGGCATGTCCCGGCCCATCGGCGCCTGCTTCCATGTGCCCCACGGCCTTTCGAACGCCATCCTGCTGCCGCTGGTCATGGAATTCAGCTGCGTGGCCGCACCCGAACGGTTCGGCCGCATCGCCGAGGCCATGGGGGTGGATACCAGGGGCCTTCCGTTGATGGACGCCGCGCTGGCTGCCGTGACGGCCGTGCGCCGGCTGTGCGACGACATCAAAATCCCCCGAGCCCATGAGTTGAAGCTGAAGGAGCAGGAGTTCATGCGCATGGCGCCGAAGATGGCCGAGGACGCCCTCGCCAGCGGCAGCCCGGGCAACAACCCCCGGCGGCCGACCAAGGAGGAAATCATAGAGGTCTACGGGCAGCTATTCAAATAATACACCGCCAACAGGCAAAGGAGGTATTACTATGGCACTGCCGATCATGAAAAACTACATTAACGGGGAATGGGTGGAGTCGGATTCGAAAACCTTCGGGGACGTCTGGAATCCGGCCAAGGGCGAGAAGATCGCCCAGGTGGCCTACGGGACCAAGGCGGACGTGGACAAGGCGGTGAAGG
>JBLMXM010000444.1:0-3869 GCA_050257775.1 Hyphomicrobiales bacterium
TTCAATCCTATGGGAAAAAAGAAACTGCCGTCGTCAAAAGCAAAGTAACGGGGGTTATTGGGATTGACCCGCACAAAACCATGTTCGTTCGACTCCACGACATGAAATCGCACCGGCCGGCCAATGGCCTGCATGGATTCCCGGACAGAGTGTTCGTCCACTCCACAGAGCCGGTTGAATAAGCGGGACAGAATGGGATATCATAGGAGCTTGAATCGACCGGTCAGGCATGGTCCGTCGGGCCGTTTCACAGCCGGTCTGAGAAAAACAACCAGAGTATGGAAAATCTGAGCAAAAAAGTTCACAACCTTCTGCTGAAATTATATGACCTGGCACAGGTGGAGGATCTCGAGAGTGACCTCTGGCGCCAAATCGAGGCGTTCAGGCAGCAGAACCCCCAGCTGCGAAAAAACATCTCCCCGAGCGACCCATTCACAGAAAAGGATATCTTCCTGATCACCTACGCCGACCAGTTCTTGCAGTGGGAGCGCTCCCCGCTGGAAGCGTTGGCGATGTTTTTAGGGGCGTATGTAAAGGATGTGATCAGCGGGCTCCACATTTTACCTTTCTTTCCATATTCGTCTGACGATGGCTTCGCGGTGATCGATTATCGGCGGGTCTCGCGGGACTTTGGCACCTGGAAGGATATCGACTCGCTGGCAGGGCAGTACCGTTTGATCGTTGACCTGGTGGCCAACCACGTTTCGTCGGAAAGCCGCTGGTTCCAGGGTTTTTTGAGACATGAGAAACCTTATACGGATTTCTTCATCAGCCTCGAACCGGGTTTGGATCTCTCCGCGGTGGCGCGGCCGCGTGCAACCCCGCTCCTGTCACGTGTCGAGACGGACGAGGGCCCGCGCTATGTTTGGACAACTTTCGGCCCGGATCAAATTGATCTGAACTACAACCATCCCGGAGTTTTGCTGGAAATCATCAAGGTCCTGCTTTTCTATGTGTCGCACGGCGCCCGGGTCATCCGCCTGGATGCGATCGCCTACCTGTGGAAGCTCCAGGGCACCTCCTGCATCCACTTACCACAAACCCATGTCATCGTGAAAATCCTTCGAGCGGTGCTGGATGCTTGCGCCCCCTCCGTGCTGCTGCTGACTGAAACGAACGTACCTCATCAAGAAAACATCAGTTACTTTGGTGATCGGGTGCCTGGAACGGATCGCACCGATGAAGCCCAGATGGTCTACCAGTTCTCCCTGGCGCCGCTTCTTCTGCACACCTTTATCTCCGGAGATGTAACCCGCCTGAATGCCTGGCTGCACGGGCTGCCCAAGCAGCCGCCCGGGACGACTTTCATGAATTTCACCGCGACACACGACGGCATCGGCATCCGCCCAGCGCAGGGTCTGCTCGAACCGGATGAGATCCGGGCGCTGGTGGAACGGGCCTTGTCGCACGGTGGGCTGATCTCCTATGGTTCCAACCCGGATGGAAGCCAAAGCCCATATGAACTGAACATCACCTGGTATGATGCCCTCAACGACCCAGTCCACCCCGACATGGAGACGGATATCCGCCGCTTCCTAGCCTCACAGGCTATCCTGCTTGCTCTTTCCGGGGTGCCGGGCATTTATGTCCACAGCTTGTTCGGATCCCGCAATTGCACGAAATGTCTGGATCAGACTGGCCGAGCGCGCTCCCTTAATCGGGAAAAGCTCTTCCTGGAGGATCTGCAAAAAGAGCTGGCCAACCCGCAGAGTCTGAAAGCCCGCGTCCTTTCCAGCTATCGCCATCTGCTGCAGGTCCGCCGGAACGAACCGGCGTTTCGTCCTTCGGCCGCCCAGCAATTGTTGAATGCAGACCCTGCCATTTTTGCCATCCTGAGAACCGCCGAGGATGGGTCCCGACTGAGGTGCCTGACCAATGTATCTCAAGGCGTTCGCATTGCCGAGGCCCAGGCTTTAAACGGGGAAATGCGGAAGAACACTCGGTGGGTCGACCTGTTGACCGGGGAAGTCTTCTCTGCAGATGAGAGGAGGAATATCGTCCTGGGGTCCTATCAGACTCGCTGGCTCAAGAGTCGCTGATTCACCAAGCCGTCCGGAAGCCGGGTGGCCGGGCTAGGCAGCGGGGCCATTCGCTTTCCACTCCACCCATACCGGCGTCGCATTCTCGGGAATCAGGCTATACGCCCGGCCGATCGGGACATGGCGATCCTGGCAAATCACCGTGGCCAGTGTCAGCCCGTGTGAAGAGATCAGGATGGAGTCATCTGGGTGGAGGCGGCTAATATCCTGAAGGGCTGCCCGGGCGCGCCTCGCCACCTCCTCGACCGTTTCGCCACCGGGCGGCCTTATGCCGGCAGGATCCACCTGGCGCTGCCGCCATAAGGCCGCATAACGGGCGGCGATAGTCTCGACCAGCTGGCCTTCCCATTCGCCCTGGTTAATCTCCCTCAAGCGAATATCGGCCGTGACCGGCAGGTGCAGGGCCGCCGCGATGATCTCGGCGGTTTCCCGGGCGCGTTGCAAGTCGCTGGAATAAACGGCGGCAAAAGGTAACTTTCGAAATTGCCAGGCCAGTGCACGCGCCTGGGCGCGGCCTTTTTCATTCAGAGGGACGTCGCTTTGGCCCTGGTAACGTCCGGCGAGGTTCCACTCGGTTTGGCCGTGGCGGATAAGGCAGAATCTCGTCATTTCCTGTGCCGTTCGAGATAGGCCGGGAGGCTGATCATCGGCGGCCGTTCTTTCTCGGCCACCTCCTCCACCTCCAGGTAATAGCCACCATTGGCACGACGGATGAGTTTCATCGTCTTGTTCACATCCTCGATGATGGACCGCTCGTAGCGCGTTTCCAGCTTGCGCAGCACCGTCTGGATGATGGCAAAGGACATTTTACCCAGTGCCTCCAATTCCTGGTTGTGATGGACCCTTTCCAGCAGATCGACCTGGGCGATCGCCCGCAGACCATAGTGTTCAAAAATATCGATCAGGAGGCCTGTTTCCACCCCATAACCGGAGAAAAAGACCGCTTTTTCGAGCGACTCGCGCCTGCCTGCATACTCTCCCGAGAGCGGCTGGACGACTCCCGAAAGCTCGGGGTAAAAGAGGTTCAACAAAGGCCGGGCAGTGAGCTCTGTCACCCGTCCCCCGCCTCCGGCCTGGATTTTACCGTTCACCCGAAGCGGCCGGCGATAAAAACCTTTGTTGAATTGAATGCTTCGATTAAGGAGCAGCGGGCCAATGATGCCGTAGACAAAGCGGGGATGGATGTTGACGATGTCGGTATCGATCCAAGCGATGATGTCACCTTTCGTGACCAGCAAGCTCTTCCAAAGACCTTCCCCCTTTCCAGATCTCACGCCGAGTTCCGGCAAGAGCTGTTGGTGGATATACACCGGGACGCCCAGGTTTTCGACAATTTCCCGGGTCCGGTCGGTCGAATCGGAATCGATCAGGATGATCTCGTCCAGCAGAGGCACATCATCCATCAGGCTTTTCTTGATGGTGCCAATGACCCGGCCGACGGTTTTCTCTTCGTTCAAAGAGGGCAGCGCCAGACTGATTGTGGTGCCCTGCTCCTCCTTGAGCTTCATGAGCTGTCTGAGATCGGAGAACTCGTCGGCGTGGAAGGTGTTCTCGGCAAACCACCGGTCCACCAGGATGGAAATCGCCTGCGCGCCGGCGCTTTCGTCGAGCATGGATTCAGATAGATTCCGGGACGTCTTCACGACCATGACGGTGCAGGGCGATTCCCGCAAGAGCCTCTCGGCTACCGGACCAAGAGACGGACCTCCCATGCTTTTTCTGGCCGTCGCTCCCAGGATCACGGTGTTGTATTGCCCGGAGGCTTCCAAAATCGTCTGTCCGGCATCACTGGTCGTCGTCGAATGTAGATGGACCTCAGGCAGTTGCTTC
>JBLMXM010000445.1:0-3846 GCA_050257775.1 Hyphomicrobiales bacterium
GGCAAACAGACCTTCGACGGCGTTTCACTGGCGGCGGACATTGTCAACGACCGCGGAGGCCTCTGGGGAGGTAGAAAAATCGAATTCGTAAAGGGCGACTCCGTCACGCCGGAAGCCGCCATGGCTGAAATGGAACGGTTGATTACCGTGGAAAAGTGCGATGTCATCACCGGCGGGTACTCTTCGGCGCGGGTTTTCGCCGCCTCCGAAATCAGCGAGAAGTACAAGAAGATCTACTGGATCACCACGGCGGTGGCTGAGAACATCTTCACCCGCGGGTTCAAGCACATTTTCCGGTGGAACGCCTATTCCGGGCAGTTCGGCCAAATCAAAACCAGCTTCACCGCCGAACAGATCGCCCCGGCCCTCGGCAAAAAGCCTTCGGACCTGAAGGTGGCCATCATTTACGAGGACTCTCTCTGGGGGACGACCACCGCCGACATCGAGAAGAAACTGGCACCCCAGAAAGGCCTCAAGGTGGTGGTCGACGAGGCTTACAGCGCCAAAGCCGTTGACTTGTCGCCCTTGATCATGAAGCTGAAGGCCGCCAAGCCCGACGTGGTTCTCATGACCGGGTATGTCAACGACACCCATCTCTTCTGGCGGCAATGCAAGGAGATGGATTTTGACTTCGCGGCATTTCTCGAAAACGGTGCCGTGGTGGGGCATCCGGAATGGCTGAAAGCCTTCGGGAAGGATGCGGAAGGCACCATGACACTGGCCATGCTGCCGGTGGATCCCAAATTGCTCACCCCCAAGGCCGCGGCCCTGCAAAAAGATGTCCTGGAGCGATTCGCCAAGAAATACAACCTGCCACAACCGGGCGCCCTTCACTTCACGGGCTTCGAGTCGGCTTACCTGCTCTTCAATGACGTCCTGCCTGCGGCGGGATCCCTGGATCCCGAAAAAGTTCGGCAGGCCGCGCTTAAGGTCAACCGCCCCTGGAACGATTCCATCCTGGGGGTGGGTGCGCGTTTTGCAGGACCCGACCATCCGATGGCCGGCCAGAACCTCGAAAGCACCAATTTCGTCCAGCAGTGGCAGAATGGAAAACTCGTGGCGGTTTCGGCGCGGGTTGCCGGCGGAAAACTCGAACTCCCCATGCCCACGTGGAGCCAGCGTGCCAAGATGAAATAGCCTGGGGCGGCTGCAGCCGGGTCGAGCGGGGGGAAATCTGCGATCGCTTCCTCCCGCCTGCCCGCTTGACGGCGTATGCTTGAGACGATTATCCAACTCACCTTGAACGGGATTCTGCTGGGCGGCATCTACGCCATGATCAGCATCGGGCTCACGCTCATCTGGGGCGTGATGCAGATCGTCAATTTTGCGCATGGCGAATACCTGATGCTGGGCATGTACGGCACGTTCTGGCTGTTTCACCTGTTCGGGATGGACCCCTATCTGTCGCTGCTGCTGGTGGCCCCCATGCTCTTCGCCCTCGGGCTGCTGACTCACCGGCTGATCATCAAGCCCATCATCGATGCGCCGCACGTCGCCCAGATCTTTGCAACCGTGGGGGTGTCGATCGTGCTGCAGAACCTGGCCCAGCTGCTCTGGAAGGCCGATTACCGCAGCGTGCGCGTGGATTACGGCATATCCAATATCAAATTTTTCGGGATCATCATTTCGTTCCCGCGCCTGCTGGCCTTCCTCATCACGTTGAGCCTCGTGGTCTCCCTGTTCCTGTTCTTGAAAAAAACCTATCTCGGCAAGGCGCTGCGGGCTACGGCGGAAAACAAGCGGGCCGCGCAGCTGATGGGCGTCAATGTCGACCACATGTACTACCTGGCGCTGGGGATCGGCAACGCCTGTGTGGGCATCGCCGGCGGGGTGCTGGTGCCCATGTATGCCGTCTTCCCGACCGCCGGGCAGTACTTCGTGCTGACGGCGTTCGTGGTCGTGGTCCTGGGCGGGATGGGCAGCATCAGCGGCGCATTCCTGGGCGGCTTGATCATAGGCGTCGTGGAGGCCTTCAGCGGGTTCTATCTCGCCCCGGCCCTCAAGGAGGTGGTGTATTTCCTGGTGTTCCTCCTCATTCTGTTCATCAGGCCGTCCGGCCTGATGTCCAAGGTGCAAACCTAGCCATGCCGCGCTCGCGTCTCCTTTTCTGGGTGGGACAGCCGCCGAATTACGTTGCGTTGATCGGCCTTGGCCTGATCGGTGCGATGGCGTTCGGTCTGCGGCAGCCCTTCTATGTCAACATTCTCGTCTTGACGCTCTTCTATGCGGCAGCGTCTTCGGCCTGGAATCTGATCGGCGGATTTGCAGGTCAGCTTTCCCTGGGCCACACGGCTTTCTTCGGCATCGGCGCATACACCTCAACGCTCCTCTTCCTGAATACCCAGCTTTCACCCTGGCTGGGCATGCTGGTGGGCGGCTGCCTCGCAGCGGCGTTTGCCCTGCTGATTTCCTACCCCTGCTTTCGGCTGCGCGGGCCGTTCTTTGCGTTGGCCACCATTGCCCTGGCCGAAGTCCTCCGGATCCTGAGCCTTTATTTCCGAAGCCTGACCAAGGGAGGGGTCGGCCTGGTGGTGCCCTTCAGACCGAGCCTGTGGAACTTCGTCTTCGCCGACAAGACCACTTATGCCGAGGTGGGCTGCATGTTCCTGATGCTCATGGTCCTGGTGGCGTTTCTCATCAAGCGCTCCAGGATCGGTTACTACTTGGCCTGCCTGCGCGATGACCACGATGCAGCTGAAGCCACGGGGGTGAACACGGCCCGGTGCAAACTCTTCGTCATGCTGATTTCGGCCTTCTTCACCGCCGTGTCCGGAACATTTTATACCCAGTATCTGGCCTTTATCGACCCGGACATTGTTTTCTCGATGAACTTCTCGATCCAACTGGCGCTCTTGCCCATCATCGGCGGGATGGGAACCATCGCCGGGCCGATCATCGGCTCATTCCTGCTCGTTCCGGTGGATGCGTTGCTGCGGGGCTGGCTGGGGGGGTTCTTCGCCGGGATCAGTTTTCTCATCTACGGCATCCTCCTGATCGTGGTGGTAATCTACCTGCCCGAAGGTGTGCTTCCCTGGCTGCGGAAGAAGAGCGGAAGGCTCATGGCCGCGCTGCCCCGGATTTCCTCAACCGACGAGCTTTCGGCGGCGGATGCGACCTTGACGCCTATTCCCCGCACGGGCGCCGCTCGGCAGCCCGGCCCGCTTTTCGAAGTCGAAAACCTCAGCAAGGCTTTCGGAGGGCTCAAGGCGGTCGACCGGGTTACGTTCAAAATTCAGTCCGGCGAGATTCTGAGCCTCATCGGCCCCAACGGCGCCGGCAAAACGACGGTGTTCAACCTGATATCGGGCTTTCTGAAGCCGGACGAAGGCAGTATTCGCTTCCGGGGCCGGGATATTACGGCGTTGAGGCCGCCTTCTCGGATTGCCCGGCAAGGGATCGGCCGGACCTTCCAGATCGTCAAGCCCTTCAGCAACCTCACCATACTGGAGAATGTCATGATCGGTGCATTGGCGGCCTTCCCGCGCCCGGCGGAAGCCCGCAGAAGGGCTTCCGAAACCCTGGGCCTGGTGGGTCTCCGCCGCTGCCGCGACGCGCCGGTCGGGTCGCTTCCGATCGGCGACCGGAAGCGCCTGGAGCTGGCCAGGGCCATCGCTACGGGTGCGAGGCTCCTGCTCCTGGACGAGGTCATGGGCGGGCTCAATCCGGCCGAGGTGAGCGCAATGATATCCCTGCTCAAACAGATCGCCCAGAGCGGCGTCACCCTACTGGTCATCGAACATGTCATGCGGGCCGTGATGAGCCTGTCCGACCGGGTCATCGTCCTCGAACACGGGACGATCATTGCCGAGGGCGCACCCGGAGACATCGGCCGGAACCCCCGGGTGA
>JBLMXM010000446.1:0-5585 GCA_050257775.1 Hyphomicrobiales bacterium
AAGGCCGGCGACAAAGCATATGAAGTCCTGAAAATTTCCGATGCAAAAGAAAAGGTCTACAAGGAAATCGGGAAGAAATAGCGGCCGCAAAGATTCGGAGACTCAATCTCAGAAGCCGGCCCCCGTCTGCACAAGGGGGCCGGTTGAGAGGACAAAGTCACTCATGCTGAAAACGCAACAACATCTCCAACCAGCAGGCCGATCATGAAAACCGTTTACGATTATTTTCGAAAACTTGAAGCTTTCACGGCCCAGACTGCACTCTGGTCAATGGCCACGCTCATTTTCGCAGCGGCTATTGCCCGGCTGTTGCTGTATCCGATCAACTGGGCCATCGATCTCAGCACCTGCCTCTTTGCATGGTCTTGCTTCCTGAGCGCCGACGTCGCCTGGCATGAAAATAAATTGATGAACGTCGATGTCCTGATCCGGAAGTTCCCCGAAAGCACCAGGCGCCGCCTGAGGTTGCTGAACTACTTCATCCTGTTCGTTTTTCTGGCCTACCTGATGGCTTTCGGGATTTGGCTTTCCTACACGACTCGCGCCAGGACTTTCCAGGGAATCCCCGGGTTCAGCTATACCTGGGTGACCCTCAGCGTGCCGGTTGGAGCCATGTGCCTGTTCATCACCACGAGCATAAAATTCGCGCGAGAGATCCGGCAGGCCGTTAGTTCGGGCCATAACAGCAGCTCCGTTGGTCCTGAGTGACACGGCTTTCTGCAGCCTACTGGCGTTTCGCAGCTGATCTTCGGAAGGGTTGATGGCTATGGAATGGGTGACGATGGTCTTCTTGATCCTGCTGCTCATCGGAATGCCGGTCGCGTTTGCCATCGGGATCGCCGGGATGGTGTTCTTTCTGCTAAACCCGAATCTGCCGATCACGATCCCCATCCAGTTGGCGATCTCCCAAACGCAGAATTTTGCGCTCCTGGCTGTGCCCCTGTTCATATTCGCAGGCAATCTCATGAACGGGGCCGGCATAACGCAAAGACTGCTGGATCTATCCAATGTCCTGGTTGGTCACATGCGCGGGAGCCTGGCCCAAGTCAACGTCATACTTTCCACCCTGATGGGGGGAGTTTCGGGCTCGTGCATTGCCGATGCGGCCATGGAAACACGCATGCTGGGGCCCGAGATGATCAGGAGAGGCTACTCGAGAGGCTACACCGTTGCCGTCAACGTCTGGACGTCTTTGATCACTCCGATCATTCCTCCCGGCATTGGGTTCATTCTGTACGGCACGGTCGGGCAAGTGTCTATCGGGCGACTATTTGCGGGAGGCGTGGTTCCCGGGATCCTGTTGACGATTGTCTATATGGTCGGGGTCGCTATCGACGCCAAGGCAAAGGGGTTCGAGCCGGGCCGGAAAGAACGGCCGACCGTGAAGGCGATTGTCAGCACCAGCATTCACAGTTTTTGGGCGCTGCTGTTTCCGTTCGTGCTGTTGTTCGGGTTGCGCGCCGGCGTCTTCACGCCGTCGGAGATCGGGGCCTTTGCCGTTTTTTATGCTTTCTGGGTCGGCATGTTTGCGCATAAAGAACTGACTTGGAAGGAATTGAAGAAGGTCACGGCGACGACGACCGGGGATATTGGGGCGGTCATGTCGATTATCGCCTTGTCAGCGATATTTGGTTACGGTCTCGTGTGGGACAGAATTCCCGAGGACGTTGCCGACTTCTTGATAGGGGTCAGCGGCCGCGAACCGTACGTGCTGCTGATGATCATCGTCGTGTTTCTTACAATTGCCGGCCTGATTGTCGACGGCGCCGTGCTTATCCTGATGCTGACACCGATTTTTCTGCCGATCGCGAAGGACGCCGGTTTCGACCCTGTCCACTTCGGGCTGATTTTCGTTTTGACCATCACGATGGGCAACATGACTCCCCCGGTCGGGGCGGCCATGTATGCGGGTTGCACGATACTGGATTGTTCCATACAGGAATACATCCGAGAGTCCTTGTCATTCTTTATCGGCACACTGGTTACCCTCGCCGTTTTGATTTTCATTCCGGAAATCACGCTGTATCTGCCGAATCTCATGTTCGGAGAGTGAAAAGCCGGGCTTCAGGAGAAAGACGCATGACATTTGAAGGCCAGGTGGTACTTGTTACAGGAGCTGCACGGGGGATCGGCAGGGCGGTGGGGTCCGCCTTCGCAAGGGAAAAGGCCAGAGTCGTAGTGAATGATGTCGGCTCACCCGACAAGTTGCAAGACATCGCACAGGGGATGGCTGCCGCAACTGGCGGCCAAGTCATCGCGATTGCAGCGGACGTGAAACGCTATGACGAAGTCCAGGAGATGATCCGGCAGGTGGACCGCGAATTAGGGCGACTGGACGTCCTGGTCAACAACGCCGGGATCATCCGGCGGGGCAGCATCGAGACGGTCACCGAGAAGGACTGGGACGACGTTATGGCGGTCAACCTCAAAGGAGCCTTTAACTGCTGCAAAGCCGGGTCCGACATCATGATCCGGCAGAGATACGGCAAGATCGTCAACGTGTCGTCAGTGGCCGGGAAGACCGGGGACATAGCCTCCGCGCCGGGCTACGGCCCGTCGAAGGCCGGGATGGATGCCCTGACCAAGACCCTGGCGCGGCAGCTGGCCCGTTACGGGATCAACGTGAACGGGGTGGCGCCGCATGCCATCGAGACAGAGATGAGCGCCGAGTGGCCGCCCGCAAAGCGACAGGCGATCATAGCGGCTATCCCCCTGAAGCGGCTGGGTCGGCCGGAGGAGGTGGCCGAAGCCGTCTTGTTCCTCGCATCGGAAAAGGCAGCCTTCATCACGGGCGAGATCTTGGACGTCAACGGCGGCTTCATGATGGATTGAGATTCGGATTGCGGGCCGACAGGACTCGGAATCGGGAAACGGAATTTTGATCGGCAGGAAACTTTTTCGAACCGTCTGGGCTACAAATTCTGAGCCTGTGATTCGTGGCGGCCAATCGATCCGATCGGAATCCGCAGGTCGAGCTGGCACTCCTTTATATACTTTGAATTAACCACTTTCATGTTGCGGGCATATCCGCTCAACATTGCACAATCACATATCGAATTGATCAACCGCGGTATGCCGCCGGAGACTGCATAAATTTCCCTGCAGGCGTTAACGGTCAATATGCCTCTCTTGGCACCTGCGATTTTAAGGCGATGAGTAATGTACTGGATGGTTTCCGCTTCAGTGAATGGTTGAATGTGGTAGCTGATGCTGATCCGTTGACTGATGGCCTTGTTTTGAGGCTCCATCAAGGTTTTCTCAATCTCGCTCTGGCCCACAAAAAAAATATTGATCAGCTTTTGGTCGTCCAGCTCGATATTGGACAAGAGCCGGATCTGCTCGAGGTGCTCGTGCGTCAATCTTTGAGCCTCATCGATTATTAAAAAGACGGGCTTCTGCTCTGAATGGGCTTCAAGCAAAAATTTTTTAAAATGAATCAGAAAATCAGCCTTGTTGGAGAATTCCCGGTTCATCTTGAATTCTTCAGACAGGTAATTGAAAACATCAATGATCGGCATGTCCGGGTCGTGGATCACGGCTACCCACGGTGAGGAATCAATCAGTCTCAACAGATACCTGATCAGCGATGTTTTCCCGGTGCCCACATCACCGGTCAACAGCAGGAATCCGTCCCGCTTGAGCATTCCATATTCCAGCACCGCTAGCGCTTCCTTGTGCTTTTCGCCAAGCCACAAGAAGTCCGGATCGGGGTTTGTTCTGAAGGGATACGTCTTTAGCTCGTAGTGATTCAGATACATGATCGTCTTCAGGCCGGTTGCCTCAAGTCATTAGACGGGCAGGCCGGCTTTTGATTGGCTGGTTAGATGGGTAGGGCTAAGTCTTTGTTTATATCATTAGCTGGAAATAATCAAATTCAAAGCGGAATTCCGACAACGGCTATAGAGCCTGAATTGAGATTGAGGAGAGGGCCGGACGGCCCTCTCCCGGCAGGGGGTATCACGCGCTTTCGTACAGCTTGGTCAGGACGAACTCCTCGTGGCCGAGGACTTCCTGGGCCGTCAGCCGGCCGTTGCAGGTGCGGATGAGCATCTGAATCAAGTTGTCACCGGACTGGTCCAGGGTCATCTCGCCCCGCAGGATCGCCGAGCAGTCGTAGTCGACATGCTCGCTCATGGTCTTGGCGGTGAGCGGGTTGGCGGTCAGCTTGATGACCGGCTCGATCGGGTTGCCGATGATGTTGCCCTGGCCGGTGGGGAAGAAATGGGCTACGAAACCGGCCGCCGCCCACAGCGTCACAGCCTCGGCCGCGGCGCTCGATGTGTCCATGAACCACAGCCCCGGCTTGGTAGGAGCCTCGGCCTTGTCCAGCACGCCGATATACTTCACCTTCTTTCCGATTTTCTGCAGGTTGCCGAAGGCCTTTTCCTCGATAGTGGTCAGCCCTCCCCGGATGTTGCCCTTGGTGGGCTGAGAGCCGGAGAGATCGTCGGTCTTGTTGTCGTCGATCATCTTCTGGTAGGCGTTAAAGGTATCCATGAATTGCTCGCCGACCTTGGCGTTGGCAGCGCGCTGTTTGCAGACCATCTCGGCGCCGGTGATTTCGCTGGTCTCGCCGAAGCTGGTGGTGGCGCCCATGGCTACCAGCTTTTCGATGGCATTGCCGACGGTCGGGTTGGAGGCGAGGCCGCTGGTCGTGTCGCTTTCACCGCATTTCACGCTCACCCAGATCTCCTTTAAATCCACGGGCTCGCGGCGAAGCTCGCTGGCCCACTGTACGTACTCCTTGGCCTTCCAGCTCGCCATTTCCACCGTCTTGAACTCGCCGTAGCGCTCGATGCTGAACCCGGACACCGGCTTGCCGGTCTTGGCGATTCCCTCGACGATGCGGTTGGTCCACTCGGGCTCGATGCCGATCACCACCACCGCAGCCACGTTCGGGTTGGCCCCCGTGCCGATCATCGTGCGGAAGAAGAGTTCCAGGTCTTTGCCGAATTGAAGCCGGCCGTAAGCGTGCGGAATGGCTTTCGTGCCTTTGACATTATGGGCCACCTTCTCGCAGGCGGAGTTGCTCAAATCGTCCAGGGGCAGAATGACCACATGGTTGCGGATGCCGACGCGGCCGTTCTCCCGCCGATAGGCATAGACTTTCGAGTTCTTGGGCTTGGCCATGATTACCACCTCCTCGTTTTCAGATTGTGAATGTGAACATGTTCGCCCGCCTTGATGTCGGCCACCACCCGGCCGATGTCATGGCCGTACTTGATCACGGAGCCCTCTTTCTTAAGCGGGGTGAGGGCGATCTTGTGCCCCAGGGGGATGTCCTGCAGGCTTTTGATCTGCATCTTTTTCTGGCTGTCCATGTAAAGCCCCTCGGCCTTCTCTCCCGCCTTGATGTCGACGGTGGCAACCCCGACGTTGTCGGCTTCCTCGTGAACCAGAAATTGAATCATGTGCTATTCCTCCTTGTCTGGTATTTGGGTATTTTGGGTGTTTGGTAGAAGCCATCTCAAAAATAGCAGATCACGCCCGAGGGCAAGGCGCAGGCCGATTCGAAAGCGCAGCATACACGGTAGGTTGTGAGCATTTCGAGAGGCCTGCAACGCCGCCATCGGGTGTCAGATGCA
>JBLMXM010000447.1:0-26539 GCA_050257775.1 Hyphomicrobiales bacterium
GAGCATGGTCCGGCATGTACCCAATACGACTATTCTCTGCGAACACTGATCGAGCCGCTGATACTCTTCTGGTTCACACCGTCGCTATAGATGACATACCCCGGCCGCCCCCGTATCTGCCACCATGCCGCCAGACCCAGCGGAACCACCGCCATGGCCGCCGCCGTCAAGGCCATGATCCCATAGCCGCCCAAAGCATAAACCATCCCGCTTCCAATCTGGCTGGCTCCCGAACATAGATTCAAGAGGAGGTCGTTGAATCCCTGGGTCTTGGCCCTTTCTCTTGGCGAGAGTTGATCTGCCAGCAGCGTGGAGCCGGCCACATAAGCAAAGTTCCAGCCCAGCCCCAAGAGGAAGAGGGCAACTGTGAGCGGCAGAAGATTAATGGACGGCGCTGCCGTCAGGCAGGAAAGGATCAGCACCGTTGAGCCCAGGAAAATCATCCGGCCGCGCCCCCATCGGTCTGTCATCCGGCCGGAGATAATGGAGAAGGCGTACATTCCCAGGGTGTGGGCGGAAATCACCAGCGACGCAGCCGTCAGAGCGTACTGGTGGTCTTTCATATGAACCGAAGTGATCGACATGGGAACCACCATCACCATTTGGGCGAAGGCCATGGTGACCATGGCCACGATCACCCCAGGACGGCGAACGATCTCCGAGAGGGAACGGGGCGATTGCTGCGGGATCGACCCCGGATGGATTCGGGCGAGTTCCCGCCCGATATCGCGTGGCTCCGGCCGCAACCCTCCGAATATCAACAGTGCGGCCGCCACCAGAACTGCAGCACCAGCCATATAAGCTCCCGACAGGTCCGGGTAGCCGGCCCGGGTCGCCATCTGCCCCATAGGACCTACCAGAAGCGGCCCGAAGATCGCGCCCACCGTGCTGCCCAGCACAACATTGGAAATGGCCCGTCCCCGCTTCTCCGGCATGTGGACTTCGGCCGCGACGAACCGACCCAGGTCCACCGCTGACCTGGCCATCCCCACTAAGACGAGTCCAAACAGAAAGAACGGAAAAGAACGGGTGACAACGGCAGCCACGGCGATCACCGACCCCATCGCCCCGAGGAGTTGGCCGAGGGCTATACTTTTTCGCCGGCCGATTCGCTCCATGCTGAAGCCCCAGACGATCGCGCCGCAAGCTTGTCCGGCCACATATAGGCCGCCGGGAACGCCGGCCATGGCCCTTTGCCCGCTCAAATCAACTCCTATCAGCGCGTTAACGGTAAAGGCCGCGATGAACCCGGCTGAGCTGAGGCTCTGGGAGAGGAACAGCACGATCGTTATCTTCCTGGCAATCCGGTCAAAATCCATCATATTTCTTTCGCTGTCATCATGAGGGCAGAGCAGGACGACGCCCCATGGCTGGATGTACAGAACTCAGGCCCGAATACCCCTTTTTTGAATTTTTTCCCCGATTATGTTCTGAAGGTAATCGGATATCACCAAGCCGCCAATTTGTCATATGCGATTGCTGGGACGGAAGCGACACCAATTCCTGAAACTCAGGCGTCCGTAACCTACCGTTTGACAGAGCAGATTTTAAGCTCGAGGATGTCTGAGATCGGGGCGAGGATGGCCGGTGTCATGCGGTCGGAGTCGGCCCTGGCAATAGGATGACTCTGACTGTGGTGGGCTATGCCGAACTAAACTCCAATCACCGCACTAGTTTGACACCGAGATAAAAAACAACCGCCACCTCGATCATAAAGATAACGAAATACAGGACATACTTCGAGACGGGGAAGTCCTCAAAAATCTGGTTGGCCTTATTTAAAATCCGCGGTCCGACGGCGGAGGCATATCGCGCGTACGGGTCGCCGGTGCCGTCATTTTGATGGGGGGTGTCAACGCTCACTGGATCCTCCGTTTCAAGAACGACCATCGGCGCAAGCTGCCGGGCGCCTACGGGAGATACCCGTCATGGACCTCAGCTCACCAGGATAAGGCTGCATTCCGTAGGGCTGTAGAGCATCTTGGCAGCCCGGCTTCCCAGGGCGAACTCTTTGATGGCCGAAGTGCCTCGCCGGCCAAACGCCAGGATGTTGTAATCTCCCACCCGCGCCTCCGCCAAGATGTCACGGGCAATACCGTCAACCAGCGTCTGCCGCTTGATATAAATGTTGCTCTCGCTCACTCCTGCACCGACCAGGTGGGACTTGGCTTTTAGAAAAAGATCTTCGGTTTCCTGCTCGTACGCCGCGCGCCACGTCCCGACAACCTGCTGACGCTCGGAGCGTTCGCTTTCATCAAGGATGTGACCGTCGTCCCAGTACCCTGGCGGCTTGGCCGGCATGATGTGGAACAGGGCGAGCCGCACTCCGGGAAGCCCGCCGAAATACTCCCCCAAATGCGAGACAATGCGCCAGCCATAGTGAGACCCGTCAAGGGCCACCAGAATATGGGGCGGTTGAAGTGACCGGCTCCCCACCACCCAGACCGGCAGTTTCTCGGCATACTGGCAGACGACGGCAGTGGTGCTTCCCAGGAAAAAACGCTTGACGGCGGAACGGCCTTTCCGGGCGAGTACGATGGCGCCGGGCTCCCGTCCTTCGCTCGCCGCGAGGATGTCCTGAGCCGCGTTGACGCTCTTCAGCGTCGCCTCTTGATCGATCCGGGGGCGTTTGAACCCCAGGTCCAGCAGGAGAGTCGCGGCTTGCTCCAGAATCCCCCGCACGCGGCTCTCCTGCGCCTTCTGCCACTGTCCGGGTTCGCCGCTGAGGGTGGAAAGTTCACCCGGGTAGAAGTGGGATGTTTCCGGCGCAGCATGAAAAAGGTGTAAGTGAGCATCGGCCGGTTCAAGCAATGTTCCCAGGTTGCGCAACGCGTGGCGGGTGCGCTCGGAATCGTCCAGGCAGAAAAGAATTTGCTTCGGCATATGACAGGCCTCTCCGGGGCGGAACGTCCCCGAAAGCCGTGCAACGAGGAATTGCGGCGCGAAGCGCCCCTTTTCGCCAGCTTGCTAACGCGGCTCGGCGTAAAAGGGTACGACCCTCAGGATTTCACGGTAGACCGAAAGGGCATCCCCATAAGCGACGCCCGCATGCAACCGCGTCATGAGGTCGGCCAGGATCCGCCAATCCGGCAGGGCTCCATCGGGCCCTGCCATCACCGGCCGCAGCGGCCGAACGCGGCGTTCAGTGTTCGTAAAGGTACCCTCCTGCTCCAAAAAGGACGTGGCGGGTAAAACGACATGCGCTAGTTTGGCAATCTTGCGAAGGAGGATATCCTGGACCACCACGAACTCCATGCGACTTAAGGCCGACACGATCTCTTCACCCTTCAGGGCATCGCCACCCAGAATATAGATGCCTTTCAGCGTGCCTTGCTTAGCGCCTTCCATCAGCTGCGCAAATCCCAACCCGGCTTCGGCCGGGATCTGCATACCCCAAACCTCGGCCACCTGGCCGCGCCTTCGATCGTCGGCAACGGGCACATAACCGGGAAGGTGGCCGGGTAGCATGCCCATGTCCGCAGCCCCCTGTGTATTGATGTATCGACAGAGGGGATAGATGCCGCTGTGCGGCTGACCGATCCGGCCGGTCAGCAGTACAAGGTTTGCCAGGGTTTCCACCTTGAACTCGCCGTGAGGCTCGCAGGCGAAGTCCTCGGAATACACCAGCGCCAGAGAGGCGGCAGTTGCGCAGGCGCGTGCCGTATCGTTTACAGTTTCTTCAGCCAAGCCGAGGGATCCGGCCAGCCGATCGGGTTTCCGCATTGCGATGTTTTTTCGTAGTTCTTCCAACTTCTCGGCGTGCGCACGGGCAAGGGGCTGATCGAAGAGTCCTAGTTGAAGCACGCGGTGAATGAGCAGGGCCAGAAAATCAGCTTCACGCCCGGGGGGAACGAGCAGCGCCGGATTCGCAAAGTTCCCAAGCCCAAGCGGGCTGGATGTTACGCTGATGAGCCGGCGGCCGCGGGTGCGGCTGGCTCTCCGCAAGGCCGTCGCTACGATGGGGTTGCTCTCCTCGATCAGGTCGCCGAAGGTCAGGATAACCTCAGCCTGTTCGATCTCCCCCAGGGCGGCAAGCGTCGCCCCGCTCCCGATGACGCGGGAAAGTGCGGCCATGGTGGTGCGCTGTGCCTGGCTACCCGGAAAATCCAGGTTGTTCGTGCCGAAATGGCTGCGAAAGACCTTCTGCAGCAGGTAGTTGGCCTCATTGGTCGCCTGCGCCGATCCCAGCGCGGCCAGCGCCTGACCGCCATGCTGTTCTCGAAGACGGGTAAATTCACGGACAATCCGATCCAGAGCCTCCGGCCAGGAACTCTCCACGAAACGGCCGTTCCTGCGAAGCAGCGGCGTTTTCAGCCGCTCGGGATCGCTCACATATGCAAAGCTGTCGAATCGCCCCTGACGGCAGGTATGGCCATAGTTGGGCGGCGCGTCCCTGCGCGTGGAGATGGTAAAGAAGCTTTCTCCCTTGAGGTTGAAGACGAGCTGGCATCCGCAGCCGCAGTGGGCACAAACCGTTTCCACCGTTTGACACTGGAAGGGGCCGGGCTTGCCGCCGATACGGTCCCCCAGCGCCCCTGTCGGACAGACATCGAGGCACAAACCGCAGGAGACACAGCGGGCGTTGAACGAAGGCGTCTCGGCGAAATCGATGGCATCCGAACACTGGTAGCCGGCGCAAGCCTCATAACATTGCTTGCAGCGCACGCACTTGTTCGGATCCAAGGTAATGAAGGGGTGCTCGTCCGGCCGGCGAGCGTCGTCAAACGGTATTTGAGGCCGCAGCCGCGTCGTCGTCGCCAGATGCATGTCATCAGCGAGCCTGCGCAGGCGGCAGCCGAAAACATCCATGCACCCGCAGGACAGGCAGCGCTCCGCCTCCCGCAGCACTGCTTCCTCCGAGAGACCGAGGTCGATCTGTTGGAAATTGGTGGACCTCTGGACGGGTTCGAGCTCCGGCATCCGAACCCGCTCCCGGTGCGCAAAGGCGCTGTAAGGTTCCCTGCGGATGGTCTTCAGATCGCCTTTGACGATGTTGAAGGCCTTGGGCCGGGGGTCGACCCTCTGTTCCTCCAGGTAGCGGTGGATTGCCATAGCTGCCCGGCGCCCATCGGCGAGGGCCCGCACCACCGTGTCCGGCCCGCGATAGACGTCTCCTCCGGTGAAGACGCCGGTTATGCCTGTAAACATGGTATCCGGGTCGGCGCCCAGGGTAGTCCACCGCGTCACCGGCACGCCGGCCGCCGCCTTGTCCGCCCTGAGCGGGGCAAGATCGGCGACCTGCCCGATGGCGGTGATGACCATATCCACGGGCACAGTCGTCTCTGAGCCTTTCACGGGGATGGGACGGCGTCGGCCGCTGGCATCCGGCTCCCCGAGCTTCATCCGCATGATCTCGAGCTGCTGCACCGTGCCGTTGCCGCTCAGTACCCTGACGGGCGCGGTCAGGAAATGGAAGGTGATGCCCTCGGCCATGGCGCCTTCGATCTCCTCGTGGCTCGCGGGCATTTCCTCCCGTGAGCGGCGATAGATGATGGACATTTCCTGGACGCCCAGTCTCACGCCCGTGCGGGCGGCATCCATCGCCACGTTGCCACCGCCGATGACGGCCACCCGGCGTCCCATTCTCACGGGTTTCCCCATGGCGACATCCGCCAGAAAGCTCACTCCGGACATCACGCCGTCTAGGTCCTCGCCGGGAACGCCCAGCTTGTGAGCGTTCCAGGCGCCGGTCGCCAGGAAAAAAGCCTCGTAGCCCTCGCCTCTGAGCGACTCCACCGTAAAGTCCCTCCCCCACCTGAGGCCCTTCTTCACGGCAACGCCCAGTTGAAGAATGCCCTCGATCTCCCAGTCGAGCACCTTTTTAGGGAGGCGGTATTCCGGAATGCCGTAGCGGAGCATGCCGCCCAACTCCGGCATGGCCTCGAAGATGGTGGGCGAATGTCCTTGCAGGCAAAGGTAGTATGCGGCACTCAGGCCGGCGGGACCGCCGCCGATGATGGCGACTCGATGGCCCGTAGGCGGCCGTTTGGCTGGGTAATGACGCCGGCCGAGTTGCATCTCATAGTCGGCTACGAAGCGCTTCAGGTGGTTGATGTTGATGGCTTCTTCCACGAGGTTGCGCCGGCACGGAGTCTCGCAAAAGTGGGGGCAGACCCGGCCGATGGTCGCCGGCATGGGGAGCTGCTCGCGAATGAGCTTCAGCGCCTCTATATATTCCCCTCTGCTGATGAGCGCGAGATAGCCCTGAATGTCGATGCCGGCCGGGCAGGTCAACTGGCAGGGAGCCACGCAATCCCCATAGTGCTCCCGCAGAAGGAGATCGACCAGGAGCTTCCGCGTCTCTCGTATGTCCACGGAATCGGTCGTGACCACCATGCCGTGTCGAACCGGGGTGCTGCAGGCCGGCAAAAATTTCGGCTCACCCTCCACCCGGACAATACAGATGCGGCACCCTTCCAAGGGTCGAAGAAGTTCACTGTAGCAGAGCGTTGGAATGGAGATGCCATTCTCCCGGGCCGCGAGGAGGATGGTGGTCCCCGGATCGGCCTGAACCAGCCGCCCGTCAATCGTCAGCTGAACTCGTTCCGTCATGAATGGTCCTTGCTCTTACCGCCACGGTCAGCGGGCCGCCCGTCAAAACGACATCCACTCGGCAGGGGACTATGGCCGTTCATCGGTGAGCTTCCCTCTACCCAACTTCGTGCACTCTCCCGCCGGGCAGAGCTTCTGGTTGACATGCAGCTCAAATTCCGGTCGAAAATGCTTGAGGATGACCGCCAGGGGGCCCGAGCCGCGGCCTGCGTATTCGCAGTAAGCGGCCTGGCGCATGGCTGCCAGGATCGCTTGGATGGTGTGAAGGTCCTCGGGCCTTCCCTCCCCCTCGGCAATGGCGTCTACGAGCTCCCTCAGGTAAACGAAACCGGCACGGCAGGGGGTGCATTTTCCGCAGGAAACCCCCTTGTCGAAGTCGAGGAAGTACTTGGCCACCTGGACCATGCATCGGCCCTCGTCCAGGACGGCGATGAATCCCGAAGCATGGTCATACAGGAGGCGGCCGGAGGTAGAATGCAGGGGATCCAGATGCAGCAAATCAAACAGGATGTGTCCTTGTTCGATGGTTTCAGCTACCACTTCTCGCGCCCGCTCGGGTGTGAGCCCATGGTAGTAAAAACTTCCCCCCGGGAAGCCTACAAGGGGGCCATACGGGCATGCGCCGTTGCAGCCCACCTTCATGGCGGCCACCCGCACGTTCAATTCGCGGAAGCGGATCTCCTCCACGAGGGTCGACCGCACCGCTTCGCAGCCGCAGGGGCATTGGTCCTGGCCGGTTCGCGAGCATACGGTGATGCACGGCGCCTCGGCCGGTCCGCCGCAGAAAAAGGGACCAGTGGGACGCGTGGCCTGCGCCTGGCGCGACCCGGCCGTGTTGGTTTTGCGTTTGAAAATACCCACGACCCTACCTCGTTCACATCAGGGACCGGGCGGCGGCCCGGGCCACTTCCAGGATTTGGTGCGGGAAAATGCCGGCTGCCACCATGATCGTCACCAAGGCACCGGCCAGCAACCGTGTGGGAACGGATACCTGCATCCGGGCCGGGTTCCCCTCTGGTTCGAGTAGGTATGCCGCCTTTACCACCATGATGTAGTAATACAGCGAGATGGTGGCATTGACCATGGCCACGATCACCAGCCAGATGTAACCCTTCTCCACCGCCGCGGCGAACACCAGAAACTTTCCGGTGAACCCCACGGTCGGCGGAATCCCGGCGAGACCGAAGACTGCCAGCATCAGCACCATGGCAAGTATCGGCGAGCGGCGGTGCAGCCCGGCCAGTTGAGCGATCTTAAGGTCGCTGCCGTCCGCGGCCACCTTCACCACCACCAGGAAACAGGACAGATTCATCACCAGATAGCCCAGAGCATAAAAAATGGCACTGGCGTAGCCGGAGGGACTCATGCTCAGGATGCCGATCAACACATATCCGGCGTGGGAAATGCTGGAATAGGCCAGCAGGCGCTTCAGGTCCTTCTGGATGATGGCCACCAGGTTGCCGAGCGTCATGGAGCAGATCGAAAGGACGATCAGCGCCTGCACCAAGTAGGTGCTGTGCCCGCCGCCGAGGGCCGCCATGCGCATGATGATGGCCACGGCCGCCGCCTTGGAGGCGGTGGCAATGTAGGCCGTCACCTGGTTGGCGGCGCCCTGGTAAACATCCGGCGCCCAGTAGTGGAATGGGAAAACTGCCAGCTTGAAGAAAAACCCGCACAGGGTGAAGATCAGGCCGAGAAGGGCCGCCGGTGTCGTGATGATGCCCGGCAGCACGCGGACTAGCTCCGCCACGTAAGTGGTGTGGGCCACTCCGAAGAGGTAGGAAAGGCCGAAGAGCATCACAGCCGATGCCGACGCGCCCACCATGAAATACTTGATGCCTGCCTCCACATCGATGCCCTCGCCTTTGCGCAAAGGGACCAGAACGTAGAGTGAATAGCTGGAGAGCTCGAGGGATATGTAGATCGTCAGCAGTTCCACGCTGCTCACCAGCATCATCATCGCCAGAGTACAGGTGGTGAGGAAGAGAAAGAACTCCGAATGGTGCCGCTCGTCGATGCCGTTGAGCTCGCTGCAGATGCAGACCACCAGGAAAAACCCTGCGGCGACCAGGACCTTGAAGACCTGAGAGAAGAGATCCACCCGGTAGCTTTCGAAAAACAGCGTCCCTTCCAGCCGCAGCGAGGCCAGCGTCACCACCAGGCCTCCGGCCGCCAGGAAGAGCGCCGTGAGGTAATCCCGGCGAAGATTCGGCTTCGCCGCCAGCGAAAGGCTGAAAAACACGGCGGCGGTAAGGGCGAAATAGAGCTCAGGGATGAAAAGAGTCCACGTCATCACGGCAACCCCTGGATAAGAGGTATGGAAGCGGTCTGCACCAGATCCACCATCAGCGCGGGGTAGAGTCCGAAGAGCACGATCACCCCCACCAGGATCATCCGCGGAATACCCAGGCCGAAGCTGACGTCCTTCAAGTGGGCGAAGCGCTCGTTCTTCGGTCCGTAAAAGGTCCGTTGGACCACCCGCAGCATGAAGAGCGCGCTCACCACCAGCGCACAGATGGCCAGCGCCCCTCTCACGGGGTAGACGCGGAAGGAGGCGATGAAAACGAGAAGCTCGGCCCAAAAGCTGGCCAGGCAGGGGACCCCGATGCCCGCGAGCGCGGCGATGATGAAGTACGATGAAGCCACCGGCATGATCTTGCTCAGCCCGCCCAACTCCGGGATCATCTTGGTGTGGGTCCTGTCATAGATGTAGCCCACGGAAGAAAAGAAAAGGGCGGTCATCACGCCGTGGGCAAACATCTGGAAGACGGCGCCGTTCAGCCCGTCGACGGTCACCGTGGACAGGCCGAGGCCGACAATGCCCATGTGGGAGACGCTCGAATAACCGATGACATACTTGAGGTCGGTTTGAGCCAGCCCGACAAAGGCACCGTAAACGATGCCGCAGGTCGCCAGCAGCGCCATGAGCTGGGACCAGTACTGCCAGCCCTCGGGGCACAGGAATATACCGAGACGCAGCACCCCGAAGGCGCCCAGCTTCATGAGAACCCCCGCGTGGATCATGCTGACAGCCGTCGGGGCAGCCACGTGGCCGACGGGAGACCACGTGTGGAACGGCCACACGCCGGCCAGGATGCCGAAGCCGATGTAGAAGAGGAAAAAAGCGAATTTCTGCTGAAACGGGGTGAAAACCCCCGGCTGCATCAGTGCGGTGACATCAAACGTGTTCAAGCCGGATTTTACGAAAAGGTAGAGAATCCCCGGCAGAATAAGGGCACTGCCCGCCAGAAGGTAGAGGGTCAGTTTCATGGCCCCATATTCCTTGCGTGTGCTGCCCCAGATGGCGATGAGCGGGTACATGGGAAAAAGGGAGACGTCGTACCACACAAAAAGGAAGAACAGGTCCATCGCCATGAAGACCCCGAAGACTCCGGCCACCAGCAGGAACATGAACGCGAAAAACTCCTTGACCCGGTGGTTGAGTTCCCACATCGTGAGCACCCCGGTGAACAGCACGACGCCGGTCAGGGCGAGCATGGGCAGGCTGAAGCCGTCGACGGCATTGAAATAAGAAATGCCCATGGAATCGACCCAGCGCACCTTTTCAACGAACTGCAGGCCTCCCTTGCCTCTGTCGTAAGCGAAGAAAAGGTAGACCGAGAGCGCCATGGCGATCCCGGAAAAGACCAGGCTGACACGCTTAATCAGCATCGGCTGCTCATCCGGAATGAAAAGAATGACCAGCAAACCCACGCCGCAGCTCAGCAGGATGGCCGTCAAGTAAGGAAACGTGGCAAATTCCATCGTCATGGGTCTTTCACCCCAGGAAGTAGAAGCCCAGTGCCACCAGGGCCAGGGCGGTAAACATGACCATCAGGTTGTACTGCAGCATGCCGGACTGGATAAAGGAGAGCAGGCGGCCGCTGCCGATCGTGGCCCGGCACATGCCGTCGATGCCGCCGTCGATCACACGGCGGTCGTTGCGCGTAAACAAGTTGGAGAAGGTCCCATAGATGACGTAATCCAGGAAGAGCCGATATAAATGGTCCAGGTACCAGCGATTGGCAAAAAGGGCCCGCAGGGCCGGAATCCGCTCCACGAACCCCACCTGGGCCGCACCCTTCCGGCCGAATTCCGCCCACGCCAGAGCCACGCCGGCGAGGGCCAGGCCCACGGCCGCGTAAAGCAGCCAGGCGTGATGGCCGCCCCCGGCCTCGGCAGCGCCCTTCGGCCCTGTCAAGAACGTCTCCAGAGCGCTCTCGAAGAAACCGAGGACCAGCGTGACGGCACCGAGAATCACCAGAGGCCAGGCCATGACCCAGTAGAGGCCGGCCGCGTGATGGCCGCCTCCGTGTCCGCCATGGGCCTCGGGTTGGGCCTTCTCCGTCCGGCTCGGCCGCAGGATGATGAAAATGAGCCGGAAGGAATAGTAGGCGGTCAGGAAGGCGCCCAGAAGTCCGGCCGCCAGCCAGATCGGGTTGTGCTGCCCGGCCAGCACCCCCATGATCGCCTCCTTGCTGAAGAACCCGGAAAAAGGCGGAAGCCCGCTGAGGGCGGCGGCCGCCAGGGTCATGCAAACCATGGGGATGCGAAGGCCCCGGCCGCCCTGTCGTCCGATGACCACCATGTCGTTGGTTTCATACTGGTGAATGAAGACACCCGAGCAGAGGAAAAGCAGTGCTTTGAAGCCGGCATGGGTAGTCAGGTGAAAGACTCCCGCGGTATAGCCGCCCGCCGCCAGGCCCATGACCATGAAGCCCAGCTGGCTGATGGTGGAGTAAGCCCAGACCTGCTTGATGTCCCGGGTGACCATCGCCATGGTGGAGGAGAGCAGCATGGTGATGGTTCCGATGCCCAGGAAGACGGTCATCGCGCCATCGGAATGACTGAAGAAGGGGAAGATGCGGGCGAACATGTACACGCCGGCCGCAACCATGGTGGCCGAATGCAGCAGCGCGCTGACCGGCGTCGGGCCTTCCATGGCGTCGGGCAGCCAGGTGAGCAGCGGAAACTGCGCGCTCTTGCCCATCACCCCGCCGAAGATGAGCAGGGCCGAAACGGTAAGGAGGGCCGGCGAAAGTCGCTCCACAGCCTGCGGGCCGTTCATGTCGAGGATATTCAAGTTGCCGAAGTGGATCAGCACCACGAGCAGGCCCAGAAAAAAGGCGATATCCCCCAGCCGGGTCATGACGAAGGCTTTTTTGCCGGCTTCGCTGGCGCTGAACTTCTCGTACCAGAACCCGATCAGCAGGTAGGACGCCAGCCCGACGAGCTCCCAGAAGATATAGAGCTGGAGCATGGTGGGCGAGATGCTCAGCGTGAGCATGGCCCACGCGAAGAGCGACTGGAAGGCATAATACCGGGAGAACCCGGGATCGCCGGCCATGTAGCCGAGCGAATACACCTGGACCAGGCAGCTGATCGTTGCCACGATGGTGAGCATCAGCAGGCTCAAGGGGTCGAGCAGAAACCCGAAGGGAAGGCTGAAACCATCCGAGATCAGCCAGCGGCCCGTGATCTGCAGGGGCGCCGGCAGGGACCAGTTTCGCACCAGCAGGAAAACCGCACTCGAAAGCGACACCCCCACGGCGGCGATGGAAATCACTGCCGAAAGCCGGGCATGCGGCCGCGTAAACACCATGATGAGGGCAAAGGCCGCAAATGGCGTAAGGGCGCTGAGAGCGGCCGCCACCAGGTTCGGATCTTGGATCCACGCAGCGTTCACGGTCACCCCCTGAGGTCCCGGGCTTGTTCGATGTTGATGCTATGGATCCGTCGGAAGACCGCTATGATGATGCTGAGGGCGATAGCGGTCTCCGCTGCGGCGAAGCCCATGATGAAAAGAGTGTACACCTGTCCGATGATGGGGTCCGGCGCCAGAAACCGGTTGAAGGCCATGAAATTCACGCTGGCCGCGTTGAGCATGAGTTCGATGGCGATGAGCATGCCGATCAGGGATCGACGCTGGAGCAACCCGAAGACCCCGATGATGAAAAGCGCCGCGGCGATGAAAAGATAAACGGTCAGGCTGTTCATGAGGACCTCTTGCGGCTTTGACCGGAAATGATGATGGCCCCCAGAATGGCGACCAGCAGCACGATGGACATGGCCTCGAAGACCAGGTCGTACCGGGTGAGCAGATAGACCCCCAGGGTGACTATCGACCAGTCGCCGCTGCGCTCGGCAAACGGCTGCCAGGGCTGCCAGGGGGTCCGGAAAATGATGGTGATGAGAACCCCGAAGACCAGAAGCGCCACGCCGAGAGCCCCCGCGACCTTCGGCACGTGACGCTTGGGCAGGCTGAGATGCAGGGGGCGCGACAGCATGATGGCAAAAACAATCGAAATGCAGATGGCCCCCACGTAAATGAGAAGTTCCATCATTGCGATAAAGGGACTGCCCAGGTAAAGAAAAATACCGGCCACGCCGATCAGGCACAGGATCAGGCCCAGGACGTTGTAAAGGATGTTGCGCGGCAGCACCGCGATCAAGGCACCGGCGAACGTGAAGGCCATTACCACGGCAAAAGCCGCCTGGGCGAGAATCTCGGGATCGAAGAGGTTCTGCAGCGGCGTCATGCGGATTCCTCCAGGCGCCGCATCAGATCCACCACGCCTTCCCAGCGGCACTCGTGGGCCAGCTCGTACACCTTGGAGAATTTCAGGGTGTTGGTCGGGCAGTTCGCCACGCACAGCCCGCAGAGGCTGCAGTGGGAAAAGTCGATGAAGTAGAGGGTCCCGCGCTTCCTGGACCGGGCCTGCGTCTTCTCGCCCTGAACCTTGATCACGTTGGTCGGGCAATACCGCATGCAGGTGCCGCAGGCCACGCAATTGTGGCTTCCGGTATCCTCAAAACGTTTAAATTCGATGTGGCCCCGGTAACTGGGGCTCATCTCCAGGTGCTGCCGGGGGTATTGGGTGGTCACATTGCGTCGGCCGTAACGGCGAATCGTGACACCCATCCCCGCGATCAGGCTCCAGCTGCCGACCAGAACATCCCGAATCATCCCCATGGAAACCCTGCTCCCGCTCCGGTGCGATCGAGAACCGGTTAATCGATGATCTTGATGATCCCGGCATAGACCACGAGATGAATGAGGGACACCGGGATCATGACCTTCCAGGAAAAGTTCATGAGCTGATCGAAACGCAAGCGCGGGAAGGTCCAGCGCACCCAAATGATCACAAAGATCAAGACGTAAGCCTTGAGAAAAAACCAGACGACCCCGGGCACGGGGAGAAAACCGAGCAGCGGCGGGCTCTTCCAGCCGCCGAAAAAAAGCGTGGTCGCCACGGCCGCCACGATGAACATGTTGGAATACTCAGCGAGAAAGAAAAGCGCGAAGCGCATCCCGCTGTACTCGGTGTGGAACCCCGCCACCAGCTCGGACTCTGCTTCAGGAATGTCAAACGGCGCCCGGTTGGTTTCGGCTGTGGCGCAGATCAGATAGATGGTCGCCGCCACCGGCATCCAAAAAACGTTCCAAAGATGGGACTGGGTCTCGACGATGATGGACATCTGCAGGCTGTTGGTCCACAGCAGCACGTTGAGGACGACCAGCAGCAGCGGGATCTCATACGCCACGCTCTGGGCCACCGAGCGGATGGCTCCCAGCAGCGAGTATTTGTTGTTAGCCGACCAACCGCCCATCAAGATGGCGAGCACGTTGAAAGTCGAGAAGGCGAAAATGAGCAGCACGCCCACGTTCAGGTCCCGGACCTGGAGTTGATCGCTGAAGGGGATGACGATAAGGCTCGCCAGCACGCCGGTGAACACGACTATGGGCGCCAGCACATAGAGTTTCCGGTCCACATGGCGCGGGGTGATCAGCTCCTTGCCCAGCAACTTGATACCGTCCACGATGGTCTGGAGGATCCCGTGCGGCCCGACCTCCATGGGCCCGAGGCGGAGCTGGATGTGCGCAGAGACCTTGCGTTCCAGCCAGACCAGAAAAAGGGTGTTGACCTGGACCAAAGCCACCAGGCCGATCCCACCGACCAAGATGCGCGCTACGTCAGGTCCCAGAATGTCAACCGCGGTCTGCCACATGATACCTGCCTTCTCAGCGATCCACTTCCGGCACCACGATGTCGACGCTGCCCAGGATGGCGACCGTGTCCGCCACGAGCGTCCCCGGCAGGGCCTCGGTCAGCACCTGCAGGTTGCCGAACGAAGGCACCCGCACCTTCAACCGGTACGGATAGGGGGTCCCGTCGCTCACGATGTAATAACCCAGCGCTCCGCGGGCCGACTCCACGGCAAAGTAGAAGTCGCCCTTGGGCGGCCGCACCTTGTGGGGCGCCCGCCCTTTGAATGGTCCTTCGGGCAGGCCGTCCAGCGCCTGTTCGACGATGCGCAGGCTCTGCTCCATCTCCCGCAGCCGCACCAGGTAGCGATCCATTACATCACCGGTGGCCCCGGTGGGGATCTCGAAATTCAGGACCGGATAAATGGAATACGGTTCTGCCCGACGAATGTCGTAGGGCACCCCGGCCGCCCGCAGGACCGGCCCGGTGCACCCGAAGCGCAAGGCGGTATCCCGGTCGATCACACCCACCCCTCGGGTGCGATTGATGAAGATCACGTTTTTCGTCACCAGGGTGTGATAATCGTCGAAGCGATTGCGCAGCCTCTCGATGAACTCCCGCGTGGCGCGCACGAATTCCGAATCCACGTCCTTGGCCACTCCCCCGAACCGACAGTAGTTATACGTGAGTCGGGAACCGGTGATCCGATCCAGCGCGTCCATGATGTGTTCCCGGTCGTCGAAGGCATACAGAAACGGGGTGATCCCGCCGAGATCCAGGAGATACGTACCGAACCACAGGAGGTGGCTGCAGACCCGGTTGAGCTCGGCGCAGACGACCCGGATGTACTCGGCGCGCGGCGGTACCTCGATTCCGGCCATTTTCTCCACGGCCGCCACGTATCCGTGGTTGTACAGCAGGCCTGAGAGGTAATCCATTCGCGAGGTGTTGGGGAGAAACTGCTCGTAGAAGTGGCTCTCCGCCATTTTTTCGTGGCCGCGGTGGCCATAGCCAATGACCGGGTCCGCCTGCAAAATGTACTCCCCGTCCAGCTTGAGGAAGAGCCTGAGTACACCGTGGGTGCTGGGGTGTTGAGGCCCCATGTTCAAATAGTAGGTCTGCTCGATGACGGGTTCAGGCAGCTGGTTTGCCATAGATCTCCTTCGCGCTCCTGAACGCATGAACCTTGCCGAAATCCTTGCGCAGGGGATGGAAGTCGGCATCCTCCGGCAGAAGCAGCCGCCGCAGGTCGGGGTGGTTGTCAAACCGGACGCCGAACAGGTCGAAAACCTCGCGCTCGTACCAGAGGGCGGCATCGTAAACGCCGCTGATCGTGGCGAGCGACTCGCTCGGTTCTATCTCTATCCGGACCTGCACCCGGGAGGGCGCCTCGTAGGTGTTGAAGAAGTAAATCACCTGCAGGCCGCCGGTGAAGTCGAGGGCGGTGATCGCCTCCAGAAAAAGGCCGGCCTGGCGCGCCGTCCGGGCGATGGCTTCAATCTGCCCGCGCCGGGCCTGGATCTCCAAGTGGCGGCCGCTCACGGCATAATCCAGTGGGCGGACGGAGGGGAGCTCAGGGATTTGGCGTTGCAGCTCTTCTCTGAAAGTGTCTAAAGACATTGCGCTTCTCGCCTCGGGTGATCTTGTCCTGCAGGAGCAGAAGGCCCTGAATCAGCGCTTCCGGCCGGGGTGGGCAGCCCGGCACGTAGATGTCGACCGGCACGATGAGATTGGCGCCCGGCACGATGGCGTATTGGCCGTCGTATTCAAAAGGCCCGCCTGAAATGGCGCAGTTGCCCATGGCGATGCACCACTTGGGCGCAGGCATCTGCTCCCAGAGCGTGACGATGGTGGGAGCCATTTTCCGGGAGATGGTGCCGGCGACAATCATCAGATCCGACTGCCGGGGCGAGGCCCGGAAGGCACCGCTGCCAAATCGATCCAGGTCGAACCGGCTCGCCCCCGCTGCCATCATCTCGATGGCGCAGCAGGCCAGGCCGAAAGTCATCGGCCAGAGTGAATTGGCCCGGAATAGATTGAGCACATCTTCCACGACGGCCAGGCGGATGAGGGGGCCGGGAGCTACCTTTTTTTCTCCCAAAGGAACACTCCTTTGCGCCAGGCATACACAATGGCGAGCGAGAGAATCCCGATGAAAATCACGATCGCAACGAAATCGCGAATGACGAAGCCCTGGTTGTAAGCAAGCGCCACGGGGAAGAGATAGAGCACATCCACGTCGAAGGCGAGAAAGATGAGCGCGAAAATGTAATAGGACACGCTGAACTGGATCCAGGCGCTGCCGATGGTGGGCATCCCGCTTTCGTAGGTCTCGGAACGCTTTTCGCCTGCGCTGCGCCCGCCGATGAACGTGGACAGGATAATGGGCGAGATCGCGAAGAGAACACCGATCAGCAGAAAGATGCCGACATAGAGAAAGTCGTGCAGAACTTGCTCCGGCATAGGCCCGCTCCGGGTTGCTTGGGAGAGCACACGCTGGATGGGAACGCAAGAGCGATAAGGAACCTGGATCTGAACGCCGAAGGAAAATGAGTGTGAGCTCTCTTTTCAGTGTCGATTTTTAATGCTTTCATACCAGACCTGTCAAGAAAATAATTCACCCATTGTGGTACAATTCTACAATTAACATCTCACTCAGACTCTGAATGAAATCGGCGATCATTTGGTTTATTTTCTATAAAACGTAATGATTAAAAACGCTTATTATAAAACAGACCATGTCAAGAATTAGAAATCATTAATTTTAAAATCAAAAAAATTTTTTAGTTATGTTAGTTTTTTAAATCCAGTAGGGATTGAGGCCGAAATATTCGACGCCCACCCCGATGTAAGAGTTCCGTTTCCTTGCGATCTGCGGTGTGGTATGCATGGGGTCCGTCAGGGTCCGGGATCGAACTCGCATCCCTCCGACCCGCGCCTCACTTCATGCTGAAAAGCGTCGGCTCGTATGCACAACGGAACCCGTAGCTTGGTACTGACCTGCTTCATTCTATCCGGCATCAGCGGCCTGATTTATGAAATCCTGTGGACCCGCATGCTGGTGGCAATCATCGGTGCAGCCCCTTTTTCGGTCAGCATCATTCTCACCGTCTTTATGGGCGGTCTGGGGCTCGGCAGCTATCTGGCCGGACGTTACATCGATCGGGTCGAATCAGCGCCGACCCTGGTCAAGCTCTATGGAATCCTGGAACTCATCGTCGGCGTCTATGCCGGACTGGTCCCGGTGCTGTTAACTGCCTTCACGCCGCTTCAAGCCTTCATTTACAACAACCTGTATGCTGATTTCTGGGCTTACCACCTGATCACCTTCTTGCTGTGCGCCGTCATCTTAGCTGCTCCGGTGGTCTGCATGGGCGCGACCCTGCCGGTTCTATGCCGCTTTTATATCGACCGCATGGCGAGTGTGGGCTCGCATGCCGGACGTCTTTACGGCTTGAACACGATCGGCGCCGCGGCCGGCTCACTGTTGTGCGGGTTCTGGCTGATCCAGCAGTGGGGCGTTCCGGGGACCTTGGCGTTTGCTGTGGCGATCAACAGTGCCATCGGCTTGGCGTGTCTGTGGGTCGGCTTCAGGATGCGCGGCGTGGCGAAAGGCCGCCGGCCGTTGACCGGCAGTCCGCGGCAGGCGGGCATCAGTGAGGAATCTCCCGAAGGCGCTATTAAAGCCTCGGCCGCCCTGGTCGTATTCGCTGTTTCCGGTTTCTGCGCCATGGCCTGTGAGGTCCTCTGGACCCGGCTCCTGGCCTTGGTCGTAGGGCCGACTACGTACTCCTTCACCATCGTGCTGGTGACGTTTATCGCGGGCCTGGCTCTGGGCAGCATCATCTTCGGGCGGCTGGCCGACCGGGTGCGTGACGGCCTCCGGCTGCTGCTGGCCACACAGGCGGCGGCTGCCCTGCTGGTGCTGGGCGTGAGCCAGCTCCTGGGCGACAGCCAGCTCTTTTTCGCCAAATTGATTTTCACGTTCCAGGATCGCTTCGGCCTGCTGAACCTTTTGAAGGCAGGGGCTCTATGCGTGTTCATGATTCTGCCTACCATCTGCTTCGGGGCGAGCTTTCCGTTGGTCAGCAAAATCTACACCCGTTCGATCACGCGCGTGGGGCGGTCCATCGGCTTCGCCTACGCGGTCAACACCGTCGGCTCTCTGTTGGGGCCCTTCATGGCGGGATTCGTGCTCATTCCCCTGCTCGGCAAGGAAGCGAGCCTGAAAGTCGTTGCCGGTCTGCAGCTTTCGGTCTCCGTGGCGATCGCCGCCATATTGTTTTGCCGAAGAAGAGGTGATCGACGGCAACTGGGCCTGATGGCGGCTGCAGCGGCTGCGGGACTCCTTCTGTGCTTATACTTTCCGTCCTGGAACCACCGCCAACTCTCCATCGGGAAATACCATGACTTTGAAGAAATCCGCCCCGTCCTGAGCCGGACCGGCTGGCTGGAGGCGCTTATCCAGGGGACCCGCGAGATGGAAAAAGTCGACAAAGGCGAACTCCTATATTACGGAGACGGAATCGGCGGGTTCACCAGCGTGGTCAAGTACACCGACGCGTTGGGCAACACCAACCTGGCCCTGGCCAACAGTGGGAAAACGGATGCCTCATCGCGCCAGGACATGGAGACCCAGACGCTGCTGGCTCATTTCCCGATGCTCTGCCACCCGGACCCCCAGTCGGTGATGGTGATCGGCCTAGCCAGCGGCATCACCGCAGGCGAAGTGCTCCTTTACCCCGTGGCCGGATTGGATGTACTCGAAATCAACCCTCAAGTCGTCGAAGCCAGCCGTTACTTCAACCCATGGAACAACCATGTGCTGGACGACCGCCGGACCCGGCTCATCCTCCAGGACGCACGCGCCCACCTGCAACTCACCCGGCAAACCTACGACGTGATCATTTCCGAGCCGTCCAATCCATGGATGGAGGGCCTGGCGGCCCTCTTCACGCGCGACTTTTTTTTACTGGCCCGGGATCGCTTGAGGGATGGCGGAATTTTCGCCCAGTGGGTGCACGCCTATCAGATGGACTGGGATGCGTTTGCCCTGATCGGCCGGAGCTTTGCGGAGGTGTTTCCGGACAGCCTCCTGGTCATGATGAGCCTGGCGCGGCCGGAGGGCGATTACATGCTGGTGGGGTTCAAGGGCGGGGGCCGCCGAAGCCTGCCGGGCGCCCGGCCGTTTCAGCCAAAGTCTACCAACGTGGCTCTCGACCATCCGCAGGTACTGAACCGGCTCGTGGTATCCGAGAACCTGCCCGCGCTTTTCGGCCCGGGAGACATCCATAGCGACCGTTACCCGCGGCTCGAATTTGCCGCCCCCCGGCTGATGTACCACCGGACCCGCCAGATCTCCGATGCGATCCAGTCGCGGAAATCCGCGGATCTTTCGGCAAGCACGCGCGATACGATCCGCCGGCTTGAAACGGATGTGGATGCGCAGATCGATTTCGCCGCCTTCGCCCTTTCCGTTTACAGCCCCTTCGGTGACATGGTCGACCTCACCCGCGCCGGGGACACGCAGAAGGGGCGCTTCTTAAATCTCGTGGAGAACTATTGCGCCGCCAATGAGATGGATTACGGGATGATCCGCGACAGCGAACTCCGGAAAAGCTGCCTCTCGATCCAAATTGACCGCCTCAAGCACCAGGTGAACCGCACACCCGACCGGGCCGCATCCCTGGCGTATCTCGCCAGCCTCTACAGCCTGCAGGGGCAGCCCGAACAGGCGATTGCGCGATACCAGGAGGCGCTGCGGGCCGACCCCCTCTCCCCCGGCATTCACACCGAGCTCGGATTTGCGCTGGCCAGCCAGGGATTCTTGGAGGATGCAGCTGCCCACTTCGGAGAGGCCTACCGGCTTGACCCGGCCGACCCCAGGTCCTGCTACGACCTGGGATATGTGTTGGCCCGATTGGGACGGCCGCACGAGGCCCTGCCTCATCTCCAGGATGCAGTCACATTGAAACCGAGTTACGCCGAGGCTCACCACGAATTAGGCCTGGCCTTGGCCAAGACGGGTCAGATGAGCAAGGCCATCCGGCAGCTTTCGGAAGCAACGCGCTTAAATCCCAATTCCCTGAAGGCTCACAATGACCTGGGAGTTGCTTTCGCCATGCAGGGACGATGGGATGAGGCCATCCGCAGCTTCTTCGCTGCGCTTCGGATCCAGCCCCAGGATGCGGAGGTCCACGCCAACCTGGGCATGGCGCTGATCAGCAAGGGCAGGTTCGATGAGGGGATCGCTCATCTTCGGACGGCGCTTGAAATCCAACCGACCCTGGCATCGGCGCGCGACCACCTCCAAGAAGCCCTGGCATTGCAGAAGAAATAAGAAGGAGGCCCGCTTGTTGAGGTACTTCATTTCCATAGCATCTTTTGTCATGGCTGTTTTCGGGGCGCTCGCCATCCTGTTCATCCGGAACCGGGACAAGCAGACGATGGCATCGATTGTCGCCCTGGTGTTCCTGGTGTCCTTTCTGATCAATGTACCGGGTACGGCGCGCTTATTCTTGCAGATCGCCTGCATGACCACGTTTGGCCTGGCCCTGCTGAGCGGAGTCGTCACTATTTTCAGCAATGAGGAATATACGCGCACGGGAGCGATCTTCACCGGTATCGTATCATTGTGTGTATCCCTTTTGATTCTCTTCGCCTACTTAGAGTTTCACTTTTCTTAGACTTGATTTTGCTCAAGACAACGGAATCGACAGGATCGCCCTCAGAAAGCGTCATGGACGCCTCGTTCATGGCGAAAATAACAGATTTGATTCCTGCCGTTATTCTTGGCGTGATACAGGCGATCATCCGCCATCCTGATGAGATCATCTGCTTTCGATCCGGCCTTTTCGGCCAGTTGAGCGCATCCGATGCTGACGGTGATTTTTCCCGCAGACTGCGCCCCATGCACGGCGACCGGACGGTCTTGGAAATCCGTTCGTATGCGTTCCGCCAGATGGGCAGCCATGGAAATGTCCGTATCGGGCATCAGAACGGCAAACTCTTCGCCCCCGTAACGTGTCACCACGTCGGTATTGCGCACCTGCTGGCGCAGCCGGTCGGAAAACCGCCGCAGTAACCGATCGCCCGCCAAGTGGCCGAAGGCGTCGTTGTACTTTTTAAAATTATCGATATCGAGCATTAACAGCGCCAGATCATTACCGTAGCGTTCCACCCGGCGAATTTCTCTGGTGAGGCTTTGCATAAAAAAACGCCGGTTGTACAGACCGGTGAGTTCGTCGGTAACGGACAAATTCTTAACCTTTTCGTATAAGACTGCCGTCCTCTGCAGGTACAATCCGATTAAAAGTCCGAACAAGGCGCCGATAATGGAGAAATAGGCTGCCATCCCGGCGTGGCTCAGGTTAAAAGCTGTTATTATCGAAGTAGAATACGGTATAATGTCCCGTGCGGTACTGTCATAAATGATCGCCGAGGCAGGGTGTAATACGATATACCCGAGGGCCGCACCAAGGGCGATATGCAGGAGTAAGCGTTTTACTATCATGAAATCCGTCTACCGGCCGGCCCGCACCATGTCCGTATCCACCACCGTCCGAAAGCCCACGTCGGGAAACCCTTCCCACGGGTAGCGTCTCTGGAGCGCACTCGGCCCATTTCCCATGGGCCACTCGGCAACCCGGTTGATAATCTCTTCTTCCTTGTTAGGGGCAGCGCCGCGGCCCAAAGGTTCACCGGCAAGCCATTCTCTCACTGGCGGAATGCGGCCGGAGGAGGTTGCCGGTCCGGATGCGGCATCCCGGCTGTTGGTTGCCGACATCATTTGCATGTGCCCTCCGTCAGCGGCCGAAGGTGCGGCGCTGCCCGGCAATACCTCCTGGTCGCCGGTCAGAAAGGTCATGAGCCTTCGCCACTCCTCCAGGGAGGGTAGCCGCTTTTTGTAAAATCGACCGTAGGCCTCTGCCCCCAGCCAGGTCACCCGCACCACCGGCCGAGCCGCCCAAGACGCATCGCGCAAATGAAACCGCCCGTGTTCATAGAGAATTTGTTCAAAAGCAGCCGACCCGTCGCCCAAATAAGCCCAGATTTCCTCCTTGTGCTTGACGACGCCGTTTTCGACGCGTACCCGATCGATCACGGCATTCAGAAACTCTACGAAGTGATGAAAAGTGACCGGTGACTTGTCGGTGTAGAATGCAGGCAGATTTTCGGCAGGCGGCACCAGCATCATGGTTCGAGCGTCTCCGGCCAACCACGTGGCGGGCAGAGGTGCGCTGAGACCGATAGAGGCCCGTGCCGATTTCTCCTGGGACTCGGATCGGATACCGGCCGGCTGGCTCGCGCTTTCGAAGCCATTATACAGGTGATAAAAGGTCATGCCGAGCACCGATACGATGGATGCCATCACCCCCGCCCAAATCCATCGAAAATGGGTCCTCGACTCTGGCGGCGGCAGCCGGGGCGCCGCAGAAGCGGACTGGTTCATTGCTGATTGGACGGCTGTTCGCAGCTCGGCAATCGTGTGAAAACGTTCGGCTTTGTCTTCGTGCGTGGCGCGTCGAATGACCGGGTCTAATGCGGCGAGCAATGGGGTTTCGATGCTTTCCAGGCTGACCGCCTTGAACGGCAAGCGCTTGGGGTCCATTTTACCGCTGACCGCCTCAAAAAGTATTTTACCCAGGGCGTAAATATCGGATTCGGGGCCGGCCATGCGAAAGTTTTCAAACTGCTCCGGAGCCATGTAAGGCCACGTGCCTTTTACATCCCAGGAGTTGGACACGGCGGGCATTCTTGCCGACCGGGCCAGGCCGAAATCGAAAATCTTCGGGGTTTCTCCATCCATGAGGATATTTTCGGGCTTTAGATCCCGGTGGACGATGCCATGGGTGTGGATGGCCTCGACTCCATCCAGCACCGGCATGAAATAACGGCTCAGCCAGTCAATCAACAGTTGGGTTTCATTCTCGAAGCCTTCCTCCGACATGGTGAACCGCAGAGTGTTGCCCGGCACGTATTCCATGGCAATATATTGCGCCGGCATGGTCCTTCCCTTGCGGTGAACGGTCAGGCTGCCATAGTCGAAAATCTGCAGTACGTTCGGGTGGCGGACTTGGGCCATGGTCTGGACTTCCCGCTGAAACCGCTCAAAGGCGGCGGCGAGGTCATCCGGTCTTTCTTCCAGATCCTCCAGCATATCCGCGGAGAGAACCTTGAACGCCACATCCCGTTTGAGATTCAACTGGTGGGCACGATACACCTCGCCCATGCCGCCTTTGCCGATGCGTTCGATCAGGACCCACTTGCCGTCGATCACATCGCCGGTATCAAAAATGCTGTTCTTCGTCTGGCTGTTTTCAGTGGGCATATGAAATGGGGTCAATAACCGCCCGCCGAGCGGGCGGATTGGGTTTTCGGCCATAGGCCGAAAGACAGCGCACGTCTGAGCTTCAACGTTGAACTTGCAGCCGCGTGCATAGCAGGCGGCCGGTATGACAAGAACCAAATTCCGATCAAATGCTGTTATTGGAAAGCTATACGATGACCACGATAGCGGTGGTATTGTCACGGGCATTATTGTGAAGCGCCAGCGCCACCAACTGTTCGGCTAACCCGTAAGCGTCGTATCCATTCGCCAGGTGATCGGCGATGGCATCATATGCCACGGCATTGGAGAGACCATCGGTGCATAGCAGAAAGCGATCTCCCCGCTGCAGCCGATCGATCCGGGTGTCTACCAGCGGAAGCGGCTCGGTGGTACCCACCACTCGAGTCAGCAGATTCCTTAAAGGGTGCTTCCCGGCGTCCCTGGGGTCCACCTCTCCTTCCATGATCATGTCCTGCACGAATGTATGGTCGGTTGTCAGACAGGTCAACCGGTCATGCCGCAGCCTGTATATGCGACTGTCCCCCACATGGCTGATGATACTGTGCGATTCCGTCAGCAAAAGGCAAGATAGAGTTGTGCCCATCTCAGCCATGCCCCCTGCTCCCAACCCATGCCAGCGGATGCTGCGGTCGATGCGGAGTACGGTTTCCATCAAAATGCGGCTCAACAAAGGAGGGATCAACGAGCGGGGTTCAGGCGGCAGACGTTGGTAGTAAGCTTCCAATTCTTGGCAGGCCAGGCGGCTTGCCAAACCACCGCCCCGATGGCCGCCCATCCCATCTGCCACCGCGAAAAGCCATCCCGTGGAATTCGAAGGCTTTACTCCGGAGGGCACGTGTACGGAGTCTTCGTTGAACCGGCGTTGCCCGATGTGGCTGCAGACACTGTACTGGACCGGAGCGGCCGATAGCGGGAAATTGTCCATGACCTCCGCCACAGCCCCGTCAGTTGCAGCAGGAGGCGTGTCCCACGTCGGCGGTCTCGTTAGCAAGCGAAATCACGGCCGTGATGGTCGGTGTCATTTTCTGGCGGATGCCGGCGCTGCGATCGATGGCGATGACTACGCCGAATCCGGCGGCCAAACCCACGAGGGTGCCCAGGAGTCCTCCGGAAACCGTTTGCCAGCCGAAAATAGGCGCCGCCCATGCACCGCTGAAGGCTCCGGTCAGAAGCCCGAGAATGGGAATCAGATATAGGATGGCCGCACCGGTGAAAATATTTTTCGAGGCGATGTGCACCTTTACCAACTCACCGGCCTGGGCACCAATCGGATTGGCTGCACGGCTCTCTATTTTTTGGGCGCCGGCCAGGCAACCCGAGCACGCGGAAGGATGGGATTCGCACCCGGCGCAGGCTCCTTTTCGGTCGGTGCTGACCCGCGCCCAGCCGCCGGGTTCGGTTTGAAGGACGATCCCGACTTGATCTGCCATGAATATTCTCCTTCCCAGGACATCATCGCTGAAATCATGTCCGGCCCCGGTCGGTCTCGTCGGCAACACTCGGAAGGTGGCGTGGAGCCTCATCTTTGTGAGGGTCGTGGGCTCCATGCGTCCACTTACACATGGCCAGGTGCATGACCGGGCACAACAGGAACAGCAGGTAGCCATAAGAACCTATTCCTGTTTCAGTGTTGGTAAAGGCCAGGACGGCCAGCAGCATAACGGCACAACAGGCTATCATCGCCCATAAGTGGGTTCCGTGCTTGTTTTCAGCCTTCATGAGACCTCCTCACCAGGCGTACGCATACTCAGCCGGGATCGTTGTCGTTCGGGTCCACAACGCTGATGCAGGGGACAGATTTGTAAACCTCACGCTTTAGCGTTGCGGCTGCCAAGGGCCGCCATACCATCCGGATCCCTGGCCCTGGGACCAATTTTGTGCTTGGCTTCGATGGTAATCCGCCCACTGCTGATCCAATTCATTCTGCAATGCGGAAAGTTCTCTCCGAAGCTGGTTCACTTTCGTTTCATCCGGAGTCTTGCTGTTCAACTCGCGGTTCAAAGCGTCTTCCTTGGCGTCCATATCACGGCGCAGCTGCCTGGTAGAATTGTAAAAATCTTCAGATGAACGGTAAGCCTGGGATTCCGATGGACCTCTGTTGTACCCCCACTGGTTGGGACCCGTCATCTGGCCTCCGCCCTGTCCAAACCCCATCATTCCACCGCCCATTCCACCGCCCATGCCGCCGCCCATCATGCCGCCGGCCTGGGCCCATATCGTATAACCGGCAACGAGGAACAGGATTGCCGTTGAGACTAATAGAAAATGTTTCATACGATACCTTCCTTCCTATGAGATGTTCGATTCTGCTGCGAGGCGTGCAGCCTTTCGATATATGTTAGCTTTGCAGAGCATTAGACGTGCCAGGCACCGATAACTATAAATAATATGCTGAATTAATATCATATATTGAGAATATTCAGAAAAAGGAGAAGATAGAAACTCTGAAAAGGTGGGTAAAAACGACTCGGTTCAGAATCGAATTTAATCCACGGTGGGTAAATAGGTTACATGTATTTAGAAGCTATCTCAAAAATAGCAGATCACGCCCGAGGGCAAGGCGCAGGCCGATTCGAAAGCGCAGCATACACGGTAGGTTGTGAGCATTTCGAGAGGCCTGCAACGCCGCCATCGGGTGTCAGATGCA
>JBLMXM010000448.1:0-4511 GCA_050257775.1 Hyphomicrobiales bacterium
CGACAAAAACCTCGGGCCGGCTGTAGAGCGCGGAAATGGCCTCCGCAGGGAACCCATCGGTGATTAGCCTCTGTCGAAGGCCGGCGAAATAGTCGGTTTTTTCCTGGGCTGCCGGGGCAGGCGCCCAGGTGCAAAGGAACGCTGCCGAAATGCACAGGATGTGCGCAATCCTTCGGCCGCAGGCCCGTATGGAACTAAGCATCCGGCATGACTCCTTCAATTGCGCTGTTCAGCGGGGATTGGTGTTCGGGTGTTGCCCCGGGCGGGCATCACATGCTAATTTTATCTTATATTACCACAGGCAGCCGGAATTTGGAATTGTGAAAAAAGCATCCAAAACTCTATTTACCTGTCAATCGTGCGGTTACCAGGCGCCCAAATGGATGGGCAAATGCCCGGACTGCGGGGGGTGGGATTCCTTCGTGGAGGAGCGCCAGGCCGCTTCCGGCCCCCTCGCGGTAAAGCGCGATGCGGCCGTCGCCCCGTCAATTCCGGTGCCGATCGATTCCATCGAGATTGAGAACGAAAAGCGCCTGCTCACGACCATCCAGGAGTTCGACCGCGTGCTGGGCGGCGGGATCGTGGCGGGCACGCTGATCCTGATCGGCGGAGACCCCGGCATCGGCAAGTCCACCCTGATGCTGCAGGCGCTTTACGGGCTGGCCGCTCAGGGCCGCAAGGTGCTGTATGTGTCCGGCGAGGAATCCATCCGGCAGATCCGGCTGAGGAGCAAGCGGCTGGGCAGCGTGTCAGCCAACATCCTGGTGGTTTCCGAGGTGGAGGTGGACGCGATCCTCGCTATGATCGATTCCACCCGGCCCGAGGTCGTGGTGATCGATTCGATCCAGACCATGTTCAGCGGAGAGCTCGGCTCGGCGCCCGGCAGCGTCAGCCAGGTGCGGGAGGCTACGGTGCGGCTGATGCTCATGGCCAAGCGATCCGGTATCCCCACCTTCCTGGTCGGCCACGTGACCAAGGACGGGGCCATTGCCGGGCCCAAGCTGCTCGAGCACATGGTGGACACCGTGCTGTATTTCGAGGGTGACCGCAACCACATGTTCCGGGTGCTGCGGGCGGTGAAAAACCGCTTCGGCTCCACGAACGAGATCGGCGTCTTTGAAATGAAGGACAAGGGCCTGGATGAGGTGGCTAACCCGTCGGCGGTTTTTCTCTCCGAGCGTCCGGCCTCTGCGGCGGGGTCGGTGGTGGCGGCCAGCATGGAGGGCACCCGGCCGATCCTGGTCGAACTGCAAGCCCTGACCAGCGGGACCAGCTTCGGCACCCCGCGGCGCACCATATTGGGACTGGATCCGAACCGGGTGGCCTTGCTGGCGGCCGTCATGGAAAAGAAGGTCGGCATGCACCTCATGGGGTACGACATTTTCATGAACGTCGCCGGCGGGGTGAAAGTGGTGGAGCCGGCCGTGGATCTGGCGATCGTGGGGGCGATCGCATCGAGCTTCCTCGACAAGCCCGTGCCCGGGCAGACGGTGGTCATCGGCGAGATCGGCCTGACCGGCGAGGTGCGGGCCATCGGCCAGGCGGAGCACCGCATCCTGGAAGCCCGTAAGATGGGCTTCACCCGCTGCATCCTGCCGCACAGCAACCTGAGGCGCCTGCCCGCCCTGGAGGGGATCGACATCGCCGGCGTGAAATCGGTGTCCGAAGCGGTCGAAACCATCTTCTGATCGGATTTGACTTTAAAAACCCCGCCGTTGTATATAATAATATTTCTGTATCGGACATGACCGCAAAACCAAGCCGCCTGCGGGGCGGTTGTTGACTCATGAAGCATGCTGCAGCCAAAGCCAACCGCTGGGAGGACCATTACACCCGGCTAGCCCGCAAGGAGCGGTTTCCGGCCCGGTCCGTCTACAAGCTTCAGGAAATCCAGAAACGATTCGCCGTGATCCGCGTTGGGGACAACGTCCTGGATCTGGGATGCGCACCGGGCTCCTGGCTGATGTATGCGGCCGGGCTCACCGGGCCGTCCGGCCGGGTGGTGGGCATCGACGTGTCACCCGTGACGGTTCAACTGCCGGCTCATGTCGCAGTTCACACCCAGGATGTTTTTGAACTGACAGAGGAGCCGACCACGTTCTTTGGGCAGACATTTGACGTCGTGGTGAGCGACATGGCGCCCGCAACCACCGGCAGTCGAGGCGTGGACGCCGCGCGTTCGCACAACCTTTGCGAGGCGGCGCTCACCATCGCCCGCAAGGTGCTCCGGCCCGGCGGGGCATTCGTGTGCAAGATTTTCCAGGGCGAAGGCTTCAAACAGTTCAGCGAGGCCGTCAGATCCGATTTTTCGGAATGCAAAATCTTCAAACCTCAGAGCTGCCGCAAGGCGAGCAAGGAAATTTATCTCATCGGCAAAGGCAAATTAGGAGGACCCCATGTCAGGTCATAATAAATGGGCGAGCATCAAGCACAAGAAGGGTGCCAACGATGCGAAGCGCGGCAAGATCTTTACCAAGCTGATCAAGGAAATCACGGTGGCCGCCCGCATGGGCGGCGGCGACCCGGCCGGCAATCCGCGTCTGCGTGCGGCGGTCTTGGCTGCCAGGGCCGAGAACATGCCCAAGGACAACATCGAGCGCGGCATCAAGAAAGGCACGGGCGAGCTCGAGGGCGTGAGTTACGAGGAAAGCATTTACGAGGGATACGGGCCTGGGGGCGCGGCCGTGCTGGTCGAATCGCTGTCCGACAACAAGAACCGCTCGGTGGCGGAGATTCGCCACGTCTTCACGAAGAACGGGGGTAATCTCGGCGCCAGCGGCTGCGTCGCCTGGATGTTCAAGAAAAAGGGTTATATCGCCATCAACCGCAAAGCCGTGGACGAGGAGAAACTGATGGAGAAGGCCCTGGAGGCCGGGGCCGAGGATGTGCGCGAGGATGAGACCACCTTCGAGGTCATCTCCGCGCCCGAGGATTTCGAAGCGGTGAAGGCCGCCATCGACCAGATGAAGGTGCCTTATATTTCGGCTGAAGTCACCATGCTGCCCCAGAACACCACCTCGTTGGCCGGCAAGGAAGCCGAGCAGATGGTGCGGCTGATGGACATGCTGGAAGACTGCGACGACGTTCAGAAGGTGTACACCAACGCGGATATCCCGGACGAGCTGGTCAGCCGCGCCTAGCAGGCTGATGATAAACGCCCATCTGCGGCGTTGCGCTCACCCCTGCTCATTGCGGCGTACTTGACCGTACGCCTCATTCGGCGGGATTTCGCGCGCCTTGCATCTGGGCATTTCTCATCAGCCTGCCAATCATGGAAAGCTCCGCTTTCACGCCACGGGGCGCCCTGCCTTTGGGCGTGATCTGGGTCTTTAAACGGGTTTTTGCGCCCATCGCTGCATCTCTGGTCAACCCTCAGCTCCGTCATAATCCATTAGCTGTGCCTTAATGCCCGCGTATGAATGACGGTGTGAGACGCACAAGATCAAGGCGCGGGAGACCCGGGGCGCGAGGCGTACGTCGGTACACCGCAGCGCAGCGGGGCGACGCGCAACGCCGAGATTGGGCGTCTCACGCCGTCATTCGTCGATCTTCTGGACGTCCGCGCCCGGCGGTATGTCGAAGCTGAACAGCGAGGGCTCGAGATGGACGGCAAACTGCGGGTTGACGATGTCGATGCGCGTGTCATCGCCGTAATCGTTGAGCGTGACGATGCGGGCGATGTTATAGGAACGCGGAGTAACGTACAAGCGGATTTCGGAAATGTTCAACGTCCGATCGATTGGAGTCAGTTTCAACTCATAGAGGTATTCGCCTTCCGCCTGCGCCAGTGCGATCTTGAACTTCTTACGCATGAGACTGATGTCCGACAGAAAACTTGCCCCTTTGCCGTCCCTGAAAAAGACCGGTGCATTGCCCACCATCACCAGGTTGTCGTGGGGCCTATAGATCCAGAGCTTCTTGCCGTCCGTGATGATCACCTGGCGTTCCGGTTTATCGTACTCCCAGCGCATCATGCCGGGATAGCGTACATATAGCCGGCCGCTGGCAAAGTCGGTGATTTCCATGGTCTTGATTGTGGACTCCTGAAGAAAATCCGCCGCGAACTGCGTGGCGGTATAACGTTTTTCGACCTCCTTCAGGATATAATCCAAGGGCGGCAGATTGTCGCCGGCCACCGCCAGAACAGGCCCGAAATAGGCGATGGCGGCAGCCCACAGCAGGATCATTGTAAGGGTTTTGTGGAAACGGGTCATGAATCCTATCGCTTTCTTCCTGAGATGTGTGCCCGGCACATTAGGCCGGCCATGACGTTACAGGGTATTGAAAAACCGCGCCTAAGGCCGTGATCCGGCGTTGTGCGGCTTTTGTAAATGCTCACATATTATGAATATGCTGCGCTTTCCAAAACACCGCATGCCTGGGCTGACGACCTGATGCTTGTTTTTCAACACCCTGTTAAATGTTTCCGGATGGGATGTCAAACGGAATCCCCGGCAGGCTCAGGTGAGACGGCGCATGAAATCCGTGAGATCCTGCGGGTCGCTGAACTC
>JBLMXM010000449.1:0-5260 GCA_050257775.1 Hyphomicrobiales bacterium
GAGTTCAGCGACCCGCAGGATCTCACGGATTTCATGCGCCGTCTCACCTGAGCCTGCCGGGGATTCCGTTTGACATCCCATCCGGAAACATTTAACAGGGTGTTGAAAAACAAGCATCAGGCCGTCAGCCCAGGCGTGGGGGGTTTTGGAAAGCGCAGCATATTCATAATATGTGAGCATTTACAAAAGCCGCGCAACGCCGGATCCCGGCCTGAGACGCAGTTTTTCAACACCCTGAGAGACAGGGAAGGGAGGGGGCTATCATGCTGGCGATCAAAAAGATTCTGTTCCCTTGCGACCTCACATCGCATTCGTCCAAGATTTTGAAGTATGCGCTTGCCTTGGCGGACACGTTCGAGAGTCGGATCTGCATTCTCCATGTGGTGCAGGACCTGCGGAGCTGGGCCGGTCTGTACATGCCGCACAAACGCCTGGACCTTGAGCAGAAAGAGGTCGAGGAGCATGCGCAGCAATCCCTTGTCCGGTTTTGCGTCGAGATTCCCGCGGCCCGGATGAATGCCGAGAAACGCGTGGTCTCCGGCGAGCCGGCCGAAGAGATCATCAAATTTGCCAAGAACGAGGGAGTGGATCTGATCGTGATGGGGACGCGCGGCCGCAAAGGCATCGAATATTCCCTCTTCGGCAGCGTCGCCGCCACCGTGGTCCGGTTTTCCCCGGTGCCCGTTCTGACGGTCAACCCGGAGACCCTGAAGGCGGCCTGACCCCACCTGATCCTCTGCCGGAACGATACCCGGCCGCTGGCGGAGTTGCCGGAGTCCCAACCCCCGCCTCAGCGAACGTAATTGGTCACGTAAAAATCGTCGATCAGCCCCTGCCATTTAAGGTTGCGGCCGTAATCGCGGGCTGTCTGCTGGTCTGAGAAGTGGGATATGCGCACCTGGTACCAAAGCTTGCCGCCGCTGGACGTCTCGGTCCAGTATGCATCAAGCCCTTTACCTTTCAGTTCTTCCACCAGCTTGAAGGCGTATTCCTGCTTCAGATATGCCGCCACCTGAAGGGTGTAGGGATCCATCGCCGCTGCCGTGGCAGGCGCGGACCGTTGCGACCCGGCTGGCGGAAGAGACCCTCGGTCAAACAGGTCGAGGGCGTCCATGGCCATCCATATCCCGCTTCCCACGACTCCGGTGACCAGCAGCACTCCCAGCGCATACCGAACGGCTCGAAACTGGAAGGCGAACCGGGCCGATTTCCAAAATCCACGAACGAAGCGACGGATCCCTTCCAGGACCATGTGCAGGGCGGAGCCGGCCACCGTTGCCAGTCGATCCAGGTATGGCCGGACTGCCGAACGTCCCCCCGTGAGCAGCGACGCACGCGCCTCCGTATCCTCTTCCTCAAGCGCATCGGTTTCGCCGGCCATGCGAAAGGCGGCCTCCGGCTGATCCCACTCTTCGGTCGGCCGCGGGATTTCGTCTTCATCGGCCTCGGAAACATCAGGCTCGATTCGAGGCAACTCCGGCTCCCGTCGGGATACGGACAGGTCAGGCGCCGGGCCCAAGCCCTGCGCCTGGGAATAAATCTGCTGCGCCCATTCATCGGAGCGCCGGTCCTTCCGCAGCAGCCGCGCCAGGTCTCCGCAAAATTCGGCCGGGGCGCAACCCTGCGCATCGCACACGCGGCGATACGTTCGCAGCGCGGGGTAATCGGTTCGTTCCAGAGCCAGATACAGGCGTGCCAGCGCGTGCTGAACAGCAGCATTGCGGGGATGGGCGCTGCCCAGCCGGGCCGCCAGGTCCTGGTGTTCCTCTTGCAGCCCGCCTCGGCCTTCGGCCAGCCGCACCCATTGTTCGGCGACCTCCTCGTCCCCAGGACGCGCTGAAAGGTACTGTGTGATGAAGTCCTCCGCCGCCGGGGCGAGGTGGGCCTGGGCCAGATAAAACCGTGCCAGCCGCCCCGCCAGCTGAATCATCACGCTGCGCCGGTCGGCGGACGACACCCAGAAGCGATCGAGGGCTGTCAGGGCCTTCCGGTAGGCCTCTTCGGCCTCGGTAGAAAGCCCTTCCCGTTCGGCGACATCGGCGCTTCGTATCAAATGGGTCACACGGCTCAAACCGATCCGGTCGGCCGCCCAGAGGACCAGAACGAACACAGCCGCGAGAGCGCCAGCCACCAGAAAGGGCATGGCCTCGATCCCTAAGACGGGCTGGAGGGCCGGCAGAATCCAAAAGCCCCCGATCCCGCCGATCAGGAGGCTCAACCACAGGCAGACGGCCGTATGCCGCAGGAAATGGGTCATGGGCAGATCACCTCCTCACGGGCCTCCGCCGATGGGGCTCGACTCTCGGCCCGCGGAAAACGGCGTCAACGACTGGATCTGCGCTTCTCTCAGGGCAACGTCCACACCCCGCGGGCCCCACGGGAGCACGGGCTGGCCGGTCGTCGGGACCACCTGGACGAAGCGGATGTCGGAAGGGACCGTGAATTCCCGCTGGGGCTCTCCCTCGGTAGCCTTGCGCATGAACTCCGCCCACACCGGGGCGGCCCCCCGGCCGCCGGTGATGCCCCGGCCCTGAGGGTCGCGCAGGCTCGTGCCCCGATCGAAGCCGACCCACACGGATACGCTCAGGTTGGGGGTGAAGCCGGTGAACCAGGCATCGTTGAACTCGTCCGTTGTGCCGGTCTTGCCGGCGGCCGGAAGAAGAAATCCTAGTTGGCGGATCACGTTGCCGGTGCCTTCATCGAGCACCGCCCGCATCATGTCTACGACCTGGAACGCGATCGAAGCGTCCAGCGCCTTGCGGCCGCTCACGATTCGTTCCTCCAGGATGCGGCCGGAAGAATCTTCTACCCGGCGGATCCAGAAGGGGTCATGCTGCATGCCGCCGGTGGCCAGCGTGGCAAAGGCGGAGGCCATCTCCAGGGGGCTTACACCCGAGGTCCCCAGGGCAACGGACGGGACCGCTGCCAGCGGGCTTTTGATTCCACAGCGCCGCGCCGCATCAATCACGGCCTGGGCCCCCGTGCGTTCCACCAGTTGTGCGGCAATCGAGTTTACGCTGCGGGACAGAGCCCGTTTCAGGATCATCGGCCCCTCGTAGTCGCCGCTGAAATTCCGCGGTGTCCAGGGCGGCTGCCCCGGAATCGGGATCGTCACCTTGCGGTCCACCAACACGGAGGCCGGGTTCAGGCCGGCCTTCTCGAAGGCGGCGTAATACAGGAAAGGCTTGAACCCGGAACCGGGCAGCCGATTGTTTTGAACCGCGCGGTTGTACTCCGTTTCGGCGTAGTCTCGTCCGCCGATCAGCGCCCGCACCGCACCGGAATGCGCCTCGATCGCCACCAGCGCCGCCTGCGGGCGTCCCCCGGCATCGCCGCCCACGGGCGCCGGGACCTTCAAGATCTGGTCCAGCTTCTCGAGCCCGTTTTGGACTGCGTCGGCGGCCCAGGCCTGCTGCTGCGGATCGAGGGTTGTGAATACCTTCAGGCCGGCATGGTGGACCACGTCGGTTCCGTAACGCTCCTCCAGATCCTTTAAGACCAGGTCGAGGAAATAACTGCCGGCCGGCTCGGTTCTTCCGGGCACCCGCAGATTCAGCCGGGTCTCATAGGCTCGTGCGGCCTCCTCTGCCGAAATGGCGCCGACCGCCACCATCCGGGAAAGGACCACCCTCTGGCGCTCCTTGGCGCGCTCGAAATTGCGGAATGGGTTGTAGCGCGTCGGCGACTTCGGCAGGCCCGCCAGCAGGGCCGACTCGGATAGATTGAGCTGCAGGGCCGGTTTGCCGAAAAAAACCTGGGAGGCCTGCTCCACGCCGTGGGCCCCAACCCCGAAGGCAATCTGGTTGACATACGCATCGAGAATCTCGTTCTTGCTGTAACGGGCCTCGATCTGCAGTGCCACGAGCAGTTCACGAAACTTGCGTTGGTAGGTGCGCTGAAAGGTGAAGAACAGATTCTTGGCCAGCTGCTGGGTGATGGTCGACGCCCCTTCGACTCTTCCGGAGTGAAGCAGGTTGACCCAGAACGCCTTCAGGGTCCGCAGCAGGTCGATGCCCCGGTGGTCCCAGAAGCGGTGGTCTTCGGTGGCCGTTACGGCCTGGATAAAGAAGGGCGAGACGCGGTTCAGTGGCACGGCCTCCCGGCCGCCGATGAGCATGATGCGCTCACCCGTGGCTGCGTATATTTCCGTCGGAGGCGTTTCAATAATGCGGCTCAACGGTTCAGGCACCTGGGGCAGGTCCCGGAGGGTAACGAAAAAAAAGATCAACAGGCCGGCCGCTGCAAGGCCGAGCAGCAGAAGGCTGAAGTAAAACGCGGCTCTGAACCATCGCAGCCAGACTATCATTGGGGTGATTGCCCCTCCTGCGGGCTTTTGCCGGAGCGCGGCCCGGGACTTTTGCCTTCCAGGAGCGACCGCAGTCGCCAGACCGCCCAGTCCTGCCCCTGGATCAGCAGCACGCGGCGCTGGGACCCGGAGCGGATCTCAAAGCCGATATCGACGAAGCCTGACAGCACCTCGTCGGAAATGCCAACCCTGGTAATCTGACCGGAGACCCCCAGCAGCCGTTCGGGCTGGGGCATCAGCCCGCGGCGCTCGTCTTCCGCGAGGGCGGCCAGGGCGGTGAAAAACTTCTCGGCGGGATAAATCCGGCTCTGGAAACCTGGCACCTCCTCCAAGGCCTGGTGGGACGCCTCGGCCCTCCGGGCCAGCAGGGCCAGGGGAGCGGCGGCTACTTTGAACTGGCGCAGGACGTGGTTGTTCGGCTCCAGGAGGTACACTACAAGCCCGTCGGATGACTTTTCGAGATAGGTACGGTTCCACCGGCCTTCGTTGGCGACACGCAGCAACTCGAAGGGTGATATCATCTCGGCGGCAAGCCCGTGAGGGATCTTTTGATAAATCTCGCGGAAGTGCTCGGCGGAGAGCATGGCTCCTTGACCCGGCGCAAGCGCGCCGACGATCTCGCTCAGGCTGTCGGCGTTGCGGGCCATGCGCTGGTAGGCTTCGCGGTTGCTGGCCAGTTGCTCAACTGCGGAGCGGGCGACCTGGGTCTTGCGGCCTTTTTCCCAAATCGCGCCGGATTCCGGCCGCTCGGAGTTGGTCGACATTAGATAGGCCCCGACCACACGCTCGACCCAGTGTAGTTTCACCTCGGCGAGGATCATGGCCAGCATGATCCCGGCCAGCACGAAGACGTGCAAGGTGAAGGCGCGAGTGGCCCAGTCACGCAAGTCTTTGGGCTCGGTCAGTTCCTCCATGGCAGGCATGGTACCAGCAAACGGTCCACTCTGGCAAGTT
>JBLMXM010000450.1:0-8174 GCA_050257775.1 Hyphomicrobiales bacterium
TGCATTGCGGCGGTCATCACCCAAAACGGCGAAGTTGCCGGCGCCATGAGCATATCGGGTCCGAGTTCCCGGCTTCTCGGGGCGAACACCGGCAAGCTGGCGGCCGAAGTCGTCCGAAGCGCCGCCGCCATCTCGCAGCGCCTTTCAGGGCGTTGAACCCATCGTCGATGACATGAATCCATATGAAGCGATTCGTATTCTGGATTCTGATGCCGGCGGCAAGACCCCTACGGGCCTGTTTACCATTCGATAGAATCGCTTATTGATAAACCCATTTTCCACCTATCGGGAAAGGAGCCGATTATGCCTAAAATGACCGCAACCGATGCAGCGATCTCGATTTTATACGACGAGGGGGTCCGCCACATTTTCGGGATTCCCGGAGCCGGCATTCTGCCGTTTTACAAGTCGATGAAGAACCACGGCAAAATCAAGCACCTGGTTGCCCGGCACGAGGAGGGGGCCATCCACATGGCCGACGGCTACGCCCGGGCGATCAACACCGTGGGCGTGTGCGCCGCCACATCCGGACCCGGCGCATCCAACTTCGTGACCGGCCTTTACACGGCCCAGGTGGATTCCATCCCCGTTCTGGCCATCACCGGCCAGAACGTGCGAGCTCAGCTGGGCCGGGAAGCCTTCCAAGCTGTGGACATCGCCGAAATCTGCAAGCCGATCACCAAGAAAAGCTATTGCGTCAAGGAACCGGCCATGGTGCCGTGGGTCTTCCGGGAGGCCTTCCGGATCATGCGCGAGGGGCGGCCGGGGCCGGTTCTGATCGACCTGCCGCTGGATGTGCAGAAGGGCGAGATCGTCTACGACCCGGAGGCGGACTCCTCGCTGGCCTTCCAGACCCAGGGCCCCAACCCGGCGGCGATCCGAAAAGCTATCGACCTGGTTCGTTCCGCCAAGCAGCCCGTCATGCTCATGGGCGGCGGGGTCATCATCGCCGAGGCCTGCGATCTCTTCGTCCAGCTGGCGGAATACCTCCAGACCCCGGTGGTCACCACCTACATGGGCAAGAGCGGGATCCCGCACAGCCACCCCTTGATGGCCGGCCACGTCGGCATCCAGTGCAACACGCGTGCCGGCAACAAGATTTTCCTCGAATCCGACCTCGTCCTGGCCGTGGGTGTGCGCTTCAACGACCGGCACACCGGGGACATCCCGACCTATACGGCCAACCGCAAGTTTATCCACATCGATATCGACCCCGGACAGCTCGGGAAGAACGTCATGCCGGAGCTGGGTATCGTCTCGGATGCCAAGAAGGCGCTGGCCGCCCTGCTCGAGGAGGCCAAGAAGCGCGGGCCTGCCGCCAAGCCGTCCGCCTGGGCCGCCGGCGTACCCCAGGTCAAGGCCTCCTTGAAGCGCAAGATGGACTACGATGACATTCCCATCAAGGCGCCGCGCGTGTACAAGGAAATCAACGAGTTCTTCGGACCCGAAACCGTCTTCGTGACCTGCATCGGCCTCAACCAGATCTGGTCCGGTCAGATGCAGGAAATCGAAAAGCCGCGTCACTACCTGGACTGCGGCGGCGCCGGCCCGTTGGGCTGGGATCTGCCGGCTGCCATCGGGGCCAAGGTGGCGCAGCCGGACAAGCAGGTGGTGCAGGTGGTGGGCGACTTCGGGTTCCAGTTCTGCATGGAGGAGCTGCCGGTTGCCGTGATGTACAACGTGCCTTTCATCATCCTGGTTCTCAACAACGGGTACCTGGGCCTCATCCGGCAGGCTGAAAAGTACCTTTACGAAATGGAGTGCGAGGTGGAGATCTGGTATGACGGGGTCAATGAGGGCCGCGGATTCGATTTCGTCAAATTCGCCGAGGCCTGCGGTGCCAAGGGCGAGCGCGTCACCGATCCCAACAAGCTGAAGGCCGCCTTCAAGCGCGCCCAGCAAGCCGGCGGCCCGTACGTCATCGACATCGTCCTGGAGCAGTCGACCGATTGCTCAATGGGCGCTTCGATTGCCTCGGTCCGCGAGTTTGAGTGATATAGGGTTCCGGATTTATTACGGCGGCAATTAAATGGGCCAACCCTTGTTCGGGTACAGGCGGAGCGGGGTGCCCGCCGCGGAGAGCCGCAACCATACGTTCAAAGAATCGGCGTACGGCAGCCAGCCCGCTCCATACCAACCCGGACAGCCCCGGAGGACCGACTTTCACGAAGCCGCCGGCCGTCTCTGCCTGTCTTCGGTACCCTCTAGACGGCTGGGGGCGTGGCAGAGTCGCCTGAAAAATTGGTTGCGGTTCGCCGCGGCGGGCACCCCGCTCCGCCTCTTCGTGAGATGCCGCAAATGGGCAATGAATTGACGCTCCTATAAAACTGTCTATTCCATCACCCAGACATACAGCGATTTGGGCCCGTGCACGCCGAGGGTGAGGGTCAACTCGATGTCGGCCGTGCGGCTGGGACCGGACACGAGGACCGTGTAGCCCGCCGCGCGGGTTTCGGCGAAGACCTGGTGCAGGTCCGGCCGCAGGACGGCGGGTCGCAGCAGGGCCAGATGGACGCGCGGGAGCAGGGAGACCACCCGCGGTCGCTCGGGCGAGGACGTCAGGACCAGGGTCCCGGTTTCGGGCAATGCGGCGTCTACGCCCGTGACCCCGAGCTCGCACGACGCAACTAGGCGCTTGTCCGCGTTCCCCGGGATGATCTCAACGCCGAGACGCCGCAGGGTTGCGGCCACCTCCCAGGTTTCCAGGTCCGGGGTCGTCCAGCACGTGGCGCGCTTGACCCCCTCCGTCCGGACCAGCTCGGCGAGAGCGGCGTCGAATGCCTCCGGATTCGCCACGCGCCGCGTGACGCCGTTCAACCTCCCGATCTCCGTCAGCAACTGAGTCAGCTCGGCCTCCGGCGCGGCGGGCTGCCGCGGCGCTACCCGGGCCGTCGGCGGAACGGACCCTGGTGACGCGCCGGGTCCTCGGCCATAGGCGGCCTGCAATTTCCCCAGGATCTCCTCGCGTGCCCGGCTCATTCGCGCCTCGCTTTCGTGCGGTCCTGCCACCACTGTCGGAAATCAGCGGAAAAGGCCGGGAAAGGCCGTGCCAGCGTCCATCGGCTCAGTGGAGCCGGAAGAGTATCCGTCCAGCCACCCCTGACGAACGGCTCTTGCAGCCGCCGGAGCAGCCCGGAGCCCAGCCGGTACAGACCGGTGCACCCCAGGGCGGCCGCGCCAAGGCTCGCCCCCAACCGCAGGGAGACCGGTGCAGTCGCCGGCTGCGATTCGTCGCCCTCGACCACACGTCGGCGCAGGTGCAGCAGGATCCGCGTGATGGGAATCTTCACCGGGCAAATGTCGTTGCAGGCCCCGCAAAGGGTGGAGGCGAACGGCAGCGCTCCGGCGATCTTGGATCCGAGGATCTGGCTGGCGAAGATCACCCCCGTGGGCCCTGAGATCGGATAGCCGTAGGCATATCCGCCCACGTGGTTGTATACGGGGCAGATGTTCAGGCAGGCGCCGCAGCGGATGCACAGCAGGGTTTCCCGGCACTCGGGGCTTTGCAGGATACGCGTGCGCCCATTGTCCAGCAGGATCAAGTGCATCTCCGCCGGGCCAGCCTCCGCCGAGCTGCGCGGCGGGCCGCTGATGAACTGCGTGTAACAGGAGAGCTTTTGCCCGGTGGCACTGCGCGCCAGCAGTTTCAACAGGACGGTGAGGCTCTCCCAGTCCGGCACCACCTTGTCGATGCCGACCACCGCCACGTGCACAGGGGGCACGGTCGTGCACATGCGGCCGTTGCCTTCGTTGGTGACGGTGACGACGGTGCCGGTCTCGGCGACCAGAAAGTTTCCTCCGGAGATGCCCATTTCAGCCGCCAGAAACTCTTCGCGCAGCTTCATCCGCGCGATTTGGGTCAGCTTCTCCGCCTCCGCAGGCGCCTCCACCCCCAGCTTGTCGCGGAACAGGTCGGCGATCTCTTCCTTGGAAAGATGAAACGCCGGCACGACGATGTGAGCCGGCCCGACCCCCTTGAGTTGGACGATGTATTCGCCCAGGTCGGTCTCCAGAACGCGGATGCCGGCGGCCTGCAGGGCATGATTCAGGCCGATCTCCTCGGTTGCCATGCTTTTGCTCTTGACCGCCAGCTTCACCCGGTGCCGGGCGGCGATGTCAAGCAGGATCCGCCGGGCTTCCTCGGCATCCCGTGCCCAGTGCACCTGCCCGCCCGCCCGGGTGATCGCGCGTTCGGCCTGCTCCAGGTAGTGGTCGATGTACGTTATGGCATGCAGGCGGATATCGTGGCCGGCCTGGCGCAACGCCTGCCAGGTGTCATGGCCGAGGGCTTCCACCACCGCCGCCCGGTTGCCCAGGAATTTAGCGGTGGCCTTATGCACCGCCGCACTCATCTGCGGCAGGACCTGCCGCGTATTGGAGCGAAAGTCGATCGCCGTCGGCGCTGGGTTCATGATACCTCTCTCCCCGCGGTCAGGATCTCGATCAGGTGCATGGCCCGAACCGACGATCCGGCCCGGCGCAGCCCGCCCGCGATGTTCATGATGCAGCCTGCATCGCCCGCTGCCACCACGTCGGCGCCGGTCGACTCGATCGCCCGGACCTTGGCTTCCATCATGGCCTTGCTGACCTCAGGGTAGATAACGCTGAAAGCTCCCCCGAAGCCGCAGCAGGTCTCCTCGCCAGGCAGCGGAACCAGCTCCAGTCCCTGCACGGCCTGCAGGAGCGCCTTGGGCTCCTCGCGGGCCGAAAGCCCGCGCAGCAGGTGGCAGGAGGCGTGGTAGGTGACGCGGGCCGGAAACCGCGCGCCCACATCGGTTATCTTGAGCTGATGCACCAGGAACTGGGTGAATTCGAAGGTTCGGGCCGCCACGTCTGCCGCCCGGCGGTGTTCCGTCGAACCGGGCGGGAACAGCTCGGTGAAGTGATGGCGTACCATGTCCACGCAGGACCCCGAGGGGGAAACGATGAAGCCGTCGCCGCGTCCGAAGACCTTCAGCCATTTCACGGCCAGGTCCCGGGCCTGGCTGCGATAGCCGCTGTTGAAGAACGGCTGCCCGCAGCAGGTCTGCTCCTCGGGAAAAGCCACCTGCACGTCGAGCCGCTCCAGGAGGCCGACCATGCGCTTGAGGACACCCGGGAAGAACTGCTCCGCCAGGCAGGTGATGAAGAGCTGGGCCTTGATCGCCATGGGGGTGCTTCCTTGCGCTGAATTGATGATCGATCCTGAATATAAAAGGCCACCCCTGCTGTCAAGGTGCTTGATGTTGGACAAAATTTCCTATAGCATTTTAAGGATCATCCTGAATCAGGCATTTCGGCGCGGTTCACGCGTTGATGCCCAAGATCTCGAAAAGGCGCATCAGAAGAAAGGAAGAGAAATGAGGCCCACGGACCTTCACGGCATCTTTCCACCCATCACGACTCCCTTCGTGGACGGGAAGGTCGCCTACGACCGGCTGGCCGCCAACATCGCCAAGTGGAACCCGACCGGGCTCAAGGGCTACGTGGCCTTCGGATCGAACGGCGAATACGTCTACCTGAGCGAGGAGGAGAAGCTGAACGTCGTCAAGACCGTGGTCCAGTGCGCCGCGCCGGGCATGACGGTCATCGCCGGCACCGGCTGCGAGTCCACTTGGCAGACCATCCATCTGACCAACGCCTGCGCCAAGCTGGGCGCGCACGCCGCCCTGGTCGTGACCCCCTATTATTACGGCGGGCGCATGAACGAAGCCGCGCTTTTCCAGCATTTCAAGGCCGTCGCCGACCACAGCGCCATCCCCATCATGATTTACAACGTAACCAAGTTCACGAACATCAACGTCAGCGTGGGTCTGGCCGCCCGGCTCTCGCGGCATCCCAACATCATCGGGATCAAGGACAGCAACGGCAACGTGAGTTCGCTGGGCGAAATGGTGAGCGCCGTCGACCGGAACTTCAGCGTGCTCGTAGGCACCGCCGGTGCGCTGTTCGGGGCTCTCACCCTGGGCGCCGTGGGCGGCGTGCTGGCCCTGGCCAACGTGGCGGCCGAGGAGTGCGTGCGGATCCAGCACCTGGTGAATCGGGGCGACATCGAGGCGGCGCGCAAGCTGCAGATCCGGATGCTGCCGGTCAACACGGCGGTCACGGCCACCTACGGGGTCCCGGGCCTCAAGGCGGCGCTCGACATGCTGGGCTACTTCGGCGGCGACCCGCGGCCGCCGCTTCTGCCGGCCAGTGAAAAGGAAAGGGCCGAGATCCGAGAGATCCTGAAAAAGGCCGGATTGCTTGAATGACGGCTGCGGCGGGGGCACCCGGCCGCAATCGCCAACCCATTCGCGACAAGGAAAAAACCATGCGAAAATTCATGTGGATCATGTCCGTTTTCATCTTGATGGCAACTGCCGGGTGCGCCAGCCCGCGCATCAAACTGTTCCCGACTCAGGCGGAACCGCTGCAGGAATTTACCCTCGAGGGGACGGCGTCGGAGAAGGTCCTGCTCCTTCCCGTTCGTGGTGTCATTTCCGACAATCCCGAGGAGGGGCTGCTGCGCACCCGGCCGAGCACGGTCCAGGAAGTGGTGTCGCACCTTCGCAAGGCCGAAAAGGACCCACTGGTCAAAGCCGTCGTGCTTCAGCTGGATTCGCCCGGCGGATCGGTTACGGCGAGCGATGTGCTGTACAACGAGATTCGCCTGTTCAAAGAGCGCACCGGCCGCACCGTGGTGGCGGTCATGATGGATGTGGCCGCATCCGGCGCCTATTACATCGCGCTGCCGGCCGACTTCATCCTGGCGCACCCCACTACCGTGACGGGCTCGGTGGGCGTAATCTTCGTCCGGCCCAAGGTCGAAGGCTTGATGGAAAAAATCGGCGTAGGCATCGAGGTGAGCAAGTCCGGGAAGAACAAGGACATCGGCTCCCCGTTCCGGGCGACCACGCCGGAGGAAGAGCGGATCTTCCAGGCCATGACCGATCAACTGGCAACACGGTTCCTTAACCTCGTCCAAGACCATCGCAGGCTGGACACTGCGGAGCTTGACGCGGTGGCATCGGCGCGGGTTTATCTGGCGGAAGAAGCCCTCAAGCTCAAGCTGGTGGACCGTATCGGCTACATGTCGGACGCCGTGGCCGAGGCGAAGAAGCTGGCCGGCCTGCCGAAAGAGGCCAAGATCACGGTCTACCGTCGGATCGAGTACCCGGACGATAACCTTTACAACCCCCTCACATCCTACGAGGGGAATCGCCCCGCGGTAGTGTTCGACACGGGGCTTTCAAACCTGATTCCGACCCTGCCGGCGGGTTTTTACTACCTGTGGCATCCGGGCGTTTACTGAAGAAGGCGCTGTTCTACGCTGGAAGCAAATGAACAAACAGACCCCGCTCAACCCATGGCATGTCCGGAAGGGCGCCCAAATGGGTGTTTTCGGCGGCTACGAGATGCCGCTGTGGTATCCCACCGGGGCGAAACATGAACATCTGAGCGTGCTGGTGAATGCCGGCCTCTTCGACACGAGCCACATGTCCGTGCTCGGCGTAAACGGGCCCGACGCTTTCGACCTGCTGCAGCAGTGCTTTTCAAAGAACCTATCCGCCTGCCTGGGGGCCGCCAACACCCCGCTGACCCCCGGCCGATGCGTGTATGGGGTTTTCTTGGACCCGAAGGGGCACCTGATCGACGATGCCATCGTGTTCCGGCTGGCGGGGGATGAATTCCTCGTGGTGTTCAACGCCGGGATGGGAGCGGCGACCTCACGCCATCTGGCTGCGCACGCCGGCCGCCAAAGGGTCCGCATCGTCGATTTCACCGACCGGCTCGGGAAGATCGACATCCAGGGCCCCAAGGCCGCCAAGGTGCTCAGCCGAGTTCTGAATGAGCCGGCGATGGTGTTCGAGAAGCTCACCTATTTTTCATTCAAGGGTCACTTCGACCCGGCCTCTCCGCTGTCGGCGGCCGTGCACCTGTCGGACGGTACCCCCATCCTCCTGTCCCGCACGGGTTACACCGGCGAGTTCGGCTTCGAGGCGTTTGTGCAGCCCGCGCGGCTGCCGCGCGTGTGGGAGATGATCTTGGATGCCGGCCGGGAATTCGACCTCACGCCCTGCGGGCTTGCCGCACGCGACTCCCTGCGGGCGGGCGCGGTCCTGCCCCTGTCGCACCAGGACATCGGCGCATGGCCCTTCGCCAACAACCCGTGGGTGTTTGCTCTGCCCTATAATGCCGATCGGACCGGGTTC
>JBLMXM010000451.1:0-3995 GCA_050257775.1 Hyphomicrobiales bacterium
CACCAGTTTGAACTCCAGTTGAGCGGTGCGGCCCACCAGTTCGATGGCTCGTTCAGGATCTTTTATCCCCGGCAATTGGAGTACGATCTCATCTTCCCCCTGCCGCACGATGATCGGCTCGGCCACTCCGAACTGGTCGATGCGATTGCGGATGACCTCGACGCTCTGGGTTACGGCGTTCTCTTCGATATTTTTGATCTCTTTGGGTTTCAATCCCAGCTCGATCACACCCTTGTCATCTGATTTCAGCTCAAGGTCGCGGAAATCATCCGCAATGATCTGCCTGGCAATCGGATCTGCGCCAGCCTCCATGAGTCGCAGCCGCACTCGGCCGACCCCGGCCGATTCGGGAGGAAGGGATGCAATCTGCTTCTTGCGGAGCGCCTCGCGCAAATCGCTTACCGCCACGTCGAGGTGGTTCTGCAGAGCGTGGGGAATGTCGGCCTTGAGAATCAGCTGCATACCGCCCTGCAGGTCCAAGCCCAGGCGCATGCCTTCGGCCGGTAAGAGCTGGGTCCACCAGCCGGGCAGGTTGCGCGTTACGGTCGGTAGCGCAAAAAAAAGAGCTGCCAGGGTCAAAACGGTCAACACAATCAGGCGGTTGCGGATGAAGCGGGGCATGGAAGTCTTCTCTCTCTGCATGCGATTGCATCGTCACAGCCGGACACGTGAAAGAGTGGACGGCGGGTCTCGATGTGCTGAGCGCATGGAGGAATTTCGGAGTCGCTCATAAATTCTGGTATGCCTTATCGAAGGCATCCCCGAGGTCATGGAAACTCTTCGAGAACCCGGCCTTAACATCTTCCCATGCGTGTTTGGAACCATGTTCCAGGCCGCCAAGCCATTCGGCGACCGCGTTGCGCTGCTTTCTCAGAGCAGCCATGCTGGACGAAGCCTCCTGCCGAGCGGCTCCGTCCATTTGATCCCACTTTTGATTGAGCCGAGATTCAAGCTCGTTGATGCGGGCGTCGAAATCTTCCAGCTCAACCTTTGCCTTCTGGACGGCTTGGTTGCGCTGATCGACGGAATAGCTCTTTATGGCCTGAACAGTTTCTGCAACCTTCTTTTTAACTTCCTCTGCGGTCGTCTGCGCAGGCGGCGTTTGTGCCGCCAAAACCCTCGATGCCAGCACTAAACCCATGATCACCATGGCCACGATGGCAGGGTATCCATATGGAAAGTTTTTCATGATTCATGCCTCCTGAACGAATGCACCGGCCCCTATCTTCTGATTATGAAGGCCCGGCCGTCACGTCGTCTTCAATTCATCTCCTCTAGGATTGACTGATTGGGTACGTTTTTGTTTGAATTGCGAAATTTTCCGGTTTATGCGGCGGATGCGGATAAGCGGGCCGACAACAAGATAGATGGCGGTAGCCGCCAGAATGACGCCAAGAACGACAAGGATATCGATCCAACGCAGAGCTTGAATCAAGGCATGGTTTCTAAAGGTCGTAACCAGGAATCCGACCGCAGATGCCTGTGCCAGGATAATAGCTATCCCCATCCGGATGGCTTTGAGAGCCGTTCTCTTTTCCTGGAGAAAGCATTGAAGCTCTTCGATGATCAACACGTCTTCATTTTCGCTGTAATTGCTATTCATTAAATCGTCCCTTCAACAATTCTGCTTCCGGATTGATGATTCGCCGGCTTAACATTCAATCCTGACCCCGGAGCCTACCAGGCGATTGTCAGAATCCTCAACCCCACGACACCCAGAGCTATCGCCAGCCCGCGAATAATCCAGCTCCCCTGGATTTTCTCCGATAGCCGTGCGCCGATTTGGGCTCCCAACAATACTCCGATGGACAAGGCAAGCGTTCGATGTACACCGTGGGTGAAGGTCCCCGTCATGATGTGCACCACCGTTCCGGTCAGTGCCATGATGGCAAGGATGAAGTGCGAAGTTGCCGTCGCAACGTGGACTGGAAAGTTCAAAAAATAGGTCAGCGCGGGGACGTGAATAATTCCTCCCCCAATACCCAGAAAGCTCGAAACGTAGCCGACAACTACGCTGATGCCCATCCCAAGCAGATAATTAAAGGAGTACTTATATTCGGTGCCATGAACATCGACCAGACGGCGCGTCATGTCTAGATGGTTCGGTCCCTGAGAATTGCCTCTTGCTTTGAACTTTTGGGGCTTGCCGACTAGAAAGACAGCTGCCGCCACCAGCAACACCCCAAAAACGAGATCGAACAAGCGGCGCGATATGAGGGATGTATTCAGGGCCCCCAGGATGGCTCCCGGTATGGTCGCGGCCGCAAACATCAACCCGGACCGGTAGTCGATGCGTTTCATCATGGCGTATGCTTCAGAGCCGGACAGCGCGTTGAAGAAGACCACCGCCAGCGATATGCTTGTGAGTAGATCTGGGTTCTGGTCTCGATAAAGCAGGAGGAGCACCGGCATCAATACAAAACCCCCGCCGGCACCTATAAGGGTGCCGTATGCCCCGACTCCCAACCCCAGTGCCACTAATCCCAAGTATTGCTCCACACCTAGCCCGTTCATCGATTTTATCCGCCTATTTCAACGTGTGGGATTTCCGCCACAAGTGTTTTCGCATGTTCATTTGCCCAATATTAATCAGACAGACAAACGCTCGCCATCAGCCTCCATCTGATTTTCATGTAGGGTCTCTCGCATCCGTGATGTCCTGATTTGTCCTACGTTCACAAGCCGACTGCTGATTTTGGAAAATGCATTCGATGCCCCTTTTCGCCGGTCGATTCTCTCGGAGTGGCTGACTTTAAGAACTTCTGGACGAGGGGGGAAGACGCAACGATGCGGGACCTTGGCGAACATCCCGGAGCGGGCCGGGCAAAAGGGAGTCAATACCAAGGCCATGGGCTCAGCCCTGGAGTTCGCCCCACCGCTGATTATTCAGAAAGACGAAATCGACGTCGCTATCGAAGTCGAAGAGAAATCAGGCAGAACGTTTGCTGTGACGGTATCACCCGTTCAGCGCAGACTGCGTTTGGAGGGATTTACCCGAAAACACGGTCTATCGGCGGCAACTCCCCGCGTATTGCTCAACTCGTCACGAGATCACGAGTAATGGCCTTCAAGCCCGGACATCCGGCCAGGGCCAAGGCCAGGTCGAATTCCCGCCGCAACAATCCGAGAGCGGTTTCAACCCCGGCCTGTCCGCCGGTGGCCATACCCCATAATACCGGCCGGCCTACTTGCACCTCAGATGCATTCTTGAGATAGCCCCTAATTCGACTTCTGCTTGTTTCACCATATCGCCGGCAGTCAGATCGGTCTCGACGTCCAGATAAGATCGACCAATGGACATACCCGCCAGCACACCTAATTTTACCAGCGCGTCATAGACTCTTAATTTTCAAATTCATCGACCAACTTCAAAATACCATCAAAATCAAAATCGCCGGCCAGGCGGGCCACCCTGGCGGCGTAGGGGGCAAAGACATCGGATTTTGCGGTAAGTTCGCCGCATATAGCCGTGAGCCCGGACACATCTCCCAGTTCAGCCGACTCCCGCAACCGCGTGGCCGCCTCTCTTGCCAGCGCCGGCGGAAGAAAGCCGGCTGCCGACTCAGCCGGGGCCGCCGGCTCGACGGCCGCAGGCATCAAGGCCGCAACGGCATCCAGCGCCCGGGCCAGAGATCCCTGGAAGGCCTCGAAAGCCGGGTTCAACTCATCTGCCGGCGGCGGACTGGCGGCGTCGGCGTGCTTGACGAATTTTTCCAGCGCGGCCGACTGCTGCTGCAGATCCTTGGCCGCCAGGTTGCCGGCCACCCCTTTAATGGCGTGCACCAGCCCGTGGGCTCGATCGAAGTCGCCGGCATCGATGGTTCTTCGGATCTCCGCCCCGGCCCCCGCGTACTGGGTTGCGAAATCCACCAGCAGCTTGCGGTACAGCGCCCGGTTCCCCAGAAGCCGCTGCAGCCCGTCGGGCAGGTCGAACCCGGGCATTGCGGCCGGAAGTGTTCCTTCTGGAGGCGGGGGCTCTGCGGCCTGCGGGCCGG
>JBLMXM010000452.1:0-11272 GCA_050257775.1 Hyphomicrobiales bacterium
TTCTACATCCGTTTCGGGCAGAGCGGCGATCGTCTTCTTGAGCATCGCCTTGACGCTGGCTTCCATCGTGCCGGCGTTCGCGGTCGACAAGCCCGCAGCCAAAGGCCAGAAGGCCTCTTCCGCCGCACCGGAATCCAAGGATCCGAACTACTGGTTCCAGAAGGGCGCCTTATGCTCCACCTACGGGAACAACCAGGCGGCCATTCGGTATTTCGGCAAGGCCGTCACCTTGGATCCCAACCACAGCGGCGCCTATTTTTCCCAGGGCATCTCCTACGGCCAGTTGGGCAATTACTCCCGAGCCGTTGCAGACATCAACCGGGCGATCGAGATGGAGCCTCAGAACGGCCTCTATTACTACGGCCGGGGCAGAACCTATCTGCTGGCCGGAGAGAAAGACAAGGCCCTGCAGGATTTCCGCAAAGCAGCTGAACTGGGGGACGAGGACGCCCAAGAGTATCTTAAGAATGTAAAGTAAGCCTGCAGGATCTTCCACATCTGGGAAGGTTTAAGATCCTGTTACAAGGTTCAGGGTTCGGGTTCGGGGCAAAGACTGATGGCATGCCTGTGGACCTTGGACCTGAACCCTGAACCCTTTTTCTAAGGCAAAATGACCGCCTGTGTTTTTTTCCCGTCGATCTTAAGGGTGAGCGGCTTGGCCAGCCTCAGGTGCCGGAGATATCGGGTCGCCGCCTCCGCAGGCTGAGCTTTCAGCCAGTTCCAGTCCAGGAAGTCTTCCCCGTTGCCGGATGTGGTCAGATAGCTGATATCCAGGGACGTGATATTGTGAAAAAAGTGTGATCCCTGGGAGGGGTCGGCTTTGAACGTATCTGTGGTTGTTTCCACCACGGCCTTCACGGCCGAGATATCGTTCCATTTCACGGGGATGCCGAGCCAGCGGTCGGCCGAACCCCAGCGGCCAGGACCGATCAGCAGGTAGCGACGGTTCTGCGCCTCCAGTTGCTTGTTCAGTCGCCCGACCTCGGCGGCAACATCTACGGTGTGGGCCGCATCAAATCCGTCCGGGTCGACGAAAATGATATCCTGCAAATCGTTGACCTGCCCGTTGCCCAGCGCCATGGTCGAGTAACAGATGGCCCGTTGACGATCCTCCCTGCTGATCTCGATATTCAGTTTTTTACGTGCCACGGCCATCGGCCGAATCTGCAGCAGGTCGAACACCGGCTTCGGCTGGGCCGCCAAGTTTACGGCAAACTCGATCTCCACCAGGCAACCCATGCCCTTGCGGCCCAGGTCCAGAAGGTCTGCGAGGATCTCCGCCAGCGGGAACTCCTGGTATTTAAGGATGCCGGCGAAGGTCAAGACCGGCAGGCCGCCGCTCAGGAATCCGTCGCGGATGCGGTGTTCCTGTGGAAAATAGGTGCTCGACAGCCTTCGCACCGCCGGGCTGTCGGGAAAGTCGTCCACCGGCAGACGAGCCAGGGTCGGATCGTCTTCGGTGCCCTGCGGTTCCGGAACATCCGCCAACTTTAGCGCGTAAAAGAAACGCTGGGCGTTCTTAAGGATGTCGTCCACCGTGGAAAACTGCGGCATGAACTGGGGATATTTCGGCGAGAAACGCAGCGACGTCCCGCCCTCCACCACCGTTTTCCCCAAGCCCATCGCAATGTGGGCGATCCCTTCCTCGGGTTTCAGGTGGGCGATCGGGTAGAAATTATGGGACTGAACCACGCCGGCCAGCGCGGGAAAGAAATGTTCGCCCCAGGCCGCGCCGGTCAAGTGCTGGATGGCCACGGCCATTTTTTCGTCCTCGATGCGGTGGTAGGTGCTCCTGGCAAAGGACTTGGGGCTCTCGAAATAGGTGGAGGCATAGACCAGTTTGACGGCGTTGATCAGGCGCTCGAGGCGCGCGGCCCGGTCGCGATGGTTGTTGGGCAGCATGTAGGTGCGATAGATCCCGGCAAACGGCTGAAACTGGGCGTCCTCGAGCAGGCTGGAAGAGCGCACGGCCAGCGGACAGGTCGTGTGGTCCAGAAAGGCCTCGAGATGGCGCGCCAGCCAACCCGGGAACCGGGCGTTGAGAAAGACCGCGGCGATTTCCGCGTCGTCCACCTCACGGGTGGCGAACTCCGCGAGGTGGTTATCGGCCACGAAGGCATCGAACCCCTCGGTGCTGATCGCCATCGTCTTGGGGACCCGGATTTCGACCTTCTTGAACTTCTGGTGTAACTCGGGGTGCTCCTTGAGCAGGGTGGAGGCAAATGCCAGCCCGCGCGCCTTGCCGCCAAGAGAGCCGCGGCCGATCTTGATGAAATCCGCGTCCGGGTCGAAGCGGCCCGCAGACATCTCCGTAATGACCCCGCGCTGGATGCCCTTGCGCCGCTCCTGAATGCAGCGAACCAGGTAGTGCTTGAGGGCGTCCACGCTGGAGAAGTCACTGACCCTTACGGGCTTGAGCTTGGAGGCCAGCATGACCTCCGAGCGGGCCATGAACCAGCTGGAGAAGTGGTTGCGACGCGCGTGGTAGTCCACTGACGCGTCCGGGATGGAAGGCAACAACTTCTCCATGTCCCGCAGGTTGGAAGCCCGGGCGATCTCCTGGCCGCTCGGCAGGCGGAAGATGAAATCGCCGAAACCGAGATACTGCATGAAGAAGTCGTGGATTTCCGCATAGAGCATCGGCGAGGTCTTGTTGATGAAGACCGCCGGAAGACGCTGGGCTTTTTCGCGGTTGGCCTCATCCGTGCTCAGGTTGAGCAGGGGGAGGTCCGGGTTTTCCTCACGGATCATGGACAGGAGCGCGAAGCCGGCGTTCTCATCCATGGCGCCGCCGCGCGGAAAGCGTACGTCCGACAGCACGCTCAGCAGGTACGGCTGATAGCGCTGACAGTGGTCCACGGCCTCCTCGTAGGAGTGCGCCAGGAGGATCTTCGGCCGCGCGCGCATCCGGAAGATGCGATGCTCGTCGTTGACGGACTCTTCCATGGCCGCCTGGGTTTGGGTGACGATTTCCTTGTAGAGAATCGGCAGAAGCGCGGAGTAGTGAATCGGGGAGTCCTCCACGAGAACGATGACCCGCACCTTGGCTCGTTCCGTGTCATAGGCCACGTTCATGCGGTCCTCAAGGTTCTTGATGAGCGCCAGCAGCAGGTCCGTGTTGCCCTGCCAGACGTAAACCCGGTCGATGACTTCGCGGCCGAAGGCTTTGTGTTCGAGGAGGTGCTGGCCGGTTTTGTGGAGCAGAAGGAAAACGGGCAGATCCGGGAAATTCTCCTTGATGATGCACCCCAGGTCGTAGGCATCCGTGTCGTCCACCAGCGGCATGGTGATTACGAGGTCGAACTTCTTGCGATGCAGGGCTTCCAGGGCTTCCTGGGACGTGGATACCCAGGTGAGCATGGGCGGCCGCGACAGGTTGAGCCCGCGGTATTCATGAATGATCCGCTCGGCCAAGCGGCCTTCCTCCTCCATGATAAAGGCTTCATACGGGCTGCTGATCAGAAGGATGTCGGTGACCTTGCGGGCCATCAGCTCGTGAAAGACCTTGAAAGAGAGGTCGAAGTCCTCGCGGCTCGCTGCTGTAGAGAAACCGGTTTTTATCATGGTTCGGCTCTACCTGTATGGGTCTACCCGGCCGGGACCAAGGCTTAGGTCGCATGGCCTCCGGTAAAAAGCCCTGTACCGAAGCGGGCGCCGCGGCGCCCGCTTCGCTGTCTATGCTCTATATAGGCTCCCGTCGCTGGAATATCAAGAAATGCCTGGCGGAAGGCCCCGGCGTTGGTCGTACAATCTACCCTGCCAGGTGTTCCGGCGGTCCAGTTCCTCCCGGATGGTCTTGAGCGTGGCGGTCTTATCCAGGCTCCATTGCGGCGCCACCAGTTCTTCCGGATGTGGATCGCCGGTCAGCCTCTGGATGACCACTTGCCGGGGCAGGTGCTCCAGAACCTCTATGAGCTGGCCCACATAGTCCAGCCGCTCGGGACAGCGGTACTCGCCGGTGCGAAAGAGGGTTTCCAGCCGCGTGCCCCTGACGACATAGAGATTGTGCAGCTTGACGCCGTCGACCCCTGCATCGGCCAGAGTCTGTGCAGTCAAGCGGGCCTCCCGCACGGTTTCGCCCGGAAGACCCAGGATCACGTGCGCACACACCTTGATGCCATAGCGGTGCGTGTCCTTGAGTGCCTTCAGGAAGCAGGCCGCGTCGTGGCCTCGGTTGATGAAAGCCAGGGTGGCATCGCGTGCGGACTGGAGACCGTATTCGACCCAGACCAGACTGCGGCGGGCGTAATCCTGGAGCAGCTCCAGGACCGGCTCGGACACGCAATCCGGGCGGGTTCCAATGAAAAGCCCGACCACGTCCTCGACGGCCAGGGCTTCGTCATAAAGCGCCTTCAATCGTTCGATCGGAGCATACGTGTTGGAGAAAGACTGGAAGTATGCGATAAATTTCTTGGCGGCATAGCGCCGGGCCATGGCGACTTTGCCGGCCTGCAGCTGCGCGGTGATGGATTTTCCGCGGGCATAGGCACCGGTCCCCGACCCGCGCAAGTTGCAGTAGATGCAGCCGCCGGTGCCGATGGTACCGTCCCGGTTCGGACAGCCGAGGCCGGCGTCCAGCGTGATTTTCTGGACGCGGCAGCCGAAAAGCCTGCGCAGGTATGAACCGAGGTCGTTGTAACGTTTCTCCATGGCGGCTTGACCGGCTCCACCGGCATCGATATAATCGTTACATTTTTTTAACACACCTTACGCCAACGCCGCAAACGATTCGAATCATCACGGTCGCATGCCCACCACCCCCATTGGATACGACGTCATTGTCGTCGGGGCCGGCCACGCCGGCTGCGAAGCAGCGCTGGCAGCCGCGCGCATGGGCTGCCGTGTGCTGCTGGTCGCCATCGACCTCGACAAGCTGGCCGCCATGCCGTGCAGCCCGTCCATCGGCGGCATGGCGAAGGGCCAACTGGTCAAGGAGATCGACGCCCTCGGGGGCGAGATGGCCAAGATCACCGACCGCACCGCTATTCAGTACCGTACGCTAAATACCAAGAAAGGGCCGGCTGTCCACTCCTCCCGCACCCAGAACGACAAAAAGCGTTATCACATGGCGATGAAGCGGGTGATCGAGACTCAATCCGGTCTTGACCTCAAGCAGGCCCTGGTGGAGAGGCTGATCGTCGAGGGCGGTCGGGTGGCAGGGATTGAAGATCACACCGGCTTCGGGTATGCCGCCCGGGCGGTGGTACTTGCCACAGGGACGTTCCTGAGCGGATTGGTGCACATCGGTTTCCGTTCCGTTCAGGCCGGGCGGGCCGGGGAGTTTGCCTCTTACGGATTGCCGGCGCATCTGCGGGAGTTGGGGTTCGAGCTTGGCCGCCTTAAAACTGGAACCCCTCCCCGTCTGAAGCGCTCCAGCATCGATTTTTCGCGCTTTGCCGCCCAGGCGGGCGACGAATGCCCGCGGCCCTTTTCGCTGTTCTCCGGTGGACCGGAGCTGCCGCAGCTGCCGAGTTTCATCGGATTTACCGGCGAGCGAACCCATGCCATCGTGCGACGCAACCTCTCCCGTTCGGCGCTGTATGGCGGCGTCATCACCGGCACCTCGGCCCGATACTGCCCTTCCTTTGAAGACAAGATCGTCAAATTTCCCGGAAGGGACCGCCACCAGATCATCCTGGAACCGGAGGGCATCGACACGGAGGAGGTTTACGCCAGCGGCCTGGGGAACAGCCTGCCCATCGAGGTGCAGATTGAGGTCGTGCGTTCGGTCGACGGGTTGGAATCCGCCGAGATCATGCGTCCGGCCTATGCCATCGAGTACGATTATGTGAACCCCGTGCAGCTCAAAAACACCCTGGAAACCAAGCGCGTCGCGGGCCTGTTTCTGGCGGGTCAGATCAACGGCACCTCGGGATACGAGGAGGCGGCGGCCCAGGGGCTGTGGGCCGGCATCAACGCCGCCTGCCGCGTGCAGGGGCGGCCGCCGTTTGTCCTGGACCGGTCCCAGGCTTACATGGCTGTGATGGTGGACGACTTGGTGACACGGGGGACGCGCGAGCCGTACCGCATGTTCACCTCCCGTGCGGAATACCGACTGACGCTGCGCGAAGACAATGCCGACCTGCGCTTGATGGAGATCGGCCATTCCTTGGGGCTGATCGGCGCGGAGTCGGTTGCCGACCTGCAGGCTCGCCGGGTGCAAATCGCACGGGAGATCCGGCGCATCAAGGACATCGTGGTGCGGCCCGGACCGCAGGTGAACACCTACCTGGAAGGGCGCGGCTCCAAGCCGATACACCAGGGGGTCCGCCTGGACCAGTTGCTGAAGCGGGGGGAACTCGGTTATGATTCAGTGGAATTTCTCGCGCCGGCTGCCGAACCGGTCAGGCAGCCCGTGGCCCGACAGGTGGAAATCGGGATCAAATACGAGGGTTACATCGACAAGCAGATGAAGGAAATCGATAAATTTAAACACCTGGAGAAGATCCGGATCCCTGACGAATTCGATTTCCAGGCCATACACGGACTGTCCAACGAGTTAAAAAGCAAGCTCGGGACCGTTCGTCCGGGATCCCTCGGTCAGGCAGCCCGCATAGACGGCATGACCCCGGCGGCGTTGTCGGTCTTGATGGTGGCGCTTAAAGCGCGCAGCACCTAACTGATAGCATTGTGGGTTTTGCCAGGAGCTCTTATGGAACCATTAAACGAAGACCCTTGGTACAGGGCTCAGGGATACGGCGAGGGTGGCCCTCGCTGTATTCGTTCGCTTTATGCAGTGGTTGAATTGTGCCGGTGTCGATGAACCTCCGGAGACTGCTTCTTTATGAACCCTGGACCCCAAAACCTTGGATCCTTAGCCGTCGCGCAGGCTTGACACAGGGGTTCCGGCAAACTATTTTTCGATTGAACTATCTGAAATGACGAGGGATTAAATCGATGACGGAGGATTATTACAAAATTCTCGGAGTCGCTCGCAACGCCAGCGAGGCCGATATCAAGAAGGCCTATCGCAAGCTGGCTATGAAGTACCACCCGGATCACGCCAAGGGAGACAAGACCGCCGAAGAAAAGTTCAAGAAGATCAGTGAAGCCTACGCGGTCCTGAGCGATAAGGAAAAACGGCAGGAATACGACACGTTCGGTTCCGAGGGCTTCCGCCAGCGCTTTTCCCAGGAGGACATTTTCAGAGGATTCAACATCAATGACATTCTACGGGAGTTCGGGTTCGGCGGCGATTTTTACGGCGGCGAAAGCAGAGGCACGCGATTTTCCTATGGCGCGGGCTCTCCGTTCGGGGGCCGCGGACGCCAGCAGTCCCAGTCCGTCAAGGGGGCCGATCTCCTTTATGAGATGCCGCTCACCCTGCGTGAAGTCGCCTTCGGCACCACCAAGGCCGTGACGATCCAGGACCAGGGAACCCCTGAGCGCATTACCGTTAAGATCCCAAAGGGGATGACCGCGGGCAAAAAGCTGCGGTTGGCGGGCAAAGGAAACCCGGGGCCTTTCGGCGGACCCCGAGGGGACCTATACATTCAGGCGGCGCTGATGGATGACCCCGTCTTCAGCGTCGATGGGCAGGATCTGATTACCCACCGCGACATTAAGCTAACCGAAGCCCTGCTGGGCGCCACGATTTCCGTTCCTACCCTGGATGACAAGCAGTACCACTTGAAAATTCCGCCCGGTACCAAGAGCGGCACCAAGTTGCGATTGCCGGGGCATGGACTGCCCGCTATGCAGGGGAGTAAAAAGGGCGACCTTTATGTGCGCGTCAACATCCAGATTCCCAAAGCCCTCACCAGTGCACAGAGAGAGCTCCTCGAAAAGCTATCTGAGACGGGAATTTAATAGATTTCTTGCCTTACCAACCGCGTGCTACGCACGCGGTTGCAAGTGCACCTTAAAAGCACTGACGTGCTTTTTGCCCTTTCGGCCTATGGCCGAAAATTCAAGCCACCCGTTACACGGGTGGTTTTTGACTCCCGTCCATTCCCTGCCCGATGGAGTTCCGGTTCTTTCGTTCTCAGAGGTCTTTTCAGCCTGCTTTCGCTGCCGTCACCTCCAAAGCCTAAAATTTGACTTTGCATGGGTTTCGGGATAAAGTTTTCTATATATCTGCCGAAAACAGAATTGTGCAACGGGTCGTGCAACACCCTCTATTTATGGGGTTATGCGAGAACTGATACCGGTTTTGACGGCGGATGAGGTCCATCTGCTGGTGAAGAAAATCGCCCAGCGGATCTCGGCGGACTACGGTAACCGTGAGCTCGCTTTGGTTGCCGTGCTGAAGGGATCTTTCGTTTTTCTTGCCGATCTCATCCGTCAGCTGACTATTCCCGTGAAGGTCGATTTCCTCCAGGCCGGGAGCTACGGTGCCGGCGTGGCGTCCACCGGAACTGTGCGGCTTGTGAAAGACATTGCGCTGGATATCCGCGGCAGAGATGTTCTTCTGGTAGAGGATATCGTGGATACCGGGCGGACCGTCAATCGGATCCTTGACCACTTGAGATCATTTCAGCCGCGAAGCCTAAAGCTTTGCGCGCTCATCGACAAGCGCGAGCGGCGGGAAACCGATGTGAGCATCGGCTACTGTGGCCACGTGGCCGAGAAAGGCTTTCTGGTAGGATATGGTCTCGATTATGCCGAAGATTATCGCCATCTGCCCGGGATCTACCAGCTGAAGTTGTAACGGATGTGCAAACTGTAATTTTCTAAACAGCGGGGTTTAGCCATGATAGTGATGTGCGAAGGGTGTGAGACCAGTTTTAACGTGGACGATCGTATGATCAGGCCCACAGGCTCGAAGGTCAGGTGTTCCAAGTGCCGCCACGTTTTTATGGCCTATCCTATGGCAGCGGCTGCGGATGCGGAAGAGCCGTTAACCCTGCAGGATGAACTGACGCCCGCTGCTGCTCCCGGAGAGACAGCCGGATTGAAGGAGATCGACTCCCAGCTTGACGCCCTGTTCAGCGAAAAGGCCTCCCCGGAAGGCCAGGCCGCTTCGGCTGGCCATGAGCCGGAGTTGCTCAACGTGGACGACCTGCTAGCCGAAGATGTCCCGGCAGCCGACCCATTGGCGGCGGAAAAGCTGGGTGACGACTCGGGACTCGACCTGGATCTGGGCTTGAGCCTTGAAGAGGATTCGGCCAAAGAGGAGCAGACGGCCAAGGCTTCACCTCAGGCCTCCGCCGGCACTCCCACAGCAAGTGCCGGTGAGCCGTCTATCGATTTCAGCATGGATCTTGAGCCTTCCGTGGAGACCACAGCCGAGCCGTCCCTGCCCTCCTTGGACGAAATGGAAATCAGCTTGGACGACCTCGACAAGCTGGATGAGGTGTCTGCGGCGCCCACTACGGCGGAAACTCCGCCGCGAACCGAAGTTCCCAGTGGTGAACTCGAACTGGACCTTGATCTGGAGACCTTAACCCCCGAGAGTGCCGACGCCCCCATCGAGGAATCGGCGGAAGAAGGGCATGGAGATGTTACAGAGCCGGCAGCCGCTGAGGCGAAGGCCGCCGCGAAATCGGCCGACGAAGACGAACTGGACCTTTCCGACCTTGAAGAAATGCTCGAAGGCGAGGGTTCACCCGCAGCATCGGCTCGCGCTGGCACTTCTGAACTCGAACTGGACCTCGATCTTGAGGCTGCCGCCGGTGTCGACGCCAAGAGCGGTGAGATGCAGGAGCTGGATCTGACGTCCATCGCGGGTGCGCCTCAGAAAAGCCCGGTGGCGGCTGCCGCGCCTACTGACGAGCTGGACTTCTCGGACATATCCGGTGTTTTGGAAGAAAAGACGCCGGCGGCCGCGGTAAAAAGCGCAGTGGAACCGGCCGAGGATTTCGATCTGGTTTTCGATAATGAACCCCCGGCGGCGGCGAACGCCAAAGCGGCGCCGCCGTCCAAGAATCAGGAGGATTTGATGCTCGACATCGAAACCCTCCTGGAGGAGGGGGAGGAGCAGAAGCCCGCGGCTGCAGCCACCGAGGAACTCGATCTGGATTTTGCGCCTGAGCCCGTTCGTGCCAACGCCAGCGATATGGAGATTGAAATCGAGCCGGTGGACGACGAGCTCGACACGGCGGCTGCGGTCGCCCGGCCGGAGGCTACAGCGCCGACGGCTGCCGTCGCCGCAGCGGGAGTGGCGGCAGCGGCGGCGGCATCCGTGAAGCCGGGCGAGGGCGCACCCTCGACGGATGAATTCTCCACGGACGAATTTACGCAAGCCGGCATGACCGGCGCCACGGATGTTCTGGAAACTGAGGTCCCCCAGAAGGCCAAGCCGCGGGTTAGGAGAACGCAAGCACCGAGGCGTTCGTGGGGCCGGAAGCTGGTGATGGCAACGCTGGGGGTTCTGGTGCTGGCCATCGCGGCTCTGGTGATTCCCCGCAGCATCGGTATCCAGATCCCCTATCTCAGCGATCTGGAGATTCCTTATCTGAGCGATCTGAGCGATTACCTGAAGGATCTTGAAGTTCCCTACCTCGGCAAGATCTTCCAATCCGAGCCCGAGGATACCGCCGGCAACCTGAAGATCGCGCCGGTTTCAGAAAGCCTCAGCGCCGAGTTCATAGACAACCCCGGCGCCGGCAGGCTGTGCGTCATCAAGGGACAGGTCCGCAATAATTACGACCATCCCCGCAGCTTCATCCGCGTCACGGCGAAGCTGTACTCCAAGAACAAGACGCTGGCCAAGACGGCTACGGTCTTTGCCGGCAATGTTCTTTCGAACCAGGAGTTGGCCGCCCAGGATCTTGCCGCCATCACCGGGCGCCTCAAGAACAAGACCGGGGTCAACAACCTGAATGTGGGAGTGAAGCCCGGCAGGTCTATCCCGTTCATGGCGGTGTTCGACAACCTTCCGGGCAATCTGGAAGAATACAGCGTGGAGGTGGCCGGCTCGTCCAAGTAGCCGCAGCCGGTCTCTGCGGTCCCGAAGGCTGCGGGTTAGGGCGAATCGTGCGCGGGGAGCGGCATCGCCGGAAACTGCTTATTGACAAAGCCGGCGCTTTACATCAATATGCCGCATGCTGGCGATGTAGCTCAGTTGGTCAGAGCATGCGGCTCATATCCGCAGTGTCCGGGGTTCAAATCCCTGCATCGCCACCATCAAACTCGCTTCAAATCATGCTTCACCGCCCTCGGGCGGTGATTTTTTTTGACTCCTGGGGAAAATTTTCTCGGACTTGAGATAGTGGACGCCGATGTCTCGCCTTAGATCAAGTCGATTGCCATCCCGATCCTCCCGCGGAACCACGCGGATTTTTCCGTTGTCGAAAGCGGTCAACAGTTTGTTGCGGGCGCGTTCCGCCAC
>JBLMXM010000453.1:0-9688 GCA_050257775.1 Hyphomicrobiales bacterium
AGCGACCATATAGATATTCATACCGCATCGGAAGAACGCTGCCGTAAACGAAAAATGGTCCGCCGATGTGGTGATTTGCGAAACGCGCCGGCGCCGCTGGTGGATGTCAGGAGATTCGTCCTCACATCGCGGATCAGCCTGAAGGAGGTTTTTTTTATGTTTACGCGATATAGTCGACCGATGAAAGCACTGAGTGCAGCCGTTGTTTTTCTGCTGGCCGGATTTGCCGCGCCGGGCCTTTCCCACGCATCCACCGGGGGTTTTGAGATCAACACGGAACTGACTCAAAATTTCGAGATGCACCATTTCAATTCCGGCTATCACTATTACGTGTTGATGGATTCCGGCAACCCTTTTGCCATCGTGGGACTTGAGAAAGGCTATCAAATCAGTGGTCCTTACTGGAAAACGGTAGACCCCGACTCGTCCGGATTCTCATCCTTACTGTATCTTGTAGAGGAGTCTCCGGTAGAGGGTTCGAGCACGTATGGAGCCTACATACTGGATTCACACAACAGGAAAATAGGGACCTGGTATTCCAGTATGACGGCTGATGTGACTGTGAACAATAGACACAAGACGGTTTCGTTTACGCTTGACCACAACTGGCTTCTCAACTAGTGTCGTGTCCCGGGAGTAAATTGCATAATTACGGTGACTTCTCAGCCGATGCCTTCCAGTGCGGCCGTAGGCTGACCGGGGTGCGAGCCGCGGCGAGCCGCAACCCATCCGTTCCCGGATCCGGCGTACGGCAGCCAGCCCGCTCCATCCGTCTCCGGACAGCCCCAAAGAACCGGCCTCCACGGAGCCGCCGGTCGTCTCTGCCTGCCGAAGGTACCCTCTAGACGGCTGGGGGGCGTGGCAGAGTCGGCTGAAACATCGGGTTGCGGCTCGCCGCGGCTCGCACCCCGGCCAGCCTGTCGATGAACCGCTGCGAATCGGATCGCGCGCATCAGGGGAATCGAGTATCTAAAGTTACTCCCGGGACACGACACTAGGAGGCGCCTTAGACTGGGATTCCAAAGAGGGGGCCGATGTGCGGCCTGGCCGGGATAGTTGCGGACAGGGTTCAGCGCTTCATTTAGCTTGCATGAACCGGACGATGGCTTGCGTCCGTGTTTTTGCGCCCGTTGACGGCTACACCAATTTTTCGTAAGATCAACGCCTTCATTGCGTTCAGCTTGGCACCGGCCACCTAATTCGGAGGTTTCCATGAAAAGACACCATGTTTGGACCTTACTTCTGCTTGTGCTCTTCTTAGGGTATGGCTGCGCATCGACCAAAATTTCCGACCGCGAGACTTACTCAGGAGGACCGCTTCCTCGGCCCGCTCATATCATCGTGTATGATTTTGTAACATCCCCGGAAGGTGTCGCTCCCGATTCGGCCATTGCCGGCCAAATAGCGGCGCCGGCCACACCGCCGACAGCCGACCAGGTCGAAATGGAAAAGCAGCTGGGTATGCAGATCGCAGAGGAGCTTGCTGCCGATATCCGGGAGATGGGCCTTTCCGGCGTCCGGGCGACTTCCCAGACGGTTCCCCAGGTAAACGATATCATGCTTCGCGGGTATCTATTATCGGTCGAGCAGGGAAGCGAGCTGAAACGTGTGACCCTGGGTTTCGGCTCCGGCGCCTCCCAGCTTAAAACCCTGGTCGAAGGCTACCAGATGACGGCAAACGGCCCCCGCAAGCTCGGCCAGGGCTCGATCGATGCCACCGGAGGAAAAATGCCCGGCGGTGCCCTGGGCGTTGCCGCCCTTTTGATCACTCACAACCCTGTAGGACTCGCCGTCCAGGCCGGTGTGCAGGGCTACGGGGAACTCTCCGGGAGTTCCAAGATCCAGGGTCGGGCCAAGCAGACCGCCAAGGAGATCGCCGACCAGCTCAAGATCCGCTTCAAGGAGCAGGGCTGGATCCAGTAGAAGCTGGCATGAACGGCTCAAGCGGGGGATCTTCTCATTGATCCCCCGCTAAACCGCGAATCATCCAACCCGGTTGCGCCACCCGAATCTCCGCATCGACTCCCTGAGATCATTTACAAATTCAAAGAACAGGGTGAAGCAGACATTGAAGGGGCAGGAATTGTGGAGCGAAGTCTGTGAAAGTTCGGCTGGATCGGCCATTGGCGGACCCTTGAGGGCGCGGCTAAGCTGCAATTCTATTAAGTCATGACCAGAGAAATCGACAAAGGAAAATGCTTTCCTCTCGGTGCCACCGTCCGTCCGGACGGAGTGAACTTCAGCGTCTTCTCTAAGAGCGCCATCCGGGTGGATCTGCTTCTGTTCGATCGACTCGACGACGCGAAGGCGGCACGGGTGATTCCCCTGGATCCCCGGTGGAACCGCACCTACCATTACTGGCACTGCTTCGTGCCCGGCGTCGGGCCCGGGCAGGTATACGGGTACCGGGCCGCAGGGCCCTTCGAACCGGCACGAGGGCTTCGCTTCAATCCGCAGAAGGTGCTTCTCGATCCTTATGGCCGGGCCGTCGGCATACCGCCGGGATACACCCGCGCGGATACGAACGGACCTGGCGACTATACGTCTGCCGCCATGAAGAGCGTGGTCGCGGATTCGCAAACGTACGACTGGGACGGGGATGCGCCCCTCCGGCGGCCTTTTTCCCAAACTATCATCTACGAGATGCACCTCGCCGGATTTACCAAGCACCCGAGCTCAGGGGTCGCTCCGGAGCGTAGAGGAACATACGCCGGTCTGACCGAAAAGATCCCCTACCTCCAGGATCTCGGCGTCACCGCCGTCGAGCTTCTCCCGGTTTTCCAGTTCGACAACCAGGATTGCCCCGATGGCCTCGTCAACTACTGGGGGTATTGCCCGGTCTCTTTCTTTGCGCCACACTTGGCCTACAGTAGCCGGAAAGAACCCCTCGCCGCAATCGACGAGTTCCGGGACATGGTGAAGGCGCTCCATCGGGCGGGAATCGAGGTGATCCTGGATGTGGTGTACAACCACACCGCCGAGTGGGATCACGAGGGGCCGACGTTTTGCTTCAAAGGCCTCGAGAACAGCGTCTACTATATTCTGGAGCCAGACCGGTCGCGGTACGCCAACTACACCGGCACCGGCAACACCCTGAACGCCAACCAGCCCATCGTGCGGCGCCTGATCCTCGACAGCTTGCACTACTGGGTGGAAGAGATGCATGTAGACGGGTTCCGGTTCGATCTCGCTTCCATCCTTTCCCGGGACGAATCCGGCCATCCACTGGAAAACCCGCCGGTGCTGTGGGATATCGAGTCGGATCCGGTACTCGCCGGCACCAAGCTCATCGCGGAGGCGTGGGATGCAGCCGGCCTGTACCAGGTCGGAACTTTCATCGGGGACAGTTGGAAGGAATGGAACGGGAGGTTCCGTGACGACATTCGGAGCTTCGTCAGGGGGGATACCGGCACCGCACCACGTTTGGCCGCGAGGCTGCTCGGCAGCCCCGATCTCTATGGACACCAGGAACGGGAGCCGGAGCAGAGCATCAATTTCGTCACCTGCCACGACGGCTTCACCCTGAACGATCTGGTTTCTTACAACGCGAAGCGCAACGAGGCGAACAACGAGGGCAACCGTGACGGAACCGACGACAACCGGAGCTGGAACTGCGGAACGGAAGGGCTTACCGATGATCCGGAGGTGGAAAAACTGCGGAACCGGCAGGTCAAGAACTTTTTCGCCGTACTCCTTCTTTCCCTGGGCACGCCCATGGTGCTGATGGGTGATGAGGTGCGCCGCACCCAGCGCGGGAACAACAATGCGTACTGCCAGGACAACGAGATCAGCTGGCTCGACTGGACGCTGCTCGGTCCGCGCCGCGACTTGCATCGCTTTTTGCAGAGACTCATCCGGCTGCGTCTGCGTCGCGATCTATTCCGCGAGGATCCGGGGCTGAGCCTAAACCAGCTCCTGCGCCAAGCCGCGATCCGGTGGCACGGAGTGAAGTTAAACCAACCGGACTGGGGACAGGACTCTCACAGCCTGGCGGCAACGGCCCGCAGCTTGAAGGGGAGATATCTCCTGCACCTCATGGTGAACGCTTTCTGGGAGCCGCTGCTCTTCGAGCTTCCGTCCCCCGAGGGCCCCGCCTGGCAGCGCCTGGTGGATACCTACCTCGAGTCACCCGATGACATCTGCGACTGGCCCGATGCCCCGCTGGTCGAATCCCCTGCCTACCGAGTGCAGCCGCGATCGGTGGTGCTCTTGTTTTCCAGGCTATGAGGTTGGTATGACGCGGGCGAATTTATATGCCGCCAACGAAACCCTCGCCCCAATTTTCAGGGGCATCGTTTAAAGGCCCATGGCTTTTTCTTCCTCGGTGATGCACTCGCCGATGACCTTGATAGCCCAGTCGATCTCATCTTTCTGAATGGTCAAGGGTGGAGCGAACTCCAGGGCCAGACCCATGGTCTTGGTGATGACCCCCTTTTGCTTGGCCCGTGCCAGGATGTTCAGCAGGTTGCGGGTGGGGTACGGGGCGCGGGTCTTCTTGTCGGAAGTGAAATCGATCGCCAGCCAGAGCCCGGTGCCGCGGACTTCTCCGACGGACGGGCGGCCCTGTAAGCTGCTCAGCCCGTCCAGGAAATAGTCCCCCATGGCGGCGCTGTGCTCCACCAGGCGGTCCCTCTTGAGGATTTCGATGTTCTTGATCCCCACGGCGCATGGCACGGGGTGGTTCCCATAGGTGTGCAGGTGGTTGAAGACCTCGATAGGCGCTGCGACCTTGTCGGTGCATCCTACCGCGCCCAACGGTACGTAGCCGCTGGTGATGCCCTTGGCCATGGTGATCAGGTCCGGTTGAACATCGAAGTGCTCGGTGGCGAACATTTTCCCGGTGCGTCCGAATCCACAGATAACCTCGTCGATGATCAGCAGAATGCCGTATTGGTCGCAGATTTCCCGGATGATGGGCCAGTATGCGGCCGGCGGCCGCAAAGCTCCGAACGCCTGCTGAATCGGCTCGCCGATGAAAACCGAGAACTGATCCGGCCCTTCGAACTCGAGAATACGGCCGAGTTCGCGGGCGCAGGCCATATCGCAATTCTGCGGCGTGAGATGATGGGGACACCGGTAGCAGTAAGGGGATTCGATGAAGGCGGCTCCCGGGGCCAGGGGTTCCATCACCTGGCGCATGGGCATAACCGTTCCGAGGGCGCGCAGGCCGATCCCGTTGACCCCGTGGTAGGCCCCCCTCCGGGACATGATCTTGAAGCGGCCCTTGTCGCCCTGGTAGGCGTGGTAGTGCTTGGCCAGCTTCATGGCCGTTTCCACCGCCTCGGAGCCACCGCACTCAAAGGTGAATCGGTTGATATCTCCCGGGGCGATCCCAGCCAATACGTCCGCCAAGTCCATGGCCGGTACGTTGGCAAAGCTCATCGGGGTGAAGTAGGCCAGCCGGCACATCTGCTCATAGGCAGCCTGGGCCAGTTCCCTGGAGCCGTGTCCGACGTGGACCGGCCGGGTCACCCCGGCGTCCAGGTCCAGGTAGCGCTTTCCGTCCTGGTCATACACCCACACGCCCTCGCCCTTCACGATAACGGTTATGCCGTCTCTGACTTCTTTTTGACTGGTTCGGTGAAGCATCAAATGGGAGGTGTGATCCAGTTTCTTGATCTCTTTTTCCATTGGCTTGCCGCTCCTTCGATATAACCACCACAAGATTGATGTTTATCCCTTATAGCATGGTTGAACGCCTTGCCGAAAATAAGTTGGGGTATCAAACCCACTGCCGCCGTCAGTTCACCCGTTGAGCGTAAATATCTCCTGAAATGATGCGCGATCCCAGGGTTTGCAGCATATGTTCGACTCGTTGGTGGTCCACCCAATCGGGGGCGGCCAGGCGGAGCTGCTCCCGGAAACTCCAATTGAACCGGTAAGCTCCCAGGGAACGCAGGCGCTGGGTGCATTCCCAGGCCTTGGCCCTTTCAAAGCTGATAAACTCGAATGAAAGCGCAGGGAGCGGATAAGAAAGACCGGCAAGGGCCTGGTCTTCGCATCCCTCCACATCGATCTTGCAAAAACCGGGCACTCCGTACTGGTCGATGAGTTGGTCCAGAGTGATGACATCCACTTCGATGCGGTGATCCCATCGCTCGCCTCGGGGAGCGCTATCGGCCATGGCCTTTCTCCAGGAGGCCGGGGCCAGGGTGCTGATCGTGGGGTTCATCCGGTTGATATACAGGGTAGCCGCACCGGTTTGAGCGCCGATGGCTTTGGGGAGGATATGGAATCCCTTGTGCCGACCGAATCGCCTCTGCAGGTAGGCTGCGCAATGAGGCTGGGGCTCTACGGCGATGACGCGGGCGCCGATATCCAGGAATGCCCGAATGCGATTGCCCACATGAGCGCCGATGTCAAAGCAAAGTTCGCCAGGGCGCACGAACTGTCCGTAGAATCGGAGCAGCCGCCTGCGGTTGAAGGGCTTGCCATAGTAAATCAACTTGGAACGAAGCAGGCCTATGCGGCTTTTGAGATCATTCACGTCCTGGGTTCTTTAGTACGAAAATAAGGTAGGCGCCTGCGGCCGGCTAAGCGGTTTCGTAAGCGGCTCAGACAGCCAGCCGCTGCTGCAACCGCTCACCCGGGCTCCAGCGTACTATTTTCATGCACCGTCACGGCCGCCGAAGGTGGCCATGAGGGTTTAATCTGAATGGGTGTCTCTCGGTCTTCGCCCGGCTATTCGTTCCAACCGCCTCCCAGGGCCTTGTATAGAGCGACCAGGTTCGTCAGCACGGTTCCGGTACTGGCTGCCAGCTGGTCTTCAGTCAGAAACAGGGAACGCTGGGCGTCCAGGACGTTGAGGAAATCCGTCAGCCCCTGGGTATACTGCCGGGTGGCCAGGTCCACCGCCTTCGTATTGTAGGCCACGGCGCGGCTGAGCTCGACGCGGTGCTCCTCCTCCTTCGTAGACGCAATCAAGGCGTTTTCAACCTCCTGCAGAGCCGTGAGGACCGTCTGCCGATAGGCGATCAGGGTTTGCTCCTCCACGGCCCGCTGCTGTTCGATGTTGGCCAAAGTGCGTCCGGAACTGAAGAGATTCCAGCTGGCCGTGGGGCCGAACGACCAGAAGCGGTTGCTCCACGTGAGCCACGAGCCGAATTCGCTCGACTGAAGGCCGGCGGAGCCGGAGATCGTAAAGCGGGGGAACAGGTCGGCCGTGGCCACGCCGATGCGGGCGGTGGCGGCATGGACCTGAGCCTCGGCCTGCCGGATGTCCGGCCTCCGCAAAAGCAGGTCGGAGGGCAGGCCGAGCGGCACCGCCGGCGGTTGTTCCGGTATATCTCCCGGCGGGGAGAGCTCCGGGAGCAACGCGGCCGGATCGCGGCCCAGGAGGATGCTGATATTGTAAATGGCCTGCTGCGCCGCTGATTCCAGCAGCGGGACCGTGGACGCGGTGGTCGCCACCTGGGCCTCCGCCGTGGCCACGTCCAGACCGCTCACGAACCCGGCCTCGAACCGCAGCCGGGTCAAGCGGGCGCTGTGCGACTGGGTGGCCAGGTTCTTGCGGGCGATGGACACCCGTTGCTGGAACGAGCGCAGATCGATGTAGTTGAGGGCCACCTCGGCGCTGAGGCTGATGAGCACGTTCTGCCGGGCTTCGACGGTGGCGGCCAGGTCTGCGTCCGCCGCTTCGATGTTGCGGCGTACGCCGCCGAAGACGTCGATCTCCCATGCGGCGTCGAAGCCGACCTGGTATTGATTGGAGATGTCTCCCTTGTTGCCGCTCACGAACCCGCGTGTGCGGCTGCGCCGGGCAAGCGCGCTGGAGTCCAGCGTGGGCCCCAGGAACGACACCGCCCCCCTGAGGGCCGCTCGGGCCTGCCGGATTCGCGCCTCGGCCTGCATCAGGTCGAGGTTGGACTGGACCGCCTCATCGATGAGGCCGGAGAGGATCGGGTCGTTGAAAATAAGCCACCAGCGGGCCAGCGATAGTTCTGCCGGTGCGGCTGGCTGCTTTTCGGGGGCAGGGGCCGATCCCGTCCAATTTTGAGGGACCTCCATGTGAGGCCGGAGGAAATCGGGTCCGACCATGCAGCCCTGCAACAAGGCTAAACAGACACCGGCTGCCGCTGCACAGACGATTCGGCGCCCCTGTTGTCTTGTCGATAAATTCCTTACTGAAGCCAAAGTCGTTCTCCAGCTTGCTTTCAGCTCTCAGCCTTGAGCGTTCACCTGCGCCTCATCACTCATACCTCAAAGCGTCTATGGGATCCAGCCGCGAGGCCTTCCAGGCTGGATAAAAGCCGAAAATGATTCCCACGCCGGCCGAGACCAGGACGGCGGCAGCGATGGCCCCCGGCGAGGTTGCGACGGGCCAGCGCAGCAGGATCTCCACAAGCCGCGAGCCGCCGTGCCCCAGCAAAATGCCAACGCCGCCTCCTACCAGGCACAGGACCACGGCCTCCACCAGGAACTGCCGCAGGATGTCCCGCGCCCGCGCCCCGACCGCCATGCGCAAGCCGATTTCGCGTGTGCGCTCGGTGACCGAGACCAGCATAATGTTCATGATCCCGACCCCCCCGACGACCAGCGAAATCATGGCCACGCACAGCAGCAGGTTGGTCATCAGCCGAGTCGTCGAGGAAAGCGTGTTGGTCATCTCGGTCATGTCGCGGATGTTGAAGTCGTCCGGTTCGCCCGGGCGGATGCGGTGGCGTTCGCGCAAGACCTGGGAGATCTCCTGTATGGCCACAGGGATCTCTTCGGTGGTGCGGGCGCCAGCCAGGAGTTGGTCGATGTTGGCGAACCGCACCGGAAGCGGGTTGTCCGCCGCCTGGGTCTCCGATTGCAGGGGGTAGAGCTGAGGCGCATTGCCGGAGTAAAGCTTGTTCAGGGTGTTCACCGAACTGCTGGAAGCGGCGGCCGCGCTCTGGTTGACGTTGGCCAACGTGGAGCCCGTCACCCGGTACTTGAGAGTGGTCCAGGGGGTGAGCAGGATGTCGTCCTGGTCGGAGCCCATCATATTGGCGCCCTTGGCGCTGAGCACACCGACCACCCGGAAGGACACGTTCTTTACGCGGATTTCCTTGCCGACCGGGGATTCTCCCTGGAACAGCTCGCGGACCAGGGTCTGGCCGATCAGGCAGACCTTGTTGGCGTTGAGGACGTCGCGCTCGCTGAACGCGTCGCCGTCCGCCAGGTTGGCCCAATCACGGATGTCCAGAAAGGCCGGGGTCGTGCCGATCATCTGCTGAGGCACCCAGTTGCGGTTGCCGTAGACTACTTGCGTCCGGGCGCGCACGATCGGGGCGACATTGCGCACGGCCGGGCTGTCCCGCAGGATGGCCTCGCCGTCCTCGGGCTTCAGCGTGGTGACGGAGCCGGCGCCGAAGCTCACCCCGCCGCTGGCGGCGGTGCCGGGCAGGATCAGAAGAACGTTGGCTCCCATGGTGGCAATGGTCTTCTGGATCGCCGCCGATGAGCCGGTGCCGATTTCCATCATGGCGATGACCGCCCCGACGCCGATGACGATGCCGAGGGTCGTCAGCAGGGCCCGCATGGGGTTGCGCCGCAGCGCCCTCATGGCCGTGCGCGCCGTGCGATAGATTTTCATGGGGCGCCCCCAATCTCGGCCGGCGCCAGTGGGGCTTCCACCGCGGCGCCATACGAGCCTTCGACGATCAGCCCGTCGTGGATATGGATGATCCGCTGGGCGTGCTTGGCCACGACCGAATCGTGCGTG
>JBLMXM010000454.1:0-5863 GCA_050257775.1 Hyphomicrobiales bacterium
GAGCGGCCCGGAATCGCAGCGCGCTAATTGTCGGAAATCTTACTTCGATGCTGCGGCGATGGCCTCGAGAAAGGCGTTCATCATGGCCTCGCCCTCGGCGCCGTGCTTTTCGATGATGATCTTCTTGACCGCCGGCATGGTGGCATCGCGGAACTTGGCAAGCTGCGCGGGGCTAAGTGAGTTGACCTTCATGTCCTTGCTGAGGCCCGCCAGTCCGCGATCGGAGGCCTCGATCACCCGGCTGACCCCGCGGCCGGCTACAATTCCCGACTTCACCCCATTGGCGATAACGGCTTTCTCCGCCGGGCTCAGGCTGTTGTAAAAATCCATGTTCATCACCCAGACATAGGGGGCAAACAGGTGCCCGCTCAACGTCAGGTACTTCTGGACCTCGTTGAACTTGGCGAACGAGATGATCGGGATCGGGTTCATCTGTCCGTCGGCGACACCGGTCTGGAGCGCGGTGTAGACCTCGGTCCACGCGATGGCGGCCGGCTGCGCCCCTAGCGCACTCACAATGGCCTTGTGGGTGTCGAGGCCCATCGTGCGGATCTTCAGCCCTTTCATGTCCTCCGGGCTGGTAATGGGCCGCTTGGAATTGGTGAAATGGAAAAAGCCCCCGGAGTCACCGAACCCCAGCACCTTCAGGCCGGTCTTCTTCTCGATATCCGCTGCGAATTTGGCGCCGAAGGGCCCGTCGAAGACCGCATAGGTGGTGCTGATGTTCGGAAAGGCAAAGGGAACATCGATCACTCCCATCATGGGGTAGACCGAGGCAAACCCGCCCACGGAGTGGATGCCGGACTGGATGACGCCGGATTTTACCTGCGTGACGACGTCGTTGTCCTTGCCCAGCTGCCCGTTCGGGAAGGTCTGCACCTGGATTTCATCGTTGGTGCCGGCTTCGACCAGGCTCTTGAACACCGTCGCCATGGCGCCGGTGGCATTGTCGAACGGATCGTCCTTGTTCAGGTGGTGGAGTTTGATGACCTTGGCCGCATCGGCCGGAACCGGAATCAGAGCGAAGGCGAACAGGGCTGCTGCCAAAACCGCCCCTGCGCAAACCCAAGTCGATACTTTCATTATAACACCTCCTTCGGCAAGTGGTTAGAGAGCGCTGGTGGTTGGGTAACTTTTGCTAAAACAGGCACGACATTAACGCCTCAACCTCCGGTTGTCCAGCCGCCGCGCCGGCCGACTCTCATTTGCCCAGCAGCAAGTGCGGCACGAACAGCGTAAATGTCGGCCAGAAGGCGATCATAAAGAGCACGGCCACCTCGAGCAGGATAAACGGCCAGAGTTCCCGGGAGAGAGTCTCCAACCGCTCGCCGGTAATCGAACTGATGACGAAGAGGCAAGCCCCGACGGGGGGCGTCATCAGTGAGATGTTGAGAGCCAGCACGATCATCACGCCGGCATGCACCGGGTCCATGCCGATGAGCTGGGTGAGCGGCCCCAGGACCGGCGCCAGGATGATGAGGGCCGCATTGATGTCCATGAACATTCCGATGATCAACAGCAGGCAAAGGATCAAGGCGATCACCACCTGCGGATTGCGGGAGATCGACAGAAAGAGCTTGGCGATGCTCTGGGGGATCTGCATGAAGGTCATCCACCAGCTCAGGATCGAGGCCGAGGCGATGATCAGGAACACCACCCCCGTGATGATGGACGTGCGGATCAACGTTTGAACAATGGCCTCGAACGTCAACGTGCGGTAGACAAAGACCCCCAGGAAGAAGGCATAGAACACGGCGATCGCGGCGGCCTCGGTCGGCGTGACGATGCCGAAAATGATCCCGCCCAGGATGATGGCGGGCATGAGCAGGGCCAGAAAGCTTGATTTGAAGCTTGACAAAATCCGTCTCAGGCTGAAGCCCTGATCGCTGATCGGAAGATTCTTGCGCTTGCCGACCGCCACGATGTAAATCATGCAGACCGCGCAGATCATGAGACCCGGCAGAATCCCGGCGGCGAACATGCCGGCGATCGACACCCCCATCAGCGAACCGTAGATGATCATCAGGTTGGAAGGCGGAATGGTCGGGCCGATGATGGAGCCTGCGACAGTGACGGCACACGAGAAAGACCGGCTATACCCCTGCCGGACCATGGCCGGCACGAGGGTGTTGCCAAAGGCCGCGGTGTCGGAGACGGCGGCGCCGGTCATGCCGGCGAAAATCACCGAGGCGACCATGTTGGTGTGCGCCAGGCCGCCGCGCATGTACCCGACCAGCGAATCGGCGAATTCCACGATCTTGTTGGTGATGCCCGTGCGGTTCATGATCTCGCCGGCCATGATGAAAAACGGCATGGCCATGAAGGTGAAGAGGTCCAGTCCTTCGAAAAACCGCTTGGGCGCCATGGCGAGGAAATTTTCCCCACCCACCTGAAGAAGGCCGGCCACCCCGGCTACCCCTAAAACATAGCCGATCGGAAGGCCGACCAGCATCAGGCCGAAGAATATGATGGCAACTATCGTCATCAGGCTTGCACCTCCGCCTTCGGCGAAAAGTCCCGCAGCATGGTGACGACCAACTGGATGGAGGTCAGCGCACCGCATACGGGCACCGATGCAAACGGCACCACCATGTTCATCCCGAAAATGGTGGCGTACTGGGTCCTGCCGCTGGCCGCCATGCCGATGCCGTAAATGGTCAGGAAAACGAAAAACGCAAGTCCGATGACGTCGAGCACCAGGCGCAGATGACGGCGTCGCTCGATGGGCAGCATGTTGCTGATGAGTTCCAACCCGATGTGTTCGCGACGGTAGGCACCGGCCGGGACTGCCATCAGTGCCGCCCAGATCATGATGTAGCGGGACAACTCCTCCCCCCAGGTGAACCCCAGACGTAAGGCGTAGCGCTGGAAGACCTCGAACCAGATCACGATGACCAGCGCCGCCATGAGAAGGGCACACAGCCGTTCGATGACCCAGTTCAAACGTCCCCCGAAGGCATCCAATCGGGTGATGACCATAATGCCCATCAATTTCACCTCAGCGGGAGTCCCGGGTTAGAATTGAGAAGCCAACTCAAAAATAGCAGATCACGCCTGAGGGCAAGGCGCAGGCCGATTCGAAAGCGCAGCATACACGACAGTATGTGAGCATTTCGAGAGGCCGGCAACGCCGCCATCGGGTGTCAGATGCATTTTTGAGATAGCTTCTAATTTGATTCCTGCCATCCAAACCACGTGCTGTGCACGCGGTTGCAGGTTCAACGTTTAGGCACTAGCGTGCTCTTGTCTTTCCGGCCTGTGGCCGAAAACCCAAGCCGCCCGTTTGGCGGGCGGTCGTTGACTCCCGCTCCCAGAGTCTGTTACTTGTGCGCGATTAGGTGCGAAATGTCAATATGCTTCCATTCACAGGGAGGCCTGGTGCCCGGCAACTGCCTCACATGTCCATTCTGCAGGAAAGATTACCCGATCGGATCGGGAATTTTCAGCTGTCCGGGCCGCCGTCCGGCAGAAGAGCACGTTTTGCGCCGGATGCTGGCCACGGACCGCCGGTTGCCCGAAGAGATCCGCAAGTTTTGGGCCGGGGGATCGCCGCGTACCTTCGAGCTATTATCCCCCCTGCTGTCCGGCTGCATCCTGCTCGGCCATGAGCGCTACGGCAGGATGCTGGATGGATGGACGGAGTGCCTGCTTCGCCAAGAGGGCCGGGACTTCGAAGTGACCCCATTGACCGCAGCCGCCGGCCTGGCATCCGCACTCGGTCGGCCCGGTCGGCTGTGGGTGAAGGATGAAACCGGCAACGTGACCGGCTCCCACAAGGGAAGGCACCTGATGGCCACCCTACTGTACCTGGAGGCGCTGAGGGAACTCAGGGGCGGAGGAGAGAAAAAGGTCCTGGCCATCTACAGTTGCGGCAACGCCGCCTTGGGGGCGGCCGCGGTGGCCCGCGCCGGCGGCTACGAGCTGCACGCGTTTGTGCCGGAGGATGTCGACCCGGCGGTCGCGGCCATGCTGGCGGAGCGGGACGCAGTGGTGGAAAAGATCCCCCGCGCGGGCACCGGCGCAGGCGACCCCTGCTACCTGGCTTTTCAGAAAGCGTTGGACGATAACGGCTGGGTGCCGTTTGCCTGCGCCGGAAACGACAACTGGTCGAACATCGAGGGCGGCGCCACCCTGGGATGGGAGCTGATCCTGCAGTTGCTCGACCGTTCGGAAAAGCTTGATAGCCTGGTCATTCAGGTGGGCGGAGGGGCTCTGGCGCGCTCCGTGGCCCAAGCCTTCGAAGAGGCCCTGCAGTTGGGGTTCATCGATGCCCTGCCGCGCATCCACGTCTGCCAGCCGGAGGGCGGATTTCCGTTCGTGCGGGCCTATCTCCTATCACTGGCTGAAATCGCCCGCCGCAGCGGGCAGGCCTTTGACCTGGGCTACGAACGCGGCGCCGACCCGGCGGCGCAGTTGCAAAAAATGAAGGCCTTCGCGCGCTCTCGCCCTGATCAGATTCAGACGATCGCCGCTCTTGCTCAGCGCAGCTTCTTTTCGCCTAGGGTTCAGTCCGTTTTGAAAGATATGGCTGCCACCTCCGGCCTTTTCATGTGGCCTTGGGACGGTGCCGCCCCGCACAGCCTGGCCCACGGGATACTGGACGATCTCACCTACGACTGGTACTACCTGCTGTGCGCGGTTCTTCGTTCAGGGGGCCGGGCCGAAATCCTAGCCGAGGCCGCCATCCGCGAGGCCTACGAGGCGGCGCAATCTCATACGGGGATCCCGGTCTGCCCCACGGGTGCTTCCGGCTTGGCGGGGCTGATGCAGCTGCAGGCCTCAGGGGCCGTCAGCCCCGGCGAGGCGGTCGGGATATTTTTTACGGGATTTGACCGGACCAAGATCCGGTGATATCAGGCAGACTTTACAATCTGAGTCACGCGGAAGGATGCCACACCATGAGCCCACAGCGTCTGATCACCGGCCCCACATTTGCGGAGATGCTGGATCCATCTAAGATCCGCAAAGACCTGCGCGAAAGGGCCCTGGCGGTCAAGGCCAAGGACCCGCTCGACCCCATCAACCTTTATAACATTACCTGGAAAGACGGTACCGGCCGGATTTACCATGAGGTCCTGCCCCGCGAGCTGACCGGGGTCGAGACGCCCATCGTGGTTCTTTACGGCAAGGACTTCCCAACCGGCAGCCACAAGGTGGGCGCCACCTACTCGGTGCTGATCGAAAAGGCCGTCACCGGTGCCGTGGATCCGGCGCTCCACACCATCGTCTGGCCGTCCACCGGGAACTACGGCATCGGCGGCGCCTGGGTGGGCTGCCGCATGAAGTTCGATTCCGTCGTGATCCTGCCCGAGGAGATGAGCCAGGAGCGATTCGATATTGTCCGCAGCTACGGCGCCCGGCTTGAGCTGACCCCAGGCTGCGAAAGCAATGTGAAGGAAATCTACGACAAGTGCCATGCGCTGAAGCAGGCCGCACCCGAGCGCATCCGCGTCATGAACCAGTTCGAGGAGTTCGCCAACTACCGCTTCCATTATTTCGTCACGGGCAATACCATCATCGAGCTGGCCCGGGTGCTCGCAAAGCAAGGCATTGGCAGAGGAGTGGTCTCGGCTTACGTCTCGGCCATGGGCTCGGCCGGCACCATCGCCGCCGGCGACCGGCTCAAGCAGCAATGGCCCGGCCGCCATCTCATCGTGGGGCTCGAACCGATCCAGTGCCCGACCCTTTATTGGAACGGCTACGGCGGCCACGACATCCAGGGCATCGGCGACAAGCACGTCACCTGGATCCACAATGTCATGAACCTGGACGCCGTCATGTGCATCGACGACATCGAGAGCAAGCTCGGCCTGCAGATGCTGACCGAGGAAGCCGGCTGGGAGGTGCTCACCCGCAAGTACGG